>NZ_CP048810.1:3030000-3345000 GCF_013347965.1 Pseudomonas bijieensis | reverse complement strand
ATGCTGACATGAGTAACGACAATGGGTGTGAAAAACACCCACGCCGAAAGACCAAGGTTTCCTGCGCAACGTTAATCGACGCAGGGTTAGTCGGTCCCTAAGGCGAGGCTGAAAAGCGTAGTCGATGGAAAACAGGTTAATATTCCTGTACTTCTGGTTATTGCGATGGAGGGACGGAGAAGGCTAGGCCAGCTTGGCGTTGGTTGTCCAAGTTTAAGGTGGTAGGCTGGAATCTTAGGTAAATCCGGGATTCTAAGGCCGAGAGCTGATGACGAGTTACCTTTTGGGTGACGAAGTGGTTGATGCCATGCTTCCAAGAAAAGCTTCTAAGCTTCAGGTAACCAGGAACCGTACCCCAAACCGACACAGGTGGTTGGGTAGAGAATACCAAGGCGCTTGAGAGAACTCGGGTGAAGGAACTAGGCAAAATGGCACCGTAACTTCGGGAGAAGGTGCGCCGGTGAGGGGTGAAGCACTTGCTGCGTAAGCCCACGCCGGTCGAAGATACCAGGCCGCTGCGACTGTTTATTAAAAACACAGCACTCTGCAAACACGAAAGTGGACGTATAGGGTGTGACGCCTGCCCGGTGCCGGAAGGTTAATTGATGGGGTTAGCTAACGCGAAGCTCTTGATCGAAGCCCCGGTAAACGGCGGCCGTAACTATAACGGTCCTAAGGTAGCGAAATTCCTTGTCGGGTAAGTTCCGACCTGCACGAATGGCGTAACGATGGCGGCGCTGTCTCCACCCGAGACTCAGTGAAATTGAAATCGCTGTGAAGATGCAGTGTATCCGCGGCTAGACGGAAAGACCCGTGAACCTTTACTATAGCTTTGCACTGGACTTTGAATTTGCTTGTGTAGGATAGGTGGGAGGCTTTGAAGCGTGGACGCCAGTTCGCGTGGAGCCATCCTTGAAATACCACCCTGGCAACTTTGAGGTTCTAACTCAGGTCCGTTATCCGGATCGAGGACAGTGTATGGTGGGTAGTTTGACTGGGGCGGTCTCCTCCTAAAGAGTAACGGAGGAGTACGAAGGTGCGCTCAGACCGGTCGGAAATCGGTCGTAGAGTATAAAGGCAAAAGCGCGCTTGACTGCGAGACAGACACGTCGAGCAGGTACGAAAGTAGGTCTTAGTGATCCGGTGGTTCTGTATGGAAGGGCCATCGCTCAACGGATAAAAGGTACTCCGGGGATAACAGGCTGATACCGCCCAAGAGTTCATATCGACGGCGGTGTTTGGCACCTCGATGTCGGCTCATCACATCCTGGGGCTGAAGCCGGTCCCAAGGGTATGGCTGTTCGCCATTTAAAGTGGTACGCGAGCTGGGTTTAGAACGTCGTGAGACAGTTCGGTCCCTATCTGCCGTGGACGTTTGAGATTTGAGAGGGCTGCTCCTAGTACGAGAGGACCGGGTGGACGAACCTCTGGTGTTCCGGTTGTCACGCCAGTGGCATTGCCGGGTAGCTATGTTCGGAAAAGATAACCGCTGAAAGCATCTAAGCGGGAAACTTGCCTCAAGATGAGATCTCACTGGGACCTTGAGTCCCCTGAAGGGCCGTCGAAGACTACGACGTTGATAGGCAGGGTGTGTAAGCGCTGTGAGGCGTTGAGCTAACCTGTACTAATTGCCCGTGAGGCTTGACCATATAACACCCAAGCAATTTGTAACTCCAAGCTGAAGAGCGAAGAGACCAGATTGCGGTGTGTGAAGACGACACGAACCGAAAGTTCGCATCGCTCACGAACGCAGCACACAAATCTATCGCATACCCATTCGCTGGCACGTGACCGCAAGGCACGCACCGGCTACCGAATTTCTTGACGACCATAGAGCATTGGAACCACCTGATCCCATCCCGAACTCAGAAGTGAAACGATGCATCGCCGATGGTAGTGTGGGGTTTCCCCATGTGAGAGTAGGTCATCGTCAAGATTAAATTCCGAAACCCCTATCTGCTGACGCAGGTAGGGGTTTTGTTTTGCCCGCAGGAAAGTTCGTACGAGCATCGCGGACAGTTCCCGGCTGTCACAGCCCACCGACAGTGCTAAGGTTCTGCCCTAGCTTTTTGCATTTTCAAGGATGCCTTTCATGCCGGACGCAACATCCCTTAGCCCAGCTTTCATGGTGGTTCACGGGAATCGCCTTGATGAATTGCGCAGCCTGGTGATCAGCTTGATGCGGCGCTATCCGCTGGCCCCCCTTGAAAATGAAATCGCACTGGTACAGAGCAACGGCATTGCTCAATGGCTCAAGCTCGCGCTGGCTGAAGACCCGGAAGACGACGATTCAGGCGGCTGCGGTATTGCGGCTGCCATTGATGTGCAACTGCCGGGCAGTTTCATGTGGCAGCTTTATCGAACAGTCCTGGGACGTGATGAAATTCCGGCCAAGTCCCTGCTGGATAAGGCCCCGCTAACCTGGCGCCTGATGCGGCTGCTGCCGCAGTTGATCGAGCAGCCTCATTTCGAACCTCTGCGACGATTCCTCACCCACGACACTGACTTGCGCAAGCGTTATCAACTGTCCGAGCGTCTTGCCGATCTGTTTGACCAATACCAGGTGTACCGGGCCGACTGGCTTGAGGATTGGGCTGAGGGGCGACACCAGACAAGAAATGTCCGAGGCGAAATCAAACCGCTCGCGCCGGCAAATTGCTGGCAAGCGGAACTGTGGCGAGCCTTGTTGCTTGATGTGGGAGAGCAGGGCATGGCGCAAAGTCGTGCCGGTGTTCATCAGCGCTACATCGAACGTATCAACAGCCTGGAAGTCGCTCCAAAAGGCCTCCCCGCGCGGGTCATCGTGTTTGGTATTTCTTCATTGCCTGCCCAAGTCCTCGAGGCGCTCGCCGGTCTTTCCCGGTTCAGCCAGGTTCTGCTATGCGTGCATAACCCATGTCGTCATCATTGGGCGGACATCGTCGCCGACAAGGACTTGCTGCGTCATCAATACAAGCGCCAGGCACGCAAGGCTGGCATGCCCGTCGTCCTCGATCCGCAAACCCTGCATCAACATGCCCATCCGTTACTGGCTGCCTGGGGCAAACAGGGACGCGACTATATCAACCTGCTCGACAGCTACGATGATCCCAACAGTTATCGCTCTGTATTTCGCGATGGGCGAATCGACCTGTTCACTGATGGGACCCCCACGACCCTTCTCAGCCAGTTGCAGGATGACATCCTGGAGCTACGCCCCCTGAACGAAACCCGGGAACACTGGCCTGTCGTCGATACGGAGCGGGACGGCTCGATCCGTTTTCATGTGGCTCACGGTGCCCAGCGTGAAGTTGAAATTCTCCACGACCAATTGCTGGCCCACTTCAGCGCGGATCCGACCCTGCGCCCACGGGACATCATCGTCATGGTCCCGGACATCGACAGTTATGCGCCGCACATTCGCGCGGTGTTCGGCCAGCTCGACAGGAACGACCCTCGTTTCATTCCATTCACGCTGACCGACCAGGGCCAACGTGGACGTGATCCGCTGTTGATCGCCGTCGAGCATTTGCTCAAGCTGCCGGACAGTCGTTTCCCGGTCAGCGAAATCCTTGATCTGCTGGATGTCCCCGCGTTGCGCGAACGGTTTGGCATTGATGAGGCCGACCTGCCGACTCTGCATCGTTGGATCGAAGGGGCAGGCATTCGCTGGGGGATGAGCGCCGAACACCGTGCCGGGTTGGGCCTGCCCGCAGAACTTGAGCAGAACAGCTGGCATTTCGGCCTGCGTCGTATGTTGCTGGGGTATGCCGTCGGCAGTTCAAACGCTTATGAAGGCATTGAGCCCTATGACGAGATCGGAGGCCTGGATGCGGCGTTGATCGGTCCCCTGGTAGCTTTGCTGGATGCCCTGGAAGTCGCCCATCAGGAACTCACCCGGCCGGCTTCACCGCAGCAATGGGGGGCACGCCTGCAAGACCTGATGCAGTTGTTTTTCCAGGCGAGCAACGAGCATGACGACTATCTGCTGGCCCAACTTGAAGACTTGCGTGAAACCTGGCTGGAAACCTGTGAGTCGGTGGGGCTGCACGATGAATTGCCGCTGACGGTGGTGCGTGAGGCATGGTTGGCCGGGCTGGATCAGGGGCGACTGTCCCAACGTTTCCTGGCCGGGGCAGTCAACTTCTGTACCTTGATGCCGATGCGCGCGATCCCCTTCAAACTGGTGTGCTTGCTGGGGATGAATGATGGGGATTACCCACGCGCCCAGCCACCCCTGGATTTCGATCTGATGGGCGGCGATTATCGCCCGGGCGATCGTTCCCGGCGCGAAGATGATCGTTATCTGTTGCTGGAGGCCCTGCTTTCGGCCCGGGAAAAACTGTATATCAGTTGGGTTGGGCGCAGCATTCGCGACAACAGTGAGCGACCGGCATCGGTGTTGATTGGCCAACTTCGGGACCATCTCGCCAGTGGTTGGCGGCTGGCAGATGACAGTAAGAGTCTTCTCGATGCCCTGACCCAGCAGCACCCGCTGCAACCGTTCAGTGCGCGTTATTTCCATCAAGGCGATGAGCTGTTCAGTTACGCCAGCGAATGGCGGATGCTCCATGACGCTTGCGATCACACCGACAAGAACCAGGTGCTGGAACCCTACGTTCAGGAAGAACCTTTGGGCCTCGGACAGTTGCAGGATTTCCTGCGCAATCCAGTCCGCCATTTCTTCAGTCAGCGACTGAAGGTGTTCTTCGAGGCCATCGAAGCGCCTCTGGCCGATGACGAACCTTTTGTGCTCGATGCGCTGCAACGCTACAGCCTGAGTGACAGCTTGCTTGAAGCGGCCCTGATACGCCTGGACCAACCGGATCTTGCCCTCACCGCCCACGCCCAAAGGCTGCAGAACAGTGGTTTGTTGCCCATGGCCGGTTTTGGTGAGTGCCTGCAACGCGAGTTGATCGAGCCCTTGCCGGATCTGCTCCAACGTTACCAGCAGCTTTTGGCGTTATGGCCGACACCCTCGACCAGCGCTGTGCCAGTCAGCCTGCAATTGCAGGGCGTGAATGTCGAAGGCTGGCTCAGCGGCTTGCACCAACGCTCCGACGGTGCGGTCCTCGCCATCACCGCCATACCCAACAGCATCGGTTCTACCAAGACCCGTAAATGGCATCGCCTGATACGACCCTGGGTCAATCATCTCGTGGCCTGCGCTAACGGCTTGTCGTTGACGACGGCGCTGGTGGCCAGTGATGACAGCTTGCTGCTGGCACCTTTTGAAGAGCCTGTCGCACAAAAGTTGTTGGGCGACATGCTGCAGGCCTGGCAGGCCGGTATGCGCCAGCCGCTACCGATCGCAGTGAAGACGGCTTTCGCCTGGCTCGGCCAGAGTGATCCGGTCAAGGCCGGAGCGGCGGCTCGCAAAGCCTATGAAGGCGATGGCCAGACGTTTGAAGGCGAGCGGCGGGAAAGTCCGGCCCTGGCTCGACAGTTTCCTGATTTCGATGCCTTGATGGCTGACGAAACATTCCCCGATTGGTGCGATGCGCTTTACCGACCCTTGCTCGAAGCTCCATGGCGTTCTTTGGTCGGCGAGGAGGCCCGTTCATGAGCCGGCAGACACCATTGGCACTGGCGTTCCCGCTACGAGGCAGCCAACTGATCGAGGCCAGCGCCGGGACCGGCAAGACCTTTACCATCTCGGCGCTGTACTTGCGACTGGTACTGGGGCATGGCGGTTCGGCGGCCGGTTTTGGCCGCGAGCTGCTTCCACCGCAAATCCTGGTCGTGACCTTTACGGACGCCGCCACCAAAGAGCTGCGTGAACGAATTCGCACCCGTCTGGCCGAAGCTGCACGTTACTTTCGTGAAGAAATTCCAGCCCCGGATTCGCTGATCGCCGAGCTGCGTGACGAATTCGATGCAGGGCAATGGCCCGGTTGTGCGAATCGGTTGGATATCGCCGCGCAATGGATGGACGAGGCCGCTGTCTCGACCATCCACAGTTGGTGCCAGCGCATGTTGCGTGAGCATGCCTTCGACAGCGGTAGCCTGTTCACCCAGACCTTGGAAACCGATCACAGCGAGTTACTGGGCGAGGTGTTGCGCGATTATTGGCGGCTGTTCTGCTATTCGATGCAAGGCGAGGCGCTGAACTGGGTGCGTACCCATTGGGGCGGGCCGGCGGCGCTGTTGCCACGGGTGAGGGGGTTGTTTTCCAGCGAGCGTGGCGACGCTGACGAGCTTGAGCCTGCCGAACTCATCGCTGCCTCCCTGCAGGAACGTAGTGCCGCCTTGCTTGATCTCAAGGCGCCGTGGCGGCAATGGGCGGTGGAACTGCTGGAGATCTGCCAGCAAGGCGTCGCCAGCAAGTCTGTCGATGGGCGCAAGATGCAGGCGCGTTACTTCGAACCGTGGTTTCAGAAGATCACTGCCTGGGTGGATGACGAAAGCCTTGAACTGCTGGATATCGGCACCGGGTTCACACGGCTGACCCCCGAGGGCATGGCCGAAGCCTGGAAAGGTGAAGTGCCCAATCATCCCGGGCTGGACGCCATGGCCGGTCTCAAGGCCAGCCTGGAGGCGTTGCCCACGCCGGATGCCGCGGTGTTGCAGCATGCCGCGCAATGGGTCGGGGCGCGCTTCGAGGCCGAGAAACGGCGCCGCGCCGAGATGGGCTTCGATGACATGCTCCTGCGCCTCGACACGGCTCTGCAGGCCGACGGTGGCGAGCGTCTGGCGAGCCTGATCCGCGAGCAGTTTCCGGTGGCGCTGATCGATGAGTTCCAGGACACCGACCCGGTTCAGTACCGGATCTTCGAAAGCATCTACCGCATCGAAGACAATGACCCGGAGACCGGGCTGTTCCTGATCGGCGATCCGAAGCAGGCGATCTACGCTTTTCGCGGTGCCGACATCTACACCTACCTGCGCGCTCGCGAAGCCACTGCTGGCAGGCTGCATACGCTGGGCAGGAATTTCCGTTCCAGCCACGCCATGGTGGGTGCGGTAAACCATATTTTCCAGAATGCCGAGTCCCGTCCAAAGGGGCGCGGGGCCTTCCTGTTCCGTGAACCTTCGGGCGAGAACCCGGTGCCGTTCCTGTCCGTTGAATCCCAGGGGCGCAAGGAGACCTTGCAGATTGCGGGACAGGCGGTGGCGGCACTGAACATCTGGCACCTGTCGTCGGACCAGCCGCTTTCCGGTGCGGTGTATCGACAGTCGATGGCGGCCGCCTGCGCCAGTGAGATCACGACGTTGCTCAACGGCGGCCAGTCGGGACGCGACGGCTTTACGGTCGATGGAGAAACGCTGCGAGGTTTGCGCCCGGCGGATATCGCCATCCTGGTGCGCGATGGTAAAGAAGCGCAGGCCGTGCGAGACGAGTTGTCCGCGCGGGGCGTGCGCAGTGTCTATCTGTCCGACAAGGATTCGGTCTTTGCCTCGCAGGAAGCGCGGGACCTGCTGATCTGGCTCAGGGCCTGTGCCGAGCCGGATGCCGAACGACCGCTACGGGCAGCCCTGGCCAGCATCACGTTGAACCTCTCGCTGACGGAACTGGAGCGTCTCAATCAGGATGAGCTGGCCTGGGAAGCCCGGGTCATGCAGTTCCGCGGTTATCGTACGGTCTGGCGCAGCCAGGGCGTGCTGCCGATGTTGCGGCGTCTGCTGCATGATTTCGAACTGCCCCAGGCCTTGATGGCGCGCAGCGATGGCGAGCGGGTGCTGACCAACTTGCTGCACCTTTGCGAACTGTTGCAGCAGGCCGCCGGTGAATTGGATGGCGAGCAAGCCTTGATCCGGCATTTGTCCGAGCACCTGGCCTTGTCCGGGCAGGCGGGAGAAGAGCAGATCCTGCGCCTGGAAAGCGACGAGCAACTGGTCAAGGTGGTCACGATCCACAAGTCCAAGGGGCTTGAGTATCCGTTGGTCTTTTTGCCTTTCATCTGTTCGACGAAACCGGTGGACGGCAGCCGATTGCCGTTGCATTACCACGATGAGACCGGCAAGGCGCAGATCAGTCTCAAGCCCACCGCCGAATTGATCGCCAAGGCCGATGACGAGCGTCTGGCCGAGGATCTGCGGCTTCTCTATGTGGCCCTGACTCGCGCACAGCATGCCTGCTGGCTAGGTGTCGCGGATCTCAAGCGGGGCAGCAACAACCGCTCGATCCTGCATGTGTCCGCGCTGGGTTATCTGTTGGGAGGTGGTGCGCCGTTGGCCGAGTCGATGGAACTGGGGGGTTGGTTGGCCGACCTGCAACAAGGTTGCGTCGCGGTAAGTTGCCAGCCAATGCCCGAAGCCACCGACGAGCACTATCGGCCGCCGCGCAACGAAGCAGTGTTGCGCGAGCCCTTGGTGCCCTTGCGAAAAGCCAGCGAAAACTGGTGGATCGCCTCCTACAGTGCCTTGCGCATCGGCGAAAGCCTGAGCGAAGGCAGCGATACCGCGCCAGAGAGTCCGCAGGCCCAGAAGCTGTTCGACGATGAACGACTGGACCCGGACGCGCCCAGGGAAGCCCTCGCCGTGGGGGGCGACATCCATCGCTTTCCCCGTGGTCCTAACCCCGGCACTTTCCTGCATGGCTTGCTGGAGTGGGCCGCTGGGGAGGGTTTTGCATCTGAGCCAGCGGATATCGAGGATGCCATCGCCCGACGCTGTAATCGCCGAGGCTGGAAAGGCTGGATCCCGACGTTGAGCGACTGGCTGCAGCACTTGATCAAAATGCCCATGCACGTCGGCAACGACCAGGCGCCAGTGGTGCTCGAACAACTGACCCGTTTCCAGGTCGAGATGGAGTTCTGGTTCGCCAGCCACAAGGTCGATGTGCAAAAGCTCGATCAACTGGTTTGCCGATTCACCCATGGCGGTGTGGCTCGCGTCGCTGCGGAACCGGTGTTGCTCAATGGCATGTTCAAGGGCTTCATCGATTTGACGTTCGAGCACGACGGTCGGTATTACGTGGCCGATTACAAATCCAACTGGCTGGGTGTCGATGACATGGCCTACACCGTACAGGCTATGGAACAGTCGATCCTGGACCACCGCTACGACCTGCAATACGTGCTCTACCTGTTGGCCCTGCATCGCCAGCTCAAGGCGCGGCTTCCCGATTACGACTACGACCGACATGTCGGCGGCGCGTTGTACCTGTTCCTTCGCGGCACCCGCTCAACCAGCCAGGGTGTGTATTTCACCAAGCCGCCGCGGACATTGATTGAGCAACTGGATCGGCTGTTCCAGGGCGCGCCCGAACCCAAGGCCGAGCCGGCGTGGGTACAGGGGGAATTGCTATGAGTCGTTCTTTTGCCGACCTGCTCCCCAAGTCGTCCGACGACGAGAGCCTGGTGGCGCTGGCGCCCTTGAGCCGTGCAGACGACCTGCTGTTGTTACTGACGCGCTGGGTCGAGCGCGGCTGGTTGCGTGCCCTGGACAAGGCGTTCGTGGCGTTCCTCCATGAGCTGGCGCCTGACGATGATCCATTGGTCCTGCTCGCCGCCGCGCTGACCAGTCATCAACTGGGCCACGGGCATGTTTGCCTGGACGTGTTCGAAACCCTCAAGGAGCCGGACTTCGCCCTGTCGCTGCCCCCCGAGGGTGACCTGCAGACTGGCGTGATGCTGTTGCCATCGCAAATATTGCAGACCCTGGACGGCGCCCATTGGTGCAAGGCCTTGGCCTCCAGCCGGCTGGTGGCCCTGGCTGCGGATGGGAGCGAAGAGGCGCAGCAGCGGCCATTGGTGCTGTCCGGAAAACGTCTTTATCTACGTCGTTACTGGTGTTATGAGCGGCGGATCGATGAGGCGTTGCGCCAGCGGCTTAGCGAAAATGAAGCGGCGCCCGGTGACCTGCGCGAGCGTTTGGACGGGCTGTTCGGACCGGCCAATGCCAATGGTCCGATCGATTGGCAGAAACTGGCCTGCGCGCTGGCAACCCGTGGGGCCTTCAGCATCGTGACTGGTGGCCCGGGCACCGGCAAGACCACTACCGTGGTGCGTCTGCTGGCGCTGCTGCAGGCACCGGCCGTCGAGGCCGGGAAGCCGCTGCGGATTCGCCTGGCCGCGCCGACTGGCAAGGCGGCGGCACGCCTGACCGAGTCCATCAGCCAGCAGGTCCGGACCCTGGATGTGGACGACGCTGTGCGCGAACGGATTCCTTGTGATGTGACGACGGTCCATCGTTTGTTGGGCAGTCGGCCTGGTACCCGACATTTTCGCCACCATGCGGGCAATCGGTTGCCATTGGATGTGCTGGTGGTCGATGAGGCGTCGATGATCGACCTGGAGATGATGGCCAATCTGCTGGATGCATTGCCGGCCCACGCACGGTTGGTGTTGCTGGGGGACAAGGACCAGTTGGCCTCTGTGGAGGCCGGTGCGGTGCTGGGGGATTTGTGTCGAGACGCCGAGGACGGCTGGTACAGCCTCCAGACCCGAGCCTGGCTTGAGTCGGTCAGTGGTGAAAACCTGGCGACCAGTGACCTGCAGCAGGATCTCGATGGCACTCATCCCCTGGCACAGCAAGTGGTCATGCTCAGGCATTCCCGGCGCTTCGGCGAAGGCAGCGGGATCGGCCAACTGGCTCGCTGGGTCAATCAGCAGCAGCCTGAAAAGGCCCGTCAGTTGCTCAAGCAGGGGCAGCATGCCGATCTGTTTTCCCTGGCGTTAACGGGCGAACACGACGCGAAGCTGGAAAATCTGTTGCTCGGAGGCCGGCCAGAAGGGCCGCAAGGCTATCGGCATTACCTGAGCCTGCTACGGCAGCGACGCCCGGCGAATTCTCGCCCGCTGGAAGACAGTTGCTGGGCCGATTGGGCCCGGGAAGTCCTGGCGGCTTTCGACGAATTCCAATTGCTCTGCGCGGTGCGTAAAGGCCCGTGGGGCGTCGAAGGACTGAACCAGCGCATTACCGCCGCATTGCTCAAGGCCCGTCTTATCGATAGCGATCACCAGTGGTACGAAGGACGCCCGGTGCTGATGACCCGTAACGACTATGGGCTGGGATTGATGAACGGCGATATCGGTATTGCCCTCAAGTTGCCCGAGCGTGACGGCCCCGATGCCGGCAAACAGGTCTTGCGGGTCGCGTTCCCGCGCAACGACGGCCAGGGCGGTGTGCGTTTCGTCCTGCCCAGCCGCCTGAATGATGTGGAAACCGTGTATGCCATGACGGTGCACAAATCCCAGGGCTCGGAATTCACCCATACTGCGCTGATTCTCCCGGATGCGCTGAACCCGGTATTGACCAAGGAACTGGTGTACACCGCCATTACTCGGGGCAAGCAATGGTTCAGTCTGATCGAGCCGCGAGCGGGTGTATTCGAGGAGGCGGTCCGGCGCAAGGTCAAGCGCTTGAGCGGGTTGATGCTGGAGCTGGAGCAGGCTGACTGAACCATCAGCTTTTATTGATTCATGCCCCCGTCGCAATTTCGCCTGTACCGTTCCGAAGTCTACGTAACACGCTGTCTCGCTGGCTTTTTGGCACTGTGCTATCGTTCCGGCACTTATCGCTTGGATCAAGAGACTTTCCATGAAGGTGCCTGTACGGGAGGCAGTGCGCAGCAAGGGCTGGGGGCATTTTCTGCTTGCCGGCCTTTTGTGTCTGCTGTCGCCTGTCGCACTTACCCAGGAACAGGCAACCACGACCCAGGCCGAGCAGCGGGCCGAAGCGGTGACCCAGGTTGTGTTGGGAATCCTCAGCTACGCCCGTTGGCCTGTGGAGCCAACCCAGCTGCAACTGTGCATTGTCGGACCCACCCAATACACCGACGATCTGGTCAAGGGCACTACCCAGGCCACGGGGCGGCCGGTGACTGTGCAGCGGCTGCTGGCCGATCATCCCGATATCGCCACTGAGTGCAACGCGGTCTACATCGGCCGGCTGACCAACGATGAACACACCCGTCTGTTTGCGTCCTTGATCGGCAAGCCGGTGCTGAGCATCAGCGAAGGCGGCGACCAGTGCACAGTGGGAAGTCTGTTCTGCCTGCGGGTCGGCGATGAACAAGTGTCTTTCGAGGTCAACCTCGACTCGGTGGCACGCAGTGGCGTGCGCATCCATCCGAGTGTGCTGCAGCTTTCCCGCCGCAGGCCCGCAGCGCCATGAAACAGCGCAAACCAAAGGTCCGTCCCACCCTGGGTTCGGTCATCGGTCGCGGTCATCTGATCGTCGCCTTGGTGGCCATTACCATGGCCAGTGTTTCCCTGACTTTGCTCGGCCTGCTGGCGTTGCGGGTCTATGCCGATCACAACCTGCACCTGATCGCCCGTTCGATCAACTACACCGTGGAAGCCGCCGTGGTCTTCGATGACCCGGCCGCGGCCACCGAAGCTCTGGCCTTGATCGCTACCACCGAAGAGGTCGCCGATGCCCAGGTGTTCAATGAACATGGCCGTCTGTTGGCGCGCTGGCAACGACCGGAAACCGGCTTGTTGTCGGAACTGGAAGTGCACATTGCCAAGGCATTCCTGGAAAAGCCCATCAGCCTGCCGATCGTCCACCAAGGGCAGAGCATAGGTCGCATCGTGTTGGCCGGCCATGGCGGCAGCCTGTTGCGTTTTTTGCTCAGTGGCCTGGCGGGGATCATCCTGTGCACGGCGGTGAGTGCCTGGGTGGCGCTTTATCTGGCGCGGCGCCAGTTGCGTGCGATCACCGGGCCGCTGCGCAGCCTGGCCGAGGTGGCCCACGCGGCACGCAGCGAGCGAGCCCTGGAACGGCGCGTGCCGCCGGCCGCGATCGCCGAACTGGATAACCTGGCCAATGACTTCAACGCCCTGCTCGATGAACTGGAGTCCTGGCAGACCCACCTGCAAAGTGAAAATGAAAGCCTGGCCCACCAGGCCAGTCACGACAGCTTGACCGGCTTGCCGAACCGGGCGTTTTTCGAGGGCCGGCTGATTCGCGCCTTGCGCAATGCCAGCAAGCTCAACGAGCAAGTGGCCGTGCTTTACCTGGACAGCGACCGGTTCAAGGGGATCAATGACAACTTCGGTCACGCCGCCGGTGACGCGGTGTTGACGGCCGTGGCGACCCGAGTCCGGGCACAGTTGCGTGAAGACGACTTGGTCGCGCGCCTGGGGGGCGATGAATTCGCCGTGTTGCTGGCGCCCTTGCACAAGGCCGAGGACGCCGAGCTGATCGCTGAAAAGATCATCGCCAGCATGGAAATGCCGATTCAATTGCCCGGTAATGCTTCAGTGCTGACCTCCCTCAGTATCGGCATTGCCGTTTACCCCGATCATGGTGCCACCCCAGGCACCTTGCTCCACGCCGCCGATGCGGCCATGTACCAAGCCAAGCGCCTCGCCCGAGGCGGACAACATACGGCGGGGTCGGATCATCCCGTCGCTGATCTTCACACCAGGAGCTGACTCGTGCGTTCATATCCTCAATTTTCCCTGCGCTGGTTCGCGGCGTTTTTCTTGCTCGCCCTCCTGGCCCTGAGCGGTTGCCAGACGGCACCGCAGAAAGGCCTGACCCCGGCGCAAATTGCCGTGCTCAAACAGCAAGGCTTCGAATTGACTGACGATGGCTGGGCCTTTGGTCTGTCGGGCAAGGTGTTGTTTGGCAGCGATGTGGAAAACCTCAACCCGGCCAGCACCGAAATCGTCGAGCGCATTGGCAAGGCGCTGCTGGGTGCGGGAATCCAACGGGTACGCGTCGATGGTCATACCGATGCGTCGGGCTCCCAGGCCTACAACGAACAACTGTCGATGCGCCGGGCCGCCGGCGTCGGCAAGGTGCTGACCGGCGTTGGCATGCGCGAAGAAAACGTCCAACTGCGCGGCCTGGGCAGCAGCAAACCCGTCGCCTCCAACGACACCGCCAGCGGCCGCACCGAAAACCGCCGCGTCGCCATCGTGGTCATCGCCGATTAATCGGCGAACACCATCTCCCGGCTTTCGCCCATCAGCAGTGGCTGATTCTGTTCAGTCACTTCGCGAATGTAATCCCACAACAACGTAATCCGCTTGAGCTTCCTCAAGTCCTCCCGGCAATACATCCAGAACTGCCGGGTGACGGTGATTTCCTCCGGCAACACTGGCAGCAGCCGTGGATCCTGGGCGGCGAGGAAGCACGGCAGGATCGCCAGCGAGCGGCCTTGCTGGGCCGCGACGAACTGCGCGATCACGCTGGTGCTGCGCAGATGGGCATGGGCGCCGGGCAGGACGTTGGCCAGGTAGAGCAGCTCGGAACTGAACGCCAGGTCGTCCACGTAGCTGATGAATGAGTGCTGGCTCAGATCGGCCGGGTGCTGGATGGGCGGGTGGTTGTCCAGGTATGGCTGGGTGGCGTAGAGCTGCAGTCGGTAGTCGCACAGTTTGCAGCACACGTATGGACCATGTTCGGGGCGTTCGAGGGCGATGACGATGTCGGCCTCGCGCTTGGACAGGCTGATGAAGTGCGGCAGCGGCAGGATGTCTACTGAAATGGCCGGGTAGGCGTCGACGAAGTGGCTCAGTTGCGGGGTGATGAAGAAGCTGCCGAAGCCTTCGGTGCAACCCATGCGCACGTGGCCGGACAGCGCGACGCCAGAGCCTGAAACCTGTTCGCAGGCCATGTGCAGGGTGCTCTCGATCGATTCGGCGTAACCCAGCAGGCGCTGGCCTTCGGCGGTCAGGACAAAGCCGTTGGTCCGGGATTTTTCGAACAGCAACGTGCCCAACGAGGCTTCCAGCGAACTGATGCGGCGCGACACGGTGGTGTAGTCGACGGCCAGGCGCTTGGCCGCCGTGCTGGCCTTGCGGGTGCGGGCCACTTCGAGGAAGAACTTGAGGTCGTCCCAATTCAGCGACCCCAGGGAGGTGATGTTTTTTTGCATGATGGACCGGCTTTTATGTGCATTCTTATTAGAAGTTTGCACATCTATACTCCAAAAACCGTCTCATCACCAACGTGCTCCTGCATCTTGGTCTTTGCTGAACCAGCGCTCTCTATAAGAACAATCCCGGAGGCCAGCATGAACGTTTCCCTTACGCCCAGCGACACCACCCTGCAAACCGTCAGACTGCTGATCGATGGCGAGTGGGTCGAGTCCCAATCCAGCGAATGGCACGACATCGTCAACCCGGCTACCCAGCAAGTGCTGGCAAAGGTTCCGTTCGCCACAGCCTCGGAGGTCGATGCCGCCATTGCCGCTGCCCAGCGTGCTTTCCAGACCTGGAAACTGACCCCCATCGGCGCGCGGATGCGCATCATGCTCAAGCTCCAGGCGTTGATCCGCGAGCATTCCAAGCGCATCGCCGCCGTACTGAGCGCCGAGCAGGGCAAGACCATCGCGGACGCCGAGGGTGATATTTTCCGTGGCCTGGAAGTGGTCGAGCACGCCTGCTCCATCGGCACCCTGCAGATGGGTGAGTTCGCCGAGAACGTTGCCGGTGGCGTCGACACCTACACGCTGCGCCAGCCGATCGGTGTGTGTGCGGGCATTACCCCGTTCAATTTCCCGGCGATGATTCCGCTGTGGATGTTCCCGATGGCCATCGCCTGCGGCAACACCTTCGTGCTCAAGCCCTCGGAACAGGACCCATTGTCGACCATGCTGCTGGTGGAACTGGCCATCGAGGCCGGCGTACCAGCCGGTGTGCTCAACGTGGTGCACGGTGGCAAGGACGTGGTGGATGCGCTTTGCACCCACAAGGACATCAAGGCGGTTTCCTTCGTCGGCTCGACGGCCGTCGGCACCCACGTGTATGACCTGGCGGGTCGCTATGGCAAGCGCGTGCAATCGATGATGGGCGCCAAGAACCACGCGGTGGTGCTGCCCGACGCCAATCGTGAACAGACCCTCAACGCTCTGGTCGGGGCCGGTTTCGGCGCGGCGGGCCAGCGTTGCATGGCCACTTCCGTGGTGGTGATGGTGGGCGCGGCCAGGCAGTGGCTGCCGGAGCTCAAGGCCCTGGCACAGAAGCTCAAGGTCAATGCCGGCAGCGAGCCGGGCACGGACGTCGGCCCGGTGATTTCCAAGCGGGCCAAGGCGCGGATTCTCGAGTTGATCGAGAGTGGCGTGCAGCAAGGTGCGAAGCTGGAGCTCGATGGCCGTGGCGTCAGCGTGCCGGGCTTCGAGCAAGGCAACTTCGTCGGCCCGACCCTGTTTTCCGGCGTGACTACCGACATGCGCATCTACACCGAAGAAATCTTCGGCCCGGTGCTGGTGGTGCTGGAAGTCGACACCCTTGACCAGGCGATTGCCCTGGTCAATGCCAACCCGTTTGGCAACGGCACTGGCCTGTTCACCCAGAGTGGCGCGGCGGCGCGCAAGTTCCAGAGCGAAATCGACGTCGGCCAGGTGGGCATCAACATCCCGATCCCGGTACCCGTGCCGTTTTTCAGCTTCACCGGTTCCCGCGGTTCGAAACTCGGCGACCTCGGTCCGTACGGCAAACAGGTGGTGCAGTTCTACACTCAAACCAAGACCGTGACCGCGCGCTGGTTCGATGATGACAGCGTCAATGACGGTGTGAACACCACCATCAACCTGCGTTAAGGAGCCGGACATGAAGATCGCATTTATCGGCCTGGGCAACATGGGCGCGCCCATGGCGCGCAACCTGCTCAAGGCTGGCCATTCGTTGAATCTGTTCGACCTGAACCAGACGGTATTGGCCGAGCTGGCGGCGCTGGGCGGCACGATCAGCGCATCGCCGCGCGATGCGGCCCAGGGCGCCGGGTTGGTGATCACCATGTTGCCGGCCGCTGCCCATGTGCGCAGTGTCTGGCTGGGTGAGGACGGCGTGCTGGCCGGCATTGCCGCCGGTACGCCGGCTGTGGATTGCAGCACCATCGATCCGCAAACCGCCCGCGACGTGGCGGCTGCCGCTGCGAAGCAAGGGGTGGCGATGGCCGATGCGCCAGTCTCCGGCGGCACCGGCGGTGCGGCGGCGGGCACGTTGACGTTCATGGTCGGCGCCACGGCTGAGCTGTTCGCCACCTTGCAACCGGTGCTGGCGCAAATGGGCCGTAACATCGTGCACTGCGGTGAAGTGGGCACCGGGCAGATCGCCAAGATCTGCAACAACCTGCTGCTCGGGATTTCCATGGTCGGCGTCAGCGAAGCCATGGCCCTGGGCGATGCCTTGGGGATCGACACCCAGGTGCTGGCCGGCATCATCAACAGTTCAACGGGCCGTTGCTGGAGTTCGGACACCTACAACCCATGGCCCGGCGTGATCGAAACGGCGCCGGCGTCCCGTGGCTACACGGGTGGCTTTGGCGCCGACCTGATGCTCAAGGACCTGGGCCTGGCGACCGAAGCCGCGCGGCAGGCCCATCAGCCGGTGGTGCTGGGGGCGGTGGCGCAGCAGTTGTATCAGGCGATGAGCCAACGGGGCGAGGGCGGCAAGGACTTTTCGGCGATTGTTAACAGCTATCGCAAGCCGCAATAAGCGCGACGATATCGACGAGCTTTTATGGCGAGGGGAATTGTGGGAGCAAGGCTTGCCCGCGATTACAGGCGATGCTGTCTCTGAGGTAACGAGGTGCCTGCATCGCGGGCAAGCCTTGCTCCCACAGATGACTTCCTCGCTACAGAGGTTGTGCAATCTAGGTTGTTTTCCGAGAGACCATGTCGGGTGGTCTCTCGGTTTTTTGCTTCAGGCAAACACGAAATATTTGCGCACGGTCTCGACCACTTCCCACGTGCCTTTCATGCCTGGCTCGATGACGAAGATATCACCGGCCCGCAGATGGATCGGTTCCATGCCTTCCGGGGTGATGATGCAGTAACCTTCCTGGAAATGGCAGTACTCCCATTTCACATACTCCACATACCATTTGCCGGGTGTGCAGATCCAGGTGCCCATGATCTTGCTGCCGTCTTCGCTGGTGTAGGCGTTGAGGTTGACGGTATGCGGGTCGCCTTCGAGTTTTTCCCATTTGCAGGCATCGAGGACGGGCAGTGGATGGGTGTCGCGCAGGACGGTGATGGGTGCGGTCATGTGAGCTCCGAAAGGGGGCAGAAGAGAACAGCACCCTACCGCGCGACATGAGCGAGGAGATGCCTGTGGTCGACACCGGCCTATCCAGAAGCGCGCATCAGTCGGCAAGATGCCGGGCCAGGGCCCTGGCGTAGGCCGGCAAACCTTCGAAGTTGCGGGCGCATAACAGCAACGCCCGATGGGTCCAGGACTCTTGCAGCGACACACATTGATACGAAGGTTCGGGCGGGCGCCGTTCGACGGCCGCCTTCGGCACGATGGCTACGCCTGCACCATGGGCCACCATGCGAATCATCCCGTCGAAACCATCGGCGCGAATACGGATTTGCATGCGCGAGCCGATGTGCAGCGCCTGCTCTTCCAGATAAATCGCCAAGGCACTGGATGCGTTCAGGCCGACATAGTCGTGGCTGAGGGTCTCGCTGAACCGTACGGCTCGCCCGTCAGCCAGCGGGTGCCCGGTCGGTAGGATCAATACCAGCGGATCGTCGCGAAACGGCCAGGCCTGAAGGCCATCGGTGTCCACGGCGTCGGAAACGATGCCCAGGTCCGCCGCGCCCTGGCGCAGGGCATGAGTGATTCGTGAGCTGGGCAGTTCCTGCAGGTCGATGTCGAGGTTGGGATGGGTGCAGAGGAAACCGGCCAGCAGTTCGGGCAGGTACTCGGTCATGGCGCTGGTGTTGCACAGCAGCCGCACCCGGCCTTTGACGCCCTTGGCATATTCGGCCATGTCCTGTTGCAGGCGTTCGGCCTGTTGCAGCAGGACCCGGGCGTGCTCGGCCAGAGCCTTGCCGGCCGGAGTGGGGGTTACACCTCGCCGTCCGCGTTCAAGCAGGTCGATGCCCACGGAGGCTTCCATGGCACGGACTCGCGCACTGGCCGCGGCCAGGGACAAATGGCTGCGGGCCGCACCGGCGGTGATATTGCCGGTGTCGAGGATGTTCAGGTAGAGGCGCAGGTCGGTGAGGTCGAAGTGCATGGGCGATGTGATCCTGTCCGGGTCTGGGGTGGCTGGTGCATTGCTATCGCGAGCAGGCTCGCTCCCACAGTGGGCCGAGTTTCTCCAGAAAGAGTGCACCCTCCTGTGGGAGCGAGCCTGCTCGCGATAGGGCCAGAAGCATCGACGCATTCCTGCCTCTTGCCAGGCAATAGGCAGCCTCAGTATATGGCAGATTTTCAAGTCAGGTCCCAGGGCGCACGATACCCCTATGGACACACTCAGCGCTTTCTATCAAAACCTCGGCCTGGCCCTTTCCCTGCTGGTTGTCGGCACCTTCCTGCTGGCCGGCACCATCAAGGGCGTGATCGGCCTCGGCCTGCCGACCATTTCCATGGGCTTGCTCGGGCTGGCTATGGCTCCGACGCAGGCTGCGGCGTTGCTCATCATCCCGGCAACCTTGACCAATCTCTGGCAATTGGCTTTTGGTGGCCATCTACAAGCCCTGATCCGGCGCCTGTGGCCGTTGCTGCTGGCGATATTCCTCGGCACCGGTCTCGGTACGTTGTGGATCGGCATGACGGGAGGCGCTTGGGTGGTACGAGCCTTGGGCGGGGCGCTGCTGCTGTATGCGTTGAGCGGGCTGTTGCTGCCGACGCTGCGGGTCGGCGCCGACGTCGAGTCATGGGGTGCTCCGCTCTGTGGGTTGCTGACCGGGCTCATTACGTCTGCCACCGGAGTGTTCGTCATTCCGGCGGTGCCCTATCTGCAAGCACTGGGCTTGAGCAAGGATGAACTGGTGCAGGCCTTGGGCCTGTCATTCACCGTATCCACATTGGCCCTGGCCGCCGGCCTGTTGTGGCGCGGCGAGCTGGGCGGGGGCGAATTGAGCGCTTCGTTGCTGGCGCTGGCACCGGCGCTGCTGGGGATGTGGCTGGGGCAATGGCTGCGGCAGCGGATCAGCGCCGTGCTGTTCAAGCGGGTGTTTTTCATTGGCCTCGGCGTGCTCGGCGGCCATTTGCTGATCAGCGGCTAGCCGAGGACGGGCTGAGCATGTCGACGCGGCGGATCTCGAAGTCGCGCTCCAGGTAATCCATGCGTCGCTCGAAGAACTGCTTCATGTGCGGCAGGTTCGAATGCACATCCAAGTGCGCCAGGGAGGCCCAAATCTCGTAAAAGATAAACAGTGTCGGATCTTGCTGGTCCCGCAGCATGTGGTACTCGATGCAACCGGGCTCGGCGCGGCTCGGTCCGACGTAGGCGCGAAACAGCGCTTCGAAGGCTTCGGCTTTTTCCGGACGGGTCTTGGCATGCAGGATGAAACCGTGCAGTTCACTCATGAGCTAGCTCCTGAAATAAAAGTGCCAAGAGCCTACGGCAATAATCGGTCGATCATTCGTGCGTATAGGTCAAATGAGTTTTGCCGCTGCGGTGCTTATTCCGCGCGACGCTCATCGTTACGCTGCCGCCATCGTTTTCAACCTTTCCATTCGGCCGCCATTCAAATGGCCCGCGCCGTGGAACCCGATGAGGCTCCCCATGAAAAAAGTCCTGTTGCTCAATGGCGGCAAACAATTCGCCCACTCCGACGGTCGCTACAACGCCACCCTCCACGACACGGCGGCCAGCGTGCTGGACCGTGGCGGTTTCGATGTCAAAACCACCTTCATCGACGGCGGCTACGACATCAAGGAGGAGGTCGCCAAGTTCCTCTGGGCCGATGTGGTCATTTACCAGATGCCAGGTTGGTGGATGGGCGCGCCCTGGACCGTGAAGAAATACATCGACGAAGTCTTCACCGAAGGCCACGGCAGCCTCTATGCCAGCGACGGTCGGACCCGTTCCGATGCATCGCAGAAATACGGCAGCGGCGGCCTGATTCACGGCAAGCAGTACATGTTGTCGCTGACCTGGAACGCCCCACAGCAAGCCTTCGACGACCCGACCGACTTCTTCGAAGCCAAGGGCGTGGATGCGGTGTATTTCCCGTTCCACAAGGCCAACCAGTTCCTGGGCATGACCGGCCTGCCGACCTTCCTGTGCGTGGACGTGATGAAGCGCCCGAACATCGAAGCCGATGTGGCGCGCTATGAGCAGCATTTGATTGAGGTGTTCGGCCTGAAGGCGTGACCTGTCTTTTGCTACGTATCCCGATACTATCCTGTGGCGAGTGGGGAAACCTGCTTCCACACAGCGGGGATAAATCCCCTCGCCACAAAAGCTCAGTCGACAGGGGGATGCGTGAAAGCCAGATCCGACGAATTGCAGATTTTCGTCTGCGTGATCGAATGCGGATCAATCTCCGCTGCCGCCGAGCAGGTCGGGCAGACACCGTCGGCCGTCAGCCGCACGTTGTCGCGGCTGGAGGCCAAGCTCGAGACCACGCTGATCAACCGCACCACGCGGCGCATGGACCTGACCGAAGAGGGCAAGTATTTCTTCGAGCAGGCCAAGGGTATCCTCGATCAGATGGACGAGCTGGAAGAGCGTCTGTCGTCCCGCCAGAAGAACCCCGCAGGACGGTTGCGGATCAACGCGGCCTCGCCGTTCATGCTGCACGCCATCGTCCCGCACATCGAAGAATTCCGCAGGCTCTACCCGGACATCCAGCTCGAACTCAACAGCAACGACCTGATCATCGACCTGCTGGAGCAAAGCACCGACATCGCCATTCGCATCGGCACCCTCACCGACTCGACCCTCCATGCCCGCGCCCTGGGCTGCAGTCCGTTGCACATCCTCGCCAGTCCGGCCTATTTGAAGCAGCACGGCACACCCACAAGTGTCGCCGAACTGGCGGACCATGCGTTGCTGGGCTTTGCTCAGAACGAAGGGCTCAACCAGTGGCCGCTGCGTCATGTGCACGGCGATCGCTGGGCGATCCAGCCGGCCATCAGTGCCTCCAGCGGCGAGACCGTGCGTCACTTGGTGTTGCAAGGGCAAGGTATTGCCTGCCTGTCGGATTTCATGACTCGCGAGGACATCCAGGCCGGTCGGCTGAAGGTGCTGCTGGCCGACGCCAACAGCGGATATCGCCAACCGATCAATGCGGTGTACTACCGCAATTCCCAACTGGCCCTGCGGATCCAGTGCTTCCTGGACTTCATCCAGGGCAAGCTCGCCGAATACGCCTCGCGGGAATTCAAAGGCTGATTCGTGACTTCAGGGCAAGAGTGATTTGGGCAATGTGGGCTGTTTCGTCAAGGAGCGGTCCTCGATACTCGGTTCAATCACTGATGCAGCCAAGAGGTTTTCCATGAACGTATTCGTCACCGGCGCTGCCGGTTTTATCGGCGGTTCCATCGCCACCGGCCTGGTACGCGCCGGGCATCACGTCACCGGTCTGGTGCGCAACCCCGAACAGGCGAGCGAACTGACCGCGCTGGGCATCCAGCCGGTCATCGGCACCCTGGAAGACAGCGCGCTGCTCACCGCCCAGGCGCGTGCCGCCGACGCCGTGATCAATGCCGCCAGCAGCGACCATCGCGGTGCGGTCGAAGCCTTGATCGAAGGGCTCAAAGGCTCGAACAAAGTGTTGTTGCACACCAGCGGTTCGAGCATCGTCGGCGACGCTTCGGGCGGTCGTTCCAGCGAGGACATCTACTACGAAAACAAGCTGCCGCAACCGACCGCCGACAAGGCTGCCCGCGTCGCGATCGACAACCTGGTCCTGGCGGCGGCGAAGCAAGGCGTGAACTCGGCGGTGATCTGCAACACTCTGATCTACGGCCACAGCCTGGGCGTCAAGCGTGACAGCGTGCAACTGCCGCGGCTGCTCAAGCAGGCGCGTAAAAGTGGGGTGGTACGGCATGTAGGGGCGGGGCAGAACATCTGGTCCAACGTGCACATCGAAGACGTGGTCGAGCTGTACAAATTGGCCCTGACCCGCAACGTACCCGGCACGTTCTATTTCGTTGAAAGCGGCGAGGCTTCGTTCATCGACATGACCACGGCCATGGCCCGCGCCTTGAAGCTTGGCGAACCGCAGGATTGGCCGTTGGCCGATGCCGAAGCCGAGTGGGGCTATGAAATGGCCAACTATGGCCTGGGCTCCAACAGCCGGGTACGAGGCAAGAATGCCCGTGAGTTGCTCGGTTGGGCGCCCAAGCGCACTTCGGTGGTGGAGTGGATTCTTGACGAAATGGTGTGAGGCAGACATCGACTTGTGGGAGCGAGCCTGCTCGCGATGGCATCGGATCAGTCAGTATTGATGTCGATCGACACACCGCTATCGCGAGCAGGCTCGCTCCCACAAGGTCTTATGCGGTCTTACAAAGTCGGTGGCAACTTCAGTCGTGCTGCACGCCCGCCCGCTTGAGCATTTGCTTGCAACGCTCGGACAGGTGAAACACCCGCAGGTGTTTGCCCGCTTTGCCGTAGCGCTCGCGCAGAGTCTTGAGCGCGGCAATGGCCGAGTAGTCGACGAAGCGCAAGTGACGGCAATCGAGGGTCACCAGGGCCGGGTCGTTGGCTGGGTCGAACAGGTTGAGGAACGGCGTCGTCGAGGCGAAGAACAGCGTGCCGTGCAAGCGATAGAGTTTGCTGCCATCGGCTTCCAGGTGCATGTCGGCGTACAGCTCCCGTGCCTGTTGCCAGGCGAAGTTGAGCGCCGCGATCACGATGCCGCAGAGCACGGCCACGGCCAGGTCGGTGAATACCGTGATGACAGTCACCGCGATGATGACTAGCACGTCGTTCGCCGGCACTTTGTTGAGCACCCGCAACGAAGCCCAGGCAAAGGTCTGCTGTGACACCACGAACATCACACCCACCAGCGCCGCCAGCGGGATACGCTCGATCAGCGGCGACAGGAACAACACGAACAGCAACACCATCACCCCGGCCACTACACCCGACAGCCGCCCGCGCCCGCCCGAACTGAGGTTGATCATCGTCTGGCCGATCATGGCGCAACCGCCCATGCCACCGAACAGGCCAGAGGCGATGTTGGCCGCGCCCAACGCCACGCATTCACGGTCCGGGTAACCACGGCTTTCGGTGATTTCATCGGTCAGGTTCAGGGTCAGCAGGGTTTCCAGCAAACCGACCATCGCCATGATCACCGCGTAGGGCGCGACGATCTGCAAAGTCTGAAGGTTCCAGGGAATGTCCGGCAGGGCAAAGGCTGGCAAACCGCCGGCGATGTGAGCCATGTCGCCCAGCGTCCGGGTCGGCAGGCCGAGCAGGTCGACCGCCAGGCCCACGCCGAGGATGGCCACCAGGGCTGGTGGCACGCTGCGGGTCAGGCGTGGCAGCAGGTAGACGATGGCCATGGTCAGCGCCACCAGGCCGGCCATCAGGTACAGCGGCGGGCCGCTCAGCCAGGCCTCGCCATTCTTGAAGTGTTCCAACTGGGCCAGGGCAATGACGATCGCCAGGCCGTTGACGAAGCCGAGCATCACCGGGTGCGGCACCATGCGCACCAGCTTGCCCAGTCGCAACAGCCCGAACGCCATCATGATCAGCCCACCCAGCAACACGGTCGCCAACAGGTACTGCACGCCGTGCTGCACCACCAGCGCGACGATCACCACGGCCATCGACCCCGCCGCGCCCGACACCATCCCGGGCCGACCGCCAAACAACGCGGTCAGCGTGCAGAGGATGAACGCGCCGTACAGCCCCATCAATGGGTTGAGATGGGCCACCAGGGCGAAGGCGATGCACTCGGGGAGCAAGGCGAAAGAAGTGGTGAGGCCGGCGAGGGCGTCGGCGCGAAGGCGTGCTGGTTTCATGGTTTTCCTGACTGGGCGCCGGCTGAGCATTGGTTGCCGGGCAGTGGTGCAAAAAAGGGGGGGATGGTACGGAATTGAACGCTGGGGGACCAATGAAAGTCTTGCGCTGAATTTTCATCAGCGCTGAGTTGCGATGTCCGTCAGCGACATTCCTTGCCTGTGCACGAAAATTACTTTCAATGGGTTTGAAGATTTCTCCTAGAAATGATTTATGAGTTTCACAACACATCGACGTGACCCCATTCGAGGAGTAACGCATGGCACCTGCTTTCGGTTACTGGCTACTGGTCTACGCGGCCATCGCGATCATTGCGCTGATCGTTCTGATCGCCCGGTATCGGCTCAATCCGTTCATCGTGATCACCCTGGTGTCCATTGGCCTGGCGTTGCTGGCCGGGATGCCGCCCTCAGGTGTGGTGGGCGCATACGAGGCCGGTGTCGGCAAGACTCTGGGGCACATCGCGCTGGTGGTGGCCTTGGGCACGATGCTCGGCAAGATGATGGCCGAGTCCGGCGGGGCGGAGCGAATGGCGCAGACGCTGATCGAGCGTTTTGGTGAGCGCAACGCCCATTGGGCAATGGTGTGCATCGCGTTCCTGGTCGGGCTGCCGTTGTTCTTCGAAGTCGGTTTTGTGCTGCTGGTGCCCATCGCGTTCACCATCGCCCGGCGTGTGGGCGTGTCGATCCTGATGGTGGGGCTGCCGATGGTCGCCGGGCTTTCGGTGGTCCATGCGCTGGTACCGCCGCATCCGGCGGCGATGCTGGCGGTGCAGGCGTTCCAGGCCTCGGTGGGGCAGACCTTGCTGTACGCGATCCTGATTGGCATTCCCACCGCGATCATCGCCGGGCCCCTGTACGCCAAATTCATCGTGCCGCGCATCCAGTTGCCAGCCGACAATCCGCTGGAGCGGCAATTTCTCGAGCGCGAGCCGCGTGCCGACTTGCCAGGTTTCGGCGTGACCCTGGGGACGATCCTGCTGCCGGTGATCCTGATGCTGATCGGTGGCTGGGCCAACCTGATCTCCACGCCGGGCAGCGGTTTCAACCAGTTCCTGTTGTTCATCGGCAACTCGGTGATCGCCTTGCTGCTGGCGACCATCCTGAGCTTCTGGACCCTCGGCCTGGCCCAAGGCTTCAGCCGTGAATCGATCCTCAAGTTCACCAACGAATGCCTGGCCCCGACCGCCAGCATCACTTTGCTGGTGGGCGCCGGTGGCGGTTTGAATCGGATCCTGGTGGACGCCGGTGTCACGCAACAGATCGTCGGCCTGGCCCAGGAATTCCAGCTGTCGCCACTGGTCATGGGCTGGCTGTTCGCCGCCCTGATGCGCGTCGCCACAGGCTCGGCCACGGTGGCGATGACCACGGCCTCGGGCATCGTTGCGCCGGTGGCGATCGGCCTGGGTTATCCCCATCCCGAACTGCTGGTACTGGCCACCGGGGCCGGCTCGGTGATCTTTTCCCACGTCAACGACGGCGGCTTCTGGCTGATCAAGGAATACTTCAATATGACCGTTGCCCAAACCTTCAAGACCTGGACGGTATTGGAAACGCTGATCTCCGTGGTCGCGTTCGCCTTGACCCTCGGGCTTTCGCGCTTGCTCTGAGCGCACCGCAACGCCACAGGAGCCGCCATGGACATCCTCTACCAGATCCGCTCCCGCCAGGATTCTTTCAGCGCTGGCGAAGGAAGAATCGCCCGGCTGATGCTCGACGACGTAGGCTTTGCCGCCTCCGCCAGCCTCGATGAACTGGCCCAACGGGCCGAAGTCAGCAGTGCCACGCTGTCGCGTTTTGCCCGCACCGTCGGTTGCCGCGACCTTCGCGACTTGCGCCTGCAACTGGCCCAGGCCAGTGGCGTCGGCAGTCGTTTTCTCGACCCGGCCGGGGCGCCAGAACAGTCGGCGTTCTATGGGCAGATCGTCGGCGATATCGAGTCGACCTTGCGCCAGCATCTGTCGGGGTTCGTAGAGTCACGGTTTGGCGATGCCGTACGGATGATCGGCAAGGCACGGATGGTTCATGCATTCGGCCTCGGTGGTTGGTCGGCCTTGTGCAGTGAGGAGTTGCAGGTGCGGCTGGTGCGTTTCGGCTACCCGATCTCCGCGTGCCGCGACCCGGTGATGATGCGCATCACGGCCACATCCCTGAGTGAACATCACCTGGTCATTGCCTGCTCGCTCACCGGCATCACTCCGGAATTGCTCGGCGCGGTGGAATTGGCTCGCAGCTACGGCGCGGCGATCCTGGCCATCACCCGTGCCGACTCGCCGCTGGCCCGCCTGGCGGATGTGGTGTTGCCCCTGCAAGGCGCTGAAACCTCGTTCATCTATAAACCTACAGCGGCGCGCTACGGCATGCTGCTGGCCATCGATGTGCTCGCCACCGAACTGGCATTGACTCACCCTGAAGACAATCAAGAGCGCCTGCGGCGGGTCAAGCTCGCCCTGGACGATTACCGCGGCGGCGACGATGACTTGCCGCTGGGAGACTGACATGCCCTACGACACCCTTATCCGCAACGCATTGGTCATCGATGGCAGCGACCGCCCCGGCTACAACGCCGACGTGGCGATTCGCGCCGGGCGCATCGAGCGCATTGGCGACCTGGGCGATGCCCCGGCGCTTGAAGAAGTCGACGCCGCCGGCCGCGTACTGGCGCCAGGTTTTATCGATGTGCACACCCACGACGACACGGTGGTCATTCGCCAGCCGCAAATGCTGCCCAAGCTCAGCCAGGGCGTGACCACGGTCATCGTCGGCAACTGCGGCATCAGTGTCGCGCCGGTCAGCTTGCGGGGCGACCCGCCGGACCCGATGAACCTGCTCGGCACCGCCCAGGCGTTCGCCTACCCGCGCTTCGCGGATTATCGCGGGGCGGTGGAAGCGGCCATGCCGGCGGTCAACGTAGCGGCGCTGGTGGGCCACACGGCGTTGCGCAGTAACCACATGGACGATTTGTTGCGCACTGCCAGCGTCGGAGAAATCGCCGCCATGCGCCAGCAACTGCGCGAAAGCCTGGAAGCCGGCGCACTTGGCCTGTCCACCGGCCTGGCCTATGCCAACGCGTTTTCGGCATCCACCGACGAAGTCATGCAACTGAGCGAAGAGTTGAAGGCCTTCGGTGCGATCTACACCACCCACCTGCGCAGCGAATTCGAGCCGGTGCTCGAAGCCATGGACGAGGCGTTCCACATTGGCCGTCACGCCCAAAGCCCAGTGATCATTTCCCACCTCAAGTGCGCGGGTGCCGGTAACTGGGGGCGTAGTCCACAGGTGTTGGCAGCGCTGGAAAACGCTGCAAAAAACCATCCGGTCGGTTGCGACTGTTATCCCTACGCGGCCAGCTCCTCGACCCTGGATCTCAAGCAGGTGACCGACGCCCATCGCATCACCATCACCTGGTCGAGCCCGCATCCGCACGTGGGTGGTCGCGATCTCGCCGACATAGCCAGCGAGTGGGGCGTGTCATTGCTGGACGCAGCGCGTCGTTTGCAACCGGCCGGCGCGGTGTACTACGGCATGGATGAGGGCGACGTACGACGCATCCTTGCCCACCCGCTGTCCATGGTCGGCTCCGACGGCTTGCCCGAAGACCCGTTTCCCCATCCACGCTTGTGGGGCGCTTTTCCACGGGTACTGGGACATTTCAGTCGTGACATCGGGCTTTTTCCTTTGCACACCGCTGTGCACAAAATGACCGGCCTTTCAGCGGCGCGCTTCGGCCTGAGGGATCGTGGCGAAATTCGTGAAGGGCATTGGGCGGACCTGGTGTTGTTCAATCCACACACCGTTCGCGACGTGGCCGATTTCAACGAACCTCAACGGGCTGCCGAAGGGATTGATGGCGTGTGGGTCAATGGTGTCTTGAGCTATCGC
Organism: Pseudomonas bijieensis; assembly: GCF_013347965.1. Lineage (NCBI taxonomy): Bacteria > Pseudomonadati > Pseudomonadota > Gammaproteobacteria > Pseudomonadales > Pseudomonadaceae > Pseudomonas > Pseudomonas bijieensis. The sequence continues at coordinate 3,316,579 of NZ_CP048810.1, read as the reverse complement.
GAAGGGCAGGCAAACGGGCGTCGGGAAGGGCGGTTCCTGGCGCGCGAGGGCGATCTGCGCCAGGGGTTCAGGCCATCCCATGGCATGTAAGCGGCTGAAAATGTGTAAATTGACGTCACAATAATGGCACTGCGACACTAAAGAAGCCGGGTTTAAAGCCGAAGCATTGGAGTCAACCCATCTACACTGGGTCTTTTCAGCCAGGGAGCAACCCATGAGCTTCGGTAAAACCACTCCGATCCTGCGGATCTTCGATGAAGCCAAGGCGTTGGCGTTCTACGTCGACTTCCTGGGCTTTACCGTCGACTGGCAACACCGCTTCGGTGACGACTTCCCGCTGTACCTGCAAGTCTCCCGCGGCGACTGCGTGCTGCACCTGTCCGAGCACCATGGCGATTGCACACCGGGCTCGGCGTTGCGGATCGAGACCGATGAGCTGGAAGCCTTCCAGCAGCAATTGCAGGCCAAGCAATACCGCTATGCCCACCCACAGATCCAGGCCATGCCCTGGGGTAGCCAGGACATGGCGATCAGTGATCCGTTCGGGAATCGGTTGGTGTTTACCAATGCGATTAATGTCTGAACCGTTTGGCACCCCGTCCTCCTGATAACGCAGGATGTGTTAGCCTCAATCAATGATTTCATTGATTGCAGGAGGCATCGTGGCCAGCATCACCATTCGAAACCTTGACGACCAGATCAAAGAACAACTGCGAATAGCCGCTGCCCATAATGGGCATTCGATGGAAGAAGAGGCTCGGTTGATCTTGGGAAAGGCATTGGCCTCTGTTAATCAAGCAGGAGGTCTTGGCAGCCGGATCCGCAACAGGTTCAGCGCAAGCGGCGGGGTTGAGCTCGATTTGCCTTCGCGGCAGGAGAAGGCGAAGGCCGCGGATCTTTCCGAATGATCGTGCTTGATACCAATGTCCTGTCAGAGTTCATGCGGTTTGAGCCCGATCCTAGAGTGTTGGCTTGGGTCGACGAGCTGCCGGCGATGGATCTTGCGATCACTGCGGTGACCGTGGCGGAAATTCTCCATGGCATTGCCCGACTCCCATCCGGTAAGCGTAAACAGAAATTTGAAGCCCATGCGATGGCGATGTTCGAAGAGGACTTTGTCGGGCGAATATTTCCGTTTGACGCCCATGCCGCCGTTGAGTACGCGACGCTGGTGGCGAACTGCGAAGCAAGGGGGCGGGCGATGTCGATGGCCGACGCGCAGATTGCTGCTATTTGCCGAGCCCACGGCACTTCGATTGCGACTCGAAATGTTCGGGATTTTGAGTTTTCCGGGGTCGAGATGATTAATCCTTGGCAGTCCGAGTAGCGAGTTTTATCTGATCATTCACGCGTTTCAGGTCATACCCTGAAATCCAGGGGATGATCGTCAATGCTCGGTTCATATACCTGATATGAACCGATCAAGTTCTGCATCAAGACTCCCACTCAAGACGCACTGCCAGAACGCCGGGGTCGATTTATTTCCGATACGTGAAAGTTGTACAACCCATAGTTTCTAGGGTTGCGACCAGTCGGGATGTTGACCTCTTCGGGGATAATGCCGCTGCAGTTGAAGCAGGCGATGAAAGGCTCCGGTTGCGTCACGCTGGTCAACTTTTCGGTGAACAGATGCGTATCCGAAAGTACCCTTTCAACTTGACCCGGGTAGAGCGCAACGACTGAGTTGAGCGCACGCACTTCTCCATGAGCCCCAGGCCCTCCGGTGCGCACCGGAATGATCCCGTTGGATTTCTCGATGTGCGTTGCAATGAGTTTCTGGGTGGGTTGCTGGAGTTCGTGGAGGGTCTCGAGCGTCCTGCTCAGCGTCGGTTCGAGTTTCAGCACCTCAGGATCTACCTCAAATTGGTGGACCGGATCGTTTTTCGTCGCGCTGTACCGTTCGGCCAGGTCCGTCAGGTATTCATCGGTATTGCCGATCTTGTAGCTTCCGAAATCCAGGTAGAACCTGTCGCTTTTGGCGGTACCGTCATAATCCTTGTCCACGCCGCGGTATCCCGCCGGGCCGGATTTGGGCCCGGTAAGGTTGTAGTACTCGTTGAGACCCACATCGTTGTTGCCCTTGCGATCCAGGACGACGCCGTAGGAGTGAACGACCAGGTCCTTGCGTTTCGTTTTGCTGAAGCTTGGGCTGGGGGCGGGTCCGGAACTGACGGCTGCTCGATGATCCCCGGCAGATTGGCGGGCCTTTTTTGCCGGTGGGGGCTGCATCATCGTCTGGGAGCGGGCGTGACCATCAGCTTTCATCCATTGGATGACGTCCTCTTTTCCCAGTCCTTGGTGGTCGACGAACCGCAGCGGATTGTTCCCCACCATGCAATACAGGTTCAACCCATCGATCGCTCCCGCCGGATCGGGGCTGATCCAGCGTTGCAGCCACGGCGCGTAATAGCGCTGCCCGTAGTAATACAGGCCACTGGCATCGCGCTCCTTGCCGGAGTAGCGCAGGGTCCGGTAATCGGCCTCCACGGCCGAACGGGACGCCGCCCAAGCGGTGGCCCCGTAAGGCAGGTAGCTTTCCTGGCTGATCAGGTTGCCCTGATCGTCCAGTTCCAATGAGCTTGAGCCCAGGTGGTCGCCGAAGCTGTAGCGCAGCGGGTTGGCGGCAATGGTGGCCGGTCGGCCTTGAGTCCAATGCAGATAACGCACATTGCAGCGCCCCGCCTGCAGGGTAATGACTTCCAGGCGTTCGTTATCCCGCGTGTGAATTTCAAGGCCAGGCAAATAACGCACGTCCCGGGTGTGGACCCTCGCCGCGCCCTGGGTTGTCTGGATCTTGCGTACGCGTTGGCCGCCGCTGTCGTAGTAATAGCGCTCGATGTCATCGGGCGCGTTTTCGCGCCGTACCAACACCACGTTGTCGAGCAGATTGCGCAGGTTCCAGGTCAGCGCCTGGCCCGGGGAGAGCGCCTGCTGGTTGCCGTTGGCATCGAAGTCCACGGCCACGTCGGACGTAGACTGGCCTTTGTTCCAGGCACGCAGGCGATTGCTCGCGGCGGCCACCTCCAGTGTGCGGGTGTAGTGATTGCCGTCGCGACAATGGCGCAATTCGATCAGGTTGCCGCCGGCGTCGTACTCGTAGTGTTCGGTGAAATTGAACAACTGCCCGGGGTCGATGGGTAGTTTGCCGAGGGCTGGAAGGTCCGCGGGGCTGGTCAATCCAGCGGCCTCGCGCCCCGTCGCGCTGATCAATTGATGCAAACTGTCGTAAGTGAACGTGCTGCTGGCTTCGACCCGTTGGTTACTGCCGAACTGCACCGGTTGGGCCTTGTCCTCGAGGTGCGTCACGTTACCCACCGGGTCGCAGGTGTAGCGCAGATTCTGCAAGGTCTTGGCAGCCAGCGATGTGCGCAGGGCGGTCAGTCTACCGTTGGCCGGATCGTACACGGCGTGGCTGACGACACCGTTGCCGGCCGTCTGGGACTCGATCTGGCCGGACGGGTTGTAGACGAGATCGCTCACGATGGATTTTTCGGTCGAGGTGTTTCTTATCAGCAGGCCCACGGACTTGAGCTGACCCGCGACATCGAACGAGTAGCGCTGCTGGTGCTGGGCGGCATCGGTCTGCTGGATACACTCGGCGAGTGCGTCGTAGCGCCAGCTTGTCGTGTAGCCGTCGCCCTTTTCCAGCAAGCGATCGCGGTCTTTCTCCTCCGCTGGCCAGTCCAGTCGGTCGGTGACGGTCAGCAGATGCCTGGTCTGGCTGAGGGGTTTGGCGCAAAGCGCATAGTCATGGATCAGCAGGGTACCGGCGCTGTCATCGTGACGGATCAACGCACCGCACCGATTGCGCACCGCGGACTTCGGCGAATTGTCGCCGTATTGCAGGCATTCGACCCTGCGCGGCACGTCGCCTGCCGCTTGTTCATGGACGGCCGTCATGCGCAGTTGCGTGTCGTAGGTGGTCTGCCAATAGCTGCCTCGCTGATCCCAGCAGTGCAATATCTGCCCGGCATCCCCTGGCAGGTACAGGCGCCACCCGGCATCGATACTGTCGAGCAACAGCGTCTTGCCGGACAGGCTGTAGACAGTCTGCAGATTGGCGCCCCCCGTAGCACTGGCAAACAGTCGGGGATCGCGTTGCGCCACCTGTCGTCCCGCCGCGTCATAGTCTTGCTGGGTCACGCGCGCCAGGGACTGTTCCTGGGCGTCGCGCCGGTAGTAAGCGACTTGCCGCACGGCCAGGCCCCGGCTGTCGAGGGCGTTGATCGAGGGCGTCTTGTGATGAAGGCGTGCGCTCATGCTTCACCTCCAACAGTGGCGGCGTGTTCGGACACGACTTCCTGCAGCGTGTCATTCTCGTCTTCGTCCACGGTGTACCAAGGATGGCGGGTGTGTCGCCGCATGTAGGAGACGCCGGCTTGCCTGACCAGGCGCGTGAGGGTGGGGCGTCCGAGGGCGTCGTAGAACTGCCGGTCGTAATGGCCGAATTGACGCAAGGACTCGTCGTTGATGCAGCGATGTTGATCGGCAAAGTAAGGGCGGTAGATGCGCACCGCCAAGCCTTTGCTGTTGTATTCCACCCTTTCACTGACACGCCAGCGCCTTGCGGCGATCTGCTCCTTGGGCGTTCCATCCGTCAGCGTCAGGTCGCCCCTGGCGTCGACGACGTAAGCCATGCCCGGTTCGACGAGTTGCTTGCTTTGCAGGGTTCGCCCGAAGCCATCGAAACAGGTGACGGCGATGCGGATTTGTTTTCGGTCGTCATCGGGGTAGCGGTCGGCGACCAGTGTGGCGATGTGCACCGGTTCACGCAGCGCGGCCTCAAGTTCGTTTTTCAGCTTGAGGTCATCGGCCGAGAGTGCCTGAAGCTCCGCCAGCCGGTTTCGAGCCGACGCGCAGATATGCCCGCCAGGAAGCAGGTCGCCGTTGTTCACGCAACGCGCCAGCCAGTCGGTGTCCGCCAGGGCCGCCGTGGATACGCAACCCATCCAGCTGAAGGGCGCGTAATAGAGCGCCGTGGCGGCGTCCTGCAGGGCGTCCCGGCTTTGGCTGATGGCCGCTGTCGGGCTGCTGAACGGTGGTGGTTTGAACTGCGCAAGCGGTTTGAAACCCCGTGGCCCGTGGTGCTCGTTGCCATAAAAGGAGGTGGCCAACACTTGGCCGAAAGCATCGAGCAGGCCTTCCTGCACATTGCCGTTGGGGTCGGTGACGCGCCGGGGCTGGAGCGAACGGTAATCATAGGTCGCCTCGGTGGCACAACCATCAGGCAGTTGGAACCGGGTGAGCACACAGTGACGGTTGTCGTGGCTGATCTCGATCACGCCATGGCTTTCGCTCGGCTGTAGGGTGCGGATTTTGTAGAACCCGTCCCACGGGGCATAGGTCGCGAAGCCGCTTTTGACTGACCAGAGGCGTACGGGGCGGCTGCTCGCCGGAAGAAAATCGGCCATGCGGTGGTAGTGATTGCGTTCGAGCATTCTTCCCTTGGGGCGTGTTTCCTGGGGCAGCAAACGGAAGGCCTTGAGGGCGTTTTCGTCCAGCTCGGCCGTTTCCAGATGGTCGGTCAGGGCCTGGAAGTCCGCGACGCCATCCGCCAGGGTGGCTGGGCTCAAAGCGTCTTTGTAGCGCTGCACGGTCAGGCCGGTCAGCGTGCTCTGGTTCGTCCAGGTTATTTGCTTCACGCGTTCGCTGAAGGTTTCGAAGGTCATGTCCTGCGGCGCCAGCCCACCGGCTTCGGGAGCCTTGGGGCATCGCAACGCTTGGGTACGCTGGCGATAAGGCAGGCCCAACCGCCACGCCTGAGGCGCTTGCAGGTGGATGAATTCGGCCCGGGTTTCGTTCAGGTAGTAAAACTGCTGCGCCGGATCATGCGCATCGCGCCACCATCGTTGTTGGTCGACATCGCTGAACGGTGGGTTATCGTCGGCGGTTTTCCTGCGGGCGTAATGGATGTCCAGGCTGTGGGTGAGCGCGCCGTACTGGTCGTGTTGCAGGTTCAAGGTGTGCTGGCATTGCGGGTCATCGACGGTGCCTTCGTATTGATACGTGATGGATTCCAGCGGCAGCGGTAGCATCCGGGCGTAGGACCGATGGCTGTCGGGCGCTTGCAGCAGGCGTATGCGATAGCGGTGTTCCTGGACCGAGTACAGGGTCCGGGTTTTCCGGCGCCTGTCGACCCCGAATGTTTCGCTTCGCAGCACATGGCCACTTAACGCGCGGGCCATTTCAATGCGGGTGGCTGGGGTTGGCGCGGCCACGGGGATGTCGTGCCCGGCCTCGCCCTGGTATTGGCAAAGCAGCGCTTTGCCCAGCGCCACGGCTTGCGGGTCGTCGTTGTAGCCGATACGGGGCATGTCCACCGTTTTTCCGGTGTGGAACCAGGTCTTCTTCAGGCTGGGCATGGTGAAGCCCTGGGCGTCGGCATCGTCGGGGTTGGTTTCATTGTCGGTTTCCAGCAACAGGCCGAAGCCGCGAAACTCGCGCTCGACGCCGTCGTAGTAGCCTTGGCGATAGGCAAACTTGCGGGTCAGTCGATTTCCGGTGATTTCATCCTCCCGGGTCTGGCTCGAAACCAGATGCAGTGCCATGGGCACATGACAGACCGCAGGCGTGCCGGCCTTGGTATGGGCGGCTTTTTCATCCAGCCATTCCTGCGCCGAGCTGCGGTAGCTGATGGTTTCGCTGGCACCCATGTTGTTGTGTGTGCCGGTGAGCAGATACGGTTTCGACTCGACGAAATCGTAGCGCCAGTGTTGCGGTGTGATGTGCGGCACGCTCAGGATCAGGCTGGAGCAGCCGAGCCCCCGCAGGTCGGCGATGCTCACCTGGCATAAGTTGTCGTAACGCAGTCCGGGAGGCCAGGGCAGTGCGACCGCTGGGCGAAAACCCTGGCCGCAGCGGTTCATGAAGATCAGTGCCTGGTCTGCTTGCAGATAAATCAGGTCGACGGCGCCGGAGCCATCCAGATCCGCCAGGCGAATACGCGAGGCATCGAAGGTTTCGTAGGCAAGTCCGGGAAAGTCCAGCACGATGCCCTTGCCAAAACGCCCGTGGCCCAGGTTTGGCCAGCACGTCACTTCGTTGTGGCGAATGCGCACCAAGTGCTGCTGGCCGCTGCCCAGCACATCGCTGAACGCCACCAGTTCGCCGGGTGAGGCGTTGAATACCGCCAGGGCATCTTCATGCTCGTCGCGGGCGACTTCCAGCGGGGCGGCAAAACCGTGTTCCCGCTGGTTGACGTACAGGCGAACGCTGCGCGGGCCGATCAAGACCAGATCGCCGAGCCCTTCGCCCGTCAGGTCGGCCAACTGCCCTTGTGGGCTGAAAAACTCTGTTGGAAACGCGTTGAACGTGGCGAAATCCGCCCAGCTCCGATCGGCGCCGAGGGAGAAAAAACCGCTCAGCCCCGGTTGGGCAACGAGCCAGTCCAAACGACCATCACCGGTCAGGTCGTTCAATGACTGACGCATCGGTTTCCCATGGTCGGCAACCGGGATATGGGGCAGCTCCCGCCACGGGGCATAAGCCACTTTGTCGCTTTTGGCCTTGGCCCGCACGGGTTCGCGGTAAAGCCAACCTGCGTCGCTTTGATAGAGCACGCCCGGCAGGCCTTCGCCGTACAAATCCACCAGTTGATAACGGTGACCATCGTTGAGCCCCGGCAAGTCGTCAAAGCGTTGCCAGGCGCGGGCTTGCAACCGGGGCTTGAATTCGCTGTAGCTGAACTCGACGGGGGGCCGGCCGTCGACGGTTGTCCCATCGCCGAATGCCTGGTCATGGGCGGCGCTCAGTTGGTGCAAACCCAGGGATGTCTGGCGATAAGCGAGTAACAGGCGTCTCACCAGGATGGGGGCAGCCCCCAGTTCTTCGGGAAAACGGTGAAACATCAGGACCTGGCGGCACAGGCGTTCGGTGCGTAATTCAAAACCGTAGGCGAAGCTTGCAAAACCATCGCTACGGGTTGCCCACTGCTGGCCTCCATACGGCGGTTTCTGTTCGTAGGCTGTGGTCCGTTCACCGTAGTCGAACACCAATTCGAAGTGCCATTGCACGGGCGCGAGCCGGTCTGTTTTCCATAAGTACAGGTGTGGATCGGCTTTGAAATTGCCATAGCTCACCCGGCTCAAATAGCGTTGGGCCGTTGCGTCGGCCTTGTATTGGTAGAGGATGTGCTCGCCGTAAGGGTTCAGGCTCTCCTCCAGCAACCACTCGCCGACACGGCGCGTATCCAGGGAATCGGCTCGACGGGACGCAGGGTTCTTTCCGAACAGATGCAGGCTGCCATCGGCACCGTGCACCAGCCAGAAGCCCGGTTTGTCGTCGGGCGAGGACCAGTGTTCGATGCGGTCGAAGCGGCTTTCGATTCTGGGCAAATACCGGGTGACGGTGTAGGTCGTCCCCAGGTGCAGATCATTGTAGTGATCGATGCGGGTTGTGACGATGACGCCTTGCGCGTCGCGCTCGGGCAGCCAGACCACCCCGCTGGGGCCGATGATTTCGTCATCTTCGGTATAGGCCGGCACACCCTTGCCGGTGCGTCGCGCCACGCAGGGCAGCGACAGCTCCCAACCGATGCCGAACACACCGTTGCCGAGCGAGCTGGCATAGCTCAGGGACAAGGGCGGAGCAAAGCCGCGCCCCGGTGAAATCGGCAGGACAATTTCATAGGAGGCCGTACCGTGGGCGCCGATGGCGGCCCATCCTTTGCCGATACTTTGAATGGCGCCACCGCCCTTGGGCAGTGACGGCGCGGTGACAGGCAGGAGGGGTTGTTCCGTCATTGCGCACCTCCGCCGACCCTGGCCGTGTAGCTCACATGCACGATGACGTCGGTCAGTGAGTCAAGCAGGTCTTTTTGTGCTTCGGGGTTTGGGAAGGTCAACTGCCACGTGGAGATGGCGCCGGTGTGTTCGAAAGGCAGGTAGCGGTCATCGTTGAAATTCAGCGTGAACAGGCCGTTGTCGTCGACGCCCGTAGACAGGGCAATCTGCTGGTTGGCGCGTAGGCTCTGCAGGGTTTTGCCCCGGTCACCCGGGGAGAGGAATACCTTGCTGGCGGTCTGGGTCAGCGTGGCTCGAACGTTTTCGTACGGGCCGACGAGGGCCGGCAAGGACACGCTGATGGTCTTGATCCGCCGCAGGTAATGTTGCTGATCCTTGTAGTCGTCTTCGAACAATTGCTGGGTCAGCTCGAATTCGTAGGTGCCTTTTTTCAAGTCGGCATGGATTTGCGGCCATTCCTTGTTGAGGGTACTGGTCGGGGTGTGGCGTTTGAGCTGGCGCAGCGACACTGTCTTGCGTATCTCCAGTTCCCGCTCGTGACGCCGCAGGTACTCGGCGTGCATCTTCAACAGGTTCATCTTCAACAGCTCGCCCGCGCCCAGTCCGCGATAGGTCGTATGCCAGGCACCGGGCTGGACGAAACGCGTGTCGAAGTCGGCAATTTCATACTGCCAACCGGCTTCGGCCGCCAGGCACAGCGCCAGTGTCGCGTCGTAGGCCTGACGATAGAGCGCGGCAAATTGGCTGTTCAGCCATTGGTACAGTTGTGCTTTGGTGAAACGCTTGCTGAGAAAGTCGTAGTTGGCCTTGGCTTGGCTCAGGGTTGATTCGGCCAGACGCAGTTGCAGGCGAGTCGCGGTTTCCTGCTCGGCGAATTGCGCCAGTTGCGCGTCGATCTGGGCCAGTTCGAGCCGTGACTGATCGTAGGCGTGATGCCATTCATCCCGGCGGCGATCGAATGTGGCCTGACGGTCGAGTTGGGCCGCTACCGTGCGGCTTATGATCGCGGCGCTATGGAAGGCTGCAGAGGATGCGAGCGCTGGTCCCTCCCAACGGCTGCCGCCATTGCTGAAGCCAAAAACGTTCGGAGCCATCATCAGCCCACCTGCCACGATTTGGCAGGTCATTGCCCCGGCTTCCAAGGTGCCGCTGGTCACGTAGAAGTAATTGGCTTTTGTCTCGACGGCACTGAGATCATCGTCCAGCAGTTTTTGGTAATGGGTGATGCGGTTTTGAACAATGGCCTGGCTGGCCAGCAGCGCCTGGCGGTTTTGACGGTCGACGTTCAGGGCCTGGCGTTGCAGGTCAACGGAGACTTTCGCCAGGTCCCAGGCCTGTTGTTGCTGCAGCTCCTGCAACTGGGCCTGTTCCTTGCGCTCGATCAACGACAGCAGCGTGGCGCCGAACTGGCTGATGCTTTCAACGGCGTTCTGAGCCTGACTGTGCATGACCGTGAAGCGATAGTTGGGAATGTGCACCGCCGGCAAGGGGGCCGTAGCACCGTCGCGGGTGTTCGGGGCGCTGATGCCGAGCACGGCGCGTGGGTCCAGCGCAGCCGCGAATACCGGCAAATGCAACGGCTTGCCAGCCATGTCGAGGTTGTGCCGCAAGTTGTACAGGCGACTTTCGGCAACGTCCCAGCACTTGAGCAACTGCGGATTGAACGGCACGCATAGATATGGGCTATCGATGGCCGCCAGGGTCCCTTGCGAAATGCCGTCTTGCATAAGTGATGGGGGGCTGGTGGCAGGCAGGGGCAGCAAGTTTTCAAAGGTGCGCAGGTCATCATTGTTCGTGTGGCTGAGGGCTCGAAGGCTGATAGCCGTCCAATGATCGACCGGTTGAACGGCCGGGCGTGGCCCCAACAAGTCCAGGGTCCGGACGTACCAAAGCTTTGCTTCGCTGAGGCTGTCCGGTGTCAGCTCGCGGTACGCGGCATCGCCTCGGTTGGTCAGGATGTCGAGGTAGAGGAAATACAGCGCCTTGCGAAAGTGCACCGGATGACTGAGGGCAATTTGATGCGGATCATGGGGCGCCTGGGCGGAATACGAAGGTGTGTCACCGTCGAGCAGAGGGACGCTTCTCCAGCATTCGGCTTTCCTGCGGCTCGGGTCGAAGACATAGCGCAACCAGCGTTCAGCGTCCTCATACCGATGCTCGGCGTTCAAGCGGTGGGCAACCAGCCATGGCAAGTAAAGAAACAGTTCGGTGAAGTAGCGGCCGTAAGGTCCGTGGAAGTCCATCCTGTTGTTTGGGGCGTCGGGCAGGGCGGGTTCCGGCAGTTGTTGAGTGGTCCGGTCGAACAGTTCGTCGAGGCTGTTTTCGGTTCGCCGGATCAGTTCTGCGGCAAATACGGTGTTCAATCGGATCGGTTGGCGCTTTTGGCTTTTGCCGTCGCTGTGCTTGATGGAGGAATTGGTGAAGTCGATGAATTGGGTGGTGCCCAGGTTGGATGTCGGTACGGCGCTAATACTCGGCTGTTCGAGGAACCTGGGCGCCAGGCTCAGTTTGAACGCTTTGAGCGCGAAGGAAATTATTTCATCCGGTTTGTCTGGGCGGGCCAGCGCAACACCATAAAATAACGTATCTCCGTCCCCATTAAGGTCTTCCGCCCGCAAGGGGTGCTCATGGCGACTGGGTAGCTGTTTCACCAGGGGGGATGCGGCGACAGGCTCCAGTTTGTCATACGTTAACGAGTCGGTTTCTATGCCGGCGGGTTGGCGCAAAATTACATATTTTCGGTAGAGCAGCTCTTCTTCATACGAGAAGGGAGTCCGGATATGACTGCGGCCGTGAGGCTCTTGTAACGCCACGGTAACCTTCCCTCGAGGGGCTCCGGTGAAGCGGTCGTTGTAGGTTTTGATCAAGTGGCGTACTGCCGCTACTGAGATCAGCTTTCCAGCCAGACTTTTTGTTGCTGAAGTCGTGAATCCAGGTGAATCCTCACTGTCCAGGACCACGTTGTTCAGGTCATCGAACGACAACTGGTAAGTCATATTGGTGGGGTCGACCAAAGTTATGGCGCTGATTTTGGAATTGTCACGAAGTTTTATGTAAGAAGAGGAGGGCAGGTGTTCGTCGACTGGAGGCAGCATGAGCTGAAGCCGTGGAAATACGATGCGAATTTCACTCACGGCAGGGGGGAGGTACGTATCGTCGGCATGGAAGGATAGTATGTGTGTCGAATCGACGGGTTTGTAAATTGCTCCGTTGAAATAGTCATCGAAATTCAAAAGGCTGTTAGTAATATTCTTGGGGCGCGGGATTGAAGCACCCTCGATTTCCAGAAAAGCCAATCTTGTTTGAAAGCGCTGGTCGTGAGGTTCGATGAGCGTCGTATCAAGGAGGGTGTGTTCCTGTTTTTTTGGTTTTTGTTCTTCCGCCTGTTCAATCGTCGTTGCACTGTCAGGCTTATGGGCAAGATTTTTGTCGATGTAGATTGTTCTGATGAAACTAAAGGTATTGGTCGACGCAGACCCCGAGCCGGCGTTGGGCTTTCGCGCACATAAGGCAAGATACAGTGAGTCTCGCGAGCCCTTGCGATGTTGCGCCGCAACGGTACCTATCAACGGCATGATCGTCTCCAGACCCTGACTGGCAAGCGCCTGATCCTCGCAATACCCTTGCAGGCCCAATCGCGGCGTACTCCAGATGCCATCCTGTTTTTTGAAGCAATAGCTCAAACGCAGCAGCGGATGACTCGCCCTTGGCGGCGAGGCGTCGTCGCTCGAGTGCGCGCTGGCGGCCGACTTATCCTGATGGATGCATTCGGCCCAGACCACGAACAGGCGGTTGTTGAACCAGACCGGACGGATCGAGTGTTCGACCGCGCTTTCGGGGATCGGTACGTCGGCTTTTTCCCAGTCCGACCAGGCATACGGATCCGGCTGATCCAGTTTGGTGGGGGACGATGAGGGACCGTCCAGTGGACGTTGCGCCATGTCCAGCGAGCGCCAGAAGTAAGTGTTTTCGGTACGGGATTTGGCGATGAGGTAGTAGGTGCTGTTGGCAAAGTCCTCGCCATCGATATAGCCGTTGAGAATCGTCAGGTTGGCCACTTCTTCGAATCGGGCCAGGTAGGCCAGGACCGCCGATTGAACCGCATGAGGTTCAATCCGATTCTGGCTGAGGGCGTTTTCCAGTTGCTGGAAGTTGTCGCTCTTGTTCGCCCTCAGGGTCGGGTCCAGATAGGTCGAGGGGAAATACAGCAGCTTTTGATGGGCGGCCCAGGTGGCGTACTGGTGCAGTTCATTGCGCCATGTCTGCCGGTGCTTGGCGCTAACGTCTTGCGGGTCGTAACCGGGCTCCATGTTCATCAGGATACGGTTGATGTATTGCTGCAGGCTGGCAATGGCACAGGCCACCTGCGTGGTAGGCACATCCTGGCTGACCAGTACGTCGAGCAACCAGTATTCATAGAGATCCTGGGCACTCTTGAGCGGCGTGGCATTGTCGGGTGCGACAGTGTTCAGGTAGAACGCCAGCAGCGCATCGCGCAGGCGTTCATCGAGCTGCTTTTTCAGGGCAACGGTCATATTCTGTCCTTGAATGTTGAAGTGGGTGTCCGCTCAATGGCAGGCGGCGATCAGCGCATCACCCACGGTTTGCCAATCCGATGTGGGGCTTCGGGTATTCAGTGCGGTCGCCTTGATCAGCAGGTTCGCCGACAGTCCCGTGCTCTGGCAGCAGGCCTGGCAACGGATGACCCAATCCACGGTTCCCATTGAGTCTTGCCCTGTTAGCAGTTGCGCCCGCAGGAAACTCACCTCTTCGACGCTCCAATCCAACAGCTTGGCCAGCAGGCGATTGGCTTCTTCTTTCGATTGAGGCGTGCCCTGATTGGCCACTTGCAGGTAGTGCAACAGGTTCTCTTCCGACTGGGCCTGATGGCGGGCGCAATGACTGAAGCATTCGAGCAGATACAGCATCTGGGGCGTCAATGTTCGGGGTGGTTGCGAGGCCAGCCATGTCGGGTTTTCCAGCAGGACCTTCAGCGTGCTGCTGCTCAGGTGCAGATGTTGGCAAGCCTCGGCAGTGCGCAATACCGTCGCCAGCAACCGGGGCATTTCCCCCGGGGCCGCCTCGATGGCCGCGACGACCGCCGTTGCATCGGTGCCGGCCATCTGCAAGACGCAAGGGACGTATTCGGCAGGCAGGTCCGCAATGTCATGCAGCAGCACCTCCACCCGATGCTGAGGGTCGTGGGTGGTGTGGATGTCCGTCTGGAATTTCTCCAATCGCTTTGCCAGGTTGTGATTCAGCGGCCCGTCATTGCTGCTTGCTTCGAACAGGCGACACCATTGCAGCACATCCCGATCGTTTTGCCTGAGCCAGTCGACAGCCCAGTCCATTGCCATCAGCACATCGAGAATGTCGAGCTCTGCGGAGCCGGCGGTTCTCAGCTCCCCTGTCACCAACGCCTTGCAAAAATCCTCTCCGCCGAGCGACCGGGCCAGCTCGATGCATTCAAGAGGGGAGAGTTTGAACATCCGGGCGATACGGGCCTGGCGATAGAGAGCCGAAACCGTGGGCAGGTCGTACCCCTGCGATAAATGCTGGCTGGCTTGCCTGGCCAGCAGCAACAGTGAATCTGGCGCAACGGGAAGCCCAAGGCCGGCACTGAGGTAACTGAAAGTCCGCTCGTCCGTAGCGGTCAGGTTCCCCTTTTGAGTGCTCCAGTCGGGACCTTTGAGCAGTCGGGTGCGATTGAACACTTGATCGAACAGTGGCACTCGATCACCGCACGCATGGATGGGCATGTCGTGCAGCAATGAAGCGAATTCTTCAGGGGCGATGCCATGGCGCTGGTTCAGGTACCGATAGACGCCCAGGGCGCGCAAGGTGTTGGCACTGAACGTCTCGACCCTCTCCGAGCGCTGGGCATTGGTGATCAACGTGTCCAGTTCGGCAACGGGAATACCGGTCCAGCGATGCAGGCGGATCATTCGTTGCAAACGGTCGATTCGCTCAGGGGCGTCGTTGGCAAAGACCTTCCGGTTCCCTTGGGTCTCGATCGCCAGGGCCGGGGTCGCCCCGCCGCCGTTGATGTAGCCCGCGCCGTAACGGTTCAGGGAAGAAGCGGGGCTGTTGATTGACGTTCGTGGGCTGTATTTGCCTTGTGCCAGCAACTGCTCGACCTGTTCCGTGGTGAGCCCGGTGCGCGCCATGAAGAACTCGAGCTCACTCAGGCTCAAGAGGTCCTCGGTGCCGTAGCTCTTTTTCAGCGTGGCGAGGTTGCCTTGTGAGGCGGTCGGCGCGATGAGCAGCGCCTGTTGCGCCGGACTCAGCCCGGACAGAAGCTTTTGCGCCTCTTCAGGATTGACGGATATCTGTCCGTAATGTTTCCGGCCCTCTGAAAACGGCAGGTTCAGGCTGACCCGATAATTCAGTTCGCCCAGCGCCGGCTTGCCCGTGCCCAACCCGAGCACGCATTGATGATGGTGCAGATCGTAGGGCAGCGAGAAAGGGAAATGTGCGCTGGCGAGTACCTGGCGCACGGTCTTTTTTTCACCGGTTTTGACCAGGTGCGCCTTGATGTTCCTGCGCAGGGTGTCGTTGATGATGTCGAGCATCGGACGGGTAACGAAGGCACTCTGCCGATCGAGCGCGAGTGTCTCGAGGTCCGGGCGCCGTTGCGCCAAGGTGATGGCGCCGGCTTGTGGTGACAGGTTTTCCAGTTCACCGGCGAACAGATACAACGCCCGCAGATACGCCACGGGCGAGTCGATCGCGGCGATATCGCCCTCGTTGCAGAACTGGTCCCAATTCTCTTTGAACAGCGCTTGATAGCCGGTGGGCGCGGCCGTTGTGCCTGTCGCCAGGCTGCGCTTGCCACGTGGTTTGTTGGCGCCGGACGATACCCGGTGTTCCTGATACAAACGACTGATTTGCCGGGCATGGCTCGAAGCATTGTCGTAGGCCTGTTCGCCGTCCGCGTCGCTATGCCTGGCGAGTTTCTCGGTGAACTGCGTCTTGCTCATGCGCACAATGTCGAATACCGACGTCACCCCCATTCGTAGCATGGCGGTTTTCAGTTCGGCTTTTGTGGCGTCCTCACCGTCTGGGGAGGTAACGAGCCTTTTCAACAGCGAGTCGTTGCTTACGTCCATGTGTTGTCATCTCCTGTTCGAGCGCAATGTGCTTGTTCAAGCGAAAACCGTACAGGAGCGTGCAGAGAAAGGCGGTAGGACTGGGGCCGGGGGATTTGTACGAAAGAGCGATTCGTGGGTTGCGCTGATGCAAATCCTGTGGGAGAGGGCTTGCTCGCGAAGGTGGTGGGTCAGTCAACTTCAATGCTGGCTGATCCGGTGCCTTCGCGAGCAAGCTCGCTCCCACAGTAGGTCATGCAAAATTGCGTCGGACGTTAGACGCGGAAGTGGCTCACCATCATCTGCAGCTGATTACCCAGCCGCGCCAGTTCGACGCTGGACGCAGCGGTTTCTTCGCTGGCGGCGGCGGTCTGTTCGGACACGTCGCGCACGTTGATGATGCTGCGGCTGATCTCCTCGGCCACGGCGCTTTGCTGCTCGGCGGCGGCCGCGATCTGCTGGTTCATCGACTGGATGTTCGACACCGTGCGGGTGATGTTTTCCAGTGACGCGCCGGCCTTGCGGGTCAGGGCCACGCTGCTGTCGGTGAGGCTGCGGCTGTTGTTCATCACGGCGGCCACTTGTTGGGTGCCGTTCTGCAAGCCGGCCACCAGGCCTTCGATTTCTTCGGTGGATTTCTGCGTGCGTTGGGCCAGGCCACGGACCTCGTCGGCCACCACGGCGAAACCACGCCCGGCTTCACCCGCACGGGCCGCTTCGATGGCGGCGTTGAGGGCCAGCAGGTTGGTCTGTTCGGCCACGGCCTTGATCACGTCCATGACGCTGCCGATCTTGTCGCTTTCCTGTTGCAGCACGGTCATGGCATCGGTGGAACGAATCACCTCGCTGGCCAGGCGTTCGATCTGGGCGATGGCTTCGCTGACCACTTGGTCGCCGGCACGGGCTTCGCCATCAGCGGCGGCGGCTGCCTGGGAGGCCTCTTCGGCGTTGCGCGCGACTTCCTGGACCGTGGCGGTCATCTCGTGCATGGCGGTCGCAACCTGGTCGGTCTCGACTTTCTGGTTGTTGACCCCGGCGCTGGTCTGCTCTGTCACGGCGGACAGTTCTTCGGCGGCGCTGGCGATCTGGGTCACGCCATCGCGGATGCCGCTGATCAGGTCGCGCAGCGTCACGCCCATGCGCGCGATGCCTTGTTGCAGCACGCCCAGTTCATCGCGGCGGGTGACGATGACCGTGTGCGACAGGTCGCCGCTGGCGATGCGTTCGACCACGGCCAGGGTTTCGCGCAGCGGACGGGTAATCTGGCGCGTGATGATCACGGCCGCAATGATCCCCACCAGCAACGCCAGCAGGGTGCTGACCAGTTGCAGGGTGCGCGCCTGGGCGCTTTCGGCGTCACGGCGGTCGAGTTGGATCTGGTACAGCTGCTCGCTCAAGGTCACGATGGTCGCGCCCTGGTCGGTCATTTCCTTGCGCGCCTGCACCACATCGGCAGTGGCCAGCTTGAAGGCCTGCACGGCGCTGCGGTATTGGGTCAGGGCGTTTTCCAGTTGGCGCAGTTCATCCTGGCGGGTGCTGGAGAAGTGTTCGTTCAGCGGCTTGAGCGAAGCGATGGCGGCGTCCAGTTGGGCGACGGCCTTGCGTTCGGTATCGGCGTTGCTGTTGGCGGTGTAGCCGCGCACTTCATAGCGGGCCAGCATGAAGGCTTGCTTGGCCTGGGTGATGGCCTGGAACTGCGCGAAACGCTCATCGCTGAGGGCCATCTGCCGTACGTCGGCGTCGATGGTCTCGATCAGCTTGTAGGCGATGTCGGCGTTCGTGCCCATGGTGTCGCGGGCGGTGTTGCCAGTGCGGTAGGCGCTGCGCATTTTGTTCAGGGACACCTGATAGGCGCCGATGACCGCGCTCTGCTCCTTGAGCAGCTTGACGTTTTCCGGGCTCTTGAAGCTGCTGAGCAGGGCGTTCTGTTGCGCCACGAAACCATCGAGGGTGGTCTGCACATTTTGTGCGGCGGTCTCGTCACCGTTGGTCAGCATGTATTGCAGACGCGTGACACGCAGTTTGGTCAGGCCGGCGTTGAGCTGGGTGATGTCGCTCATCCAGTTGCTGCGATTGATCAGCCCGTCCAGGCTCGTCCAGCCGGTCAGGGCCAGCAGGCAGGTCAGTACCAGCACCAGGCCGAAGCCCAGACCCAATTTCATGTTGACGCTAATGTTGCCAAACCAGCTGTTCATCAATTCCTCCAGGAACGTTGTGCTGCTTATCGTCGGTACGCTGGAAGATTGTTGTTGTTAAGAGCCAGCAAGAGCATGTAACAGGGCTATATCGGCGGCGGGTTCAAGATCTGTAAGTTTTTTTCCGGGTATCTGTGGGAGCAAGGCTTGCCCGCGATAAAGGCGATGCGGTCTTTCAGGGCATCGAGGTGCCTGCTTCGCGTTCACCCCAAGCTTTTTTTCACATCGGTTTCACTGTCTGCCCACGTCGGCCTCTCTACTGTCGCGCCATCGAATGACTGGGTGGATGCCGTCGAGGCGGCTTGATGTGGAACTGAGACTGAGCCTTTTCGGCCTGACGCGTTCGATCGATACGCGCCGGTTTGCCCGTTACCGAAACGCCGTGGTCGTGCTGGCGTCGGCGCTGCTGGTCATCCCGTTGACCCTCTGGCTGCTCAGCCCAGCGGCGGTGCCGGACCTGGCCCATGGCAACATCGCTGGCGCCCGGGCCCTGGCCGATGGCTGGGCCAAGGGCGAGATGATCGTGCTGGTGCGCCATGTCGAGCGCTGCGATCACTCCAAGGCCGCGTGCCTGAACGATCGCGAAGGCATCACCGATCGGGCCCGTGCCGTTGCGGTGGGCCTCGGTGCCCGGTTCGAACAATTGGGCCTGGACAACGCCGACCTCTACAACAGCCCGTTGGTGCGCGCGACCCAGACGGCGGGGTACATGTTCAACAAGGTGGGCAGCGGTGACGATTGGCTGATCAATTGCCGGCATGACCTGCTGCGCAATGCCCTGGCCCATAAAGTGGCCGGGCGCAACTTGATCCTGGTCACCCACAGCGAATGCATGCAAGCGATGGAAACCGCGCTCCAGCGCCCGACCTCGGCGTTTGGCTATGGGGCTTCGTTGTTCGTTTCCACCGCCCAGCCACAAGCGCCACGGCTGCTTGGCTTTATCGAAGCGTCTGACTGGCGCTCGATGACTTTTCCGTAACTTTTCCCACGATTAGGACCGCCCATGCTGACGTCTGCTCGCGCCCGTTTCTACGGATTCAACCTCGGAATTCCGCTGGTCTGTGCGGCCGTGGTGTTCTTGCTGTTCGACATGACCCGCATCGACATCGCCATCAGCAATCTTTTCTACGATCCGCTGCACCAAGTGTTTCCGTTGGAACACGTGCGGCTATTCGAGCAAATCACCCACAAATGGGCGCGGGTCATTCCGAACTGGACCGGCGAGGCGGCCATCGTCGGTGCGCTGTTGTCGTTTTTCTGGCCGGTCTTCAAACCGCAAAAGCGCCCTGGGCTGCTTCGCCTGCTGGATAGGACCCGACTGAGCAAGCCTCTACGTTTTGCCCACGAGCACCGTCGCGATTTTCTCTACGTGGTCTTCGCTTTTTCCCTCAGCACCGGGGTGATCCATTACCTCAAGGGCCATACCAGCGTGTATTGCCCGGTGGAAACCACCCAGTACGCTGGCAAGATCGAGCACAAGGAATGGTTCCAGAATTTCGACCTGCTGAATGTCGCCGGTGACGGTCGTTGCTGGCCCGGCGGTCATGCCTCCGGCGGGTTCACGATGCTGGCGCTGTATTTCGTCGCCCGCCGCTACCGCTGGCGTCATTCCAAAGCCTTGATGCATGGGGCGCTGGCCTTGGGGTTTGTCTATGGCACCACGCGAGTCCTGCAGGGCTGGCACTACATGTCCCATACATTCTGGGCGGGGATTTTCGTCTGGTTGAGCTGTTGGCTGATGGCGCTGCTGTTTTATGGGCGAGCGGCCCTGGAACAACCGGTGTCGAAACCAGCGCAAGAGACGCTGGCGCCCGTTTTGCCTGCGTTGGGCAACGCACGTTCATCAACCTGAATGCCGGGCAAAAAAAAGCCCGCTGGGAGAGCGGGCTAAAACCTTAGTTTCTTGAATGAGCGAGGCGACTGTACCCAATCACGCGGGGGCGTGGGGTGAAGAAAAGTTCATGAGGTCGCTTCCTTGCCAGACCTCATGCCTGGATTCTTCTCACCTGAGATCAAACCGATCCAGGTTCATCACCTTGACCCACGCCGCGATGAAGTCGTTGACGAACTGCTCCTTCGCATCCGCGCTGGCATAGACTTCGGCCAAGGCCCGGAGCTGGGCGTTGGAGCCGAAGACCAGGTCGACGCGGGTGCCGGTCCATTTGACCTGGCCGGTCTTGCGGTCACGGGCTTCGAAGGTTTCCTGGGTGTCGGAGAGCGGTTTCCATTCCACGCCCATGTCGAGCAGGTTGACGAAGAAGTCATTGGTCAATGCCCCGGGCCGTTGAGTAAAGACACCGTGCGCCGAGTGGCCGACGTTGGTATCCAGTACCCGCAGACCGCCAATCAACGCCGTCATTTGCGGTGCGCTGAGGGTCAGCAATTGTGCCTTGTCGATTAATAGTGCTTCGGCGGACACGCGGTACCGGCCCTTGAGGTAGTTGCGAAAGCCATCGGCGATGGGCTCGAGAAAACCGAACGACTCGACATCCGTCTGCTCCTGGCTCGCGTCCATGCGCCCCGGCGAGAACGGTACCGTCACGTTGACCCCGGCATTTTTCGCCGCCTGTTCGATGCCGGCACTGCCGCCCAGCACGATCAGGTCCGCCAGGGAGATTTTCTTGCCTCCGGACTGGGCACTGTTGAACTCGTTCCGGACCTTTTCCAGGGTCGCCAGCACTTGAGCCAGTTGGTCCGGCTGGTTGGCCGGCCAGTCCTTCTGCGGGGCCAGGCGCAGGCGGCCGCCGTTGGCACCGCCGCGCTTGTCGGAACCGCGGAAGGTGGATGCCGCAGCCCATGCAGTGGACACCAGCTGTGAAACCGACAGGCCCGAGGCCAACAGCTTGCCCTTGAGGGCGGCGATGTCGCTGTCGTTGACCAGGGCATGGTCGACCGCCGGGATAGGGTCTTGCCACAGCAGTTCTTCATTCGGCAGTTCCGGGCCCAGATAGCGCGACAGTGGGCCCATGTCACGGTGGATCAGCTTGAACCAGGCGCGTGCGAAGGCGTCGGCCAATTGGTCCGGATTCTCCAGGAAGCGCCGCGAGATCTTCTCGTAGATCGGGTCGAAGCGCAGCGCCAGGTCGGTGGTCAGCATCGTCGGGTTGCGCCGTTTGGCCGGGTCATGGGCATCGGGGATGATGCCCGCGCCGGCGCCGTTTTTCGGTGTCCACTGGTGCGCACCGGCCGGGCTCTTGGTCAGTTCCCACTCAAAGCCAAACAGGTTCTCCAGATAGTTGTTGCTCCAGCGGGTGGGCGTGGTGGTCCAGGTGACTTCCAGGCCACTGGTGATGGTGTCGGGCCCCTTGCCGGTGCCGAAGGTGCTCTTCCAGCCCAAGCCTTGCAGCTCCAGGCCAGCGGCTTCGGGCTCGGCACCGACATTGTCGGCGGGGCCGGCGCCGTGGGTCTTGCCGAAGGCGTGGCCCCCAGCGATCAATGCTACGGTTTCTTCGTCGTTCATCGCCATGCGGCCGAAGGTTTCGCGGATATCCAGCCCGGCGGCAACCGGGTCCGGCTGGCCCTCGGGGCCTTCCGGGTTGACGTAGATTAGCCCCATCTGCACGGCGGCCAGCGGGTTCTCCAGGTTGCGCCCCAGGTCGGTACGGCTTTCTTCATTGCCAGGTTCGGCCACCAATTGGCCTTCGCCGGGCTCCTGCATGGCGGCTTTGTCGGGCTTGCCGTAGCGGAGATCGCCCCCCAGCCATTTGTTTTCGGACCCCCAATAGACATCTTCATCCGGTTCCCAGACGTCCGGACGACCACCGGAAAAACCGAAGGTCTTGAAGCCCATGGACTCCAGCGCGACGTTACCGGTAAGGACGATCAGGTCTGCCCAGGAAATGTTGCGGCCATACTTCTGCTTGATCGGCCACAGCAGCCGACGGGCCTTGTCGAGGCTGACGTTGTCGGGCCAGCTGTTGAGCGGGGCAAACCGCTGCTGGCCGGAGCCTGCGCCACCGCGCCCGTCACCGGTGCGATAGGTGCCGGCACTGTGCCAGGCCATGCGGACAAAGAGCGGTCCATAGTGGCCGAAATCCGCCGGCCACCAGTCCTGGGAGTCGGTCATCAGCGCCCGCAGATCTTCCTTCAGGGCTTGAAAATCCAGGCTTTTGAAGGCTTGGGTGTAGTTGAAGTCCTCGCCCATGGGGTCGGACAGCGAGGAGTGCTGGTGCAGGATCTTCAGATTCAGTTGGTTCGGCCACCAGTCACGATTCGTTGTGCCACCGCCAGCGGCGTGATTGAACGGACATTTCGATTCATTTGCCATGAGAAGCTACCTTTGGTCGTATTCATCCAGCTATCCAGCCCGGCCGGGACCCGAATAGCGACAGGCGAAATAAATGACGCAGGGCGCAGGGCTCACAGTTCGCTCAACTGATCGTCATGACCACGCGGCAACGCGAGAGAGCGGTCTAGCTGCCAGTACGGTGGCCCACGGCAAGCCCGGTACGTTCTGAACGCTTCATATCTGTTTGTCAGGTTTCACGGGCCGGATTACACCAGCCTGAATTCAGGCTAGTCCCGCTTTGGCAGATAGCTAATAGGCGCAGTATTAACGGTCGATAGGGATAATCTTTTATCGAGGCCCAACGGCGAGGCAGATGATATGAATGGCGCCTGCCGTGACGGACCCAATAATGAACAAATACCCGCGCAGCACGGCCTTCCACGAAGCGGGGCATGCCCTGGCCTTTTGGTGGAACGGTCAACCGATAAAACGCATCACTGTGCGTACCAAGGTCGAGGCCTGCACGGGGCCCCTGTTCGACTTGCGCGGCAACCCGCAATACGCAGAAGGATTGGTTGAAGCGGACTACCTTGTCCCACGCCCGGCCTTCGACGCGCCGGGGATCGCTGAATACCTGCCCTCGATGGTCGATGCCATTGAGCGTGACCTGCTCCATTGCTTCGCGGGGCCCGTGGCCGAAGCGGTCTACCGGCACCGCAGGTCCGACCGGCTGATCAGGGGCAGCGGTCGAGGGGACCTTGACCGTGGGCAGGAATTGATCAGCCTGCTGCCACCGCGCAAGCTGCTCGACGCCCAAGCGCTGGCCATCGCCCGTTGCCGCCGCTTGATGCATCGATACTGGCCCGCCGTGTGTGCGGTGGCGGATCTTCTGCAGGCGCGCGGCATGGTCGAAGGCAACGTCGTGACGGCCCTGTTGTGCGAGATGACCGGGGAGCGACCGATGTCGCTTGGCCATCAAGTGGCAAGCCTCGACTCGTAATCAAGGCGTTGCCACTGGCCCTATCCGACTCGGATGAAAGCCACTGCTCGCTAGCGCTTCACCGTTTCCTCGAGAGAGAAGCGCCCCAGTGGGTTTTGTTGGAAGTGCTCGATGTTCTTGCGCGAAATATTGATGTACGGGCTGTAGTAGAGATCGATCCAGTTGACGTCCTGCTTGGCGATCGCCTGAAGGTCGGTATACATCTGCTTGCGCTTGGTCGGGTCTACTTCTACCCGTGCAGCCGCGACCAGATCCTTGACCTTGTCGTTCTTGTATCGGGTCATGTAATTCATGTTGGTGTCATGTCCCAGCACGAAGGTGGTCTTCTGGTCCGGGTCAAGGATGTCGTTGGTCCAGTACATCACGGACAGATCGTAATCGCCGTCGATCAGCATTTGCCAACTCTGGGTTGGGTCGACCTTCTGCAACGTGGCTGTCACGCCGACCGCTGCGAGCTGTTGCTGGACCAGCACGGCGATCTGCTCGTCGGCTTCATTGCCCGCATTGACCACATAGTTGAGCTTCAGGCCTGAGGCGCCTGCATCCGCCAGCATTTTCCTGGCTTTTTCCGGGTCGTACGGGCGCTGCAGATTATCGGCATTGTGATAAAGCGCTCCTTTAGGAATGTAGGAATAAGCCACCTGGCCATGGCCGAACGTCACGGTATCGACCAGGGATTTCTTGTTGATCGCAAGGTCCAGGGCCTGACGTACTTCAGGCTTGCCCAGCAGTCCGTGCTCATGGTTGATCAGCAGATGATCCTCACGGGTGGAGGGATCCATGTGTACGACCAGGTTGGGATCTTTCTTCAGGGTTTCGACGCGCGAGAAGGGCACGAAGATCGCCGAATCCAGTTCACCGGCCTGTACCTTCAACATCCGCGTATTGTCATCCGGGATGGAGATCCATTCCACGCCATCCAGGCTCACCTTGTCGGCCTGCCAGAAGTTGGGGTTCTTCTCCAGCACCACGCGATCACCGCGTAGCCACTCCTTGACGATAAAGGCACCAGAGGCAACGGGGTCCTGGGCGTAGGCTTCCTCACCCATTTTTTCCATGGCCTTTTGCGACAGGATGGAGACGTTGGGCAACGCCAACTGCGCGAGGAAGGGCACTGAAGGGCTCGTGAGTGTCACCACCAGTGTCTGCGGGTCGGGTGCTTGGGCCTTGTCGATAATCTTGTAGGAGTCGCTCCACAGCGACCCTTTGTTGTCGCGAATGCGCAACAGACTGAACGCTGCATCGCTGGCGGTAATCGGTGAGCCGTCGGAGAACTTGGCCGAGCGAAGTTTGAAGGTATAGGTCAGGCCGTCGTCGGAAACGTGCCAGCTTTCGGCCAGCCCCGGTACCAGCTTGGTGCCGGTGTTGTCGACGCGCACCAATACGTCGTAAACATTGGAGAACACCCAGTTGTCACGGTTCTGCGCGCTTTTGATCGGGTCGAACGTCGTACTTTCTTCACGGCAACCGATGGTCAGCACGCCTGCTGCCTGGGCGACACCGGCGGCCAATGTACAAACGGTCAACGTCGCGGCGGTCAGCAACTTCAAATGTTTCGATCGCATGGTCAACTCCCTATTGATGAATGTTTTTTTAGAGCAATGGCTCTCCGAGCACACAGCTATAGCGATGCCCACTGATGTCATGGATGGGGGGCGGCGCTTTTGCGCAGATGGGTTGTGCATACCGGCAGCGCGGGTGAAAAGCGCAGCCGGATGGAAGGTTCAGGGGGCTGGGTGGCTCGCCAGGCAGGGGTTCGCTCAGCAACGATCGAGTCGGGTCGATGTGTGGAATGGACTGGATCAGCGCGACGGTATAGGGATGCCGCGGGCTACTGAAGACGGCCTCCGTGGGGCCTTGCTCGACGATCTCGCCGAGGTACATCACGGCGACCCGATCACATAGCCGCCGAACGATCGCCAGGTCATGGGCAATGAACACAATCGCCAGGTTCATGCGCTGCCGCAGCTCCAGCAGCAGGTTGATGATCTGTCCCTGGATGGAAACGTCCAGCGCGGCCACGCATTCATCGGCGATGATCAACCGTGGCTCGATGGCCAGTGCCCGAGCGATCCCCACACGTTGACATTGACCGCCACTCAACGAACCCGGTTTGCGGTTGGCCAGCTCCGGCCGCAGGCCGACCAGGGTCAGCAATTCATCGACCCGATGGCGAATCAGCGAGGCAGGGATCGCACATCGCACTCGCAACACTTCAGCCAGGGTGTCACCAATGCTCAATCGCGGATTGAGGGCGGTATAAGGATCCTGGAAAATCATCGCGGTTTCGTGGCGCAGTCGCTCGATGTCGATTCGCTTGCCTTGAACCATATCCACGCCATCGAACAGGATTTGCCCGGCGCTGACCTCAGTGAGGCGCAAGATGGCTCGACCCAGGGTGCTCTTGCCGCTGCCCGACTCACCCACCAGCCCAAGCACTTCCCCGGTGGCCAGACTCAGCGATACGCCGTTGACGGCGTTCACCCATTGCCTGTTGATCCCGAACGGACCACTGCCAGGGGCGGCGAAGCGCACCCGTAGATCCTTGACTTGCAACAGGGTCATGACGAGGCTCCCACGGGTAGCGGGTAATGGCAGGCGACTCGGTGTGCCTCGGCTGTGACTTGCATCTGTGGCAACAGCCGCGTGCACTGGCTGCCCTGCTGAAGGCAGCGTGGATTGAAGCGGCAACCGGTGGGCAGCGCATCCAGCAGAGGCGGCTGGCCGGCGATGGTTTTGAGCATGGCATGGCCGCTGCTGGTAGCCGGTTGGCAGTCGATCAGGGCCGCCGTATAGGGATGTCGTGGGTGAGCCAGCAGATCAAGCTTGTTGCCGTGCTCGCAGAGCCGCCCGGCGTACATTACCGCGATGGAGTCACAGGTCTGGGCGACGACCCCCAGGTCGTGGGTGATCATGATGATTGACAGGCCACGTTGGTCGCGCAAATCCAGGAGCAGGCGCAGGATCTGTGCCTGTACCGTGACATCCAGGGCGGTGGTCGGTTCGTCGGCGATCAGCACCTGGGGGTTGCAACCTAATGCCACGGCGATCATGGCGCGTTGACGCATGCCACCGGAAAACTCATGGGGATAACTGTCGACCCGCCGTAGCGGATCGGGAATGCCCACCTGGCGTAACACATCAATGGCCTTCGCCCGTGCTTCGCGTTTGGACGCCCCCTGATGCAGGCGTATGCCCTCGCCGATCTGTTCGCCGATGCGCATCAACGGGTCAAGATGACTGCCGGGATTCTGAAAGATCATCCCCAGCCGTCGACCTCGTATGCCTCGCATGCCGGCTTCATCCAGCGACAGCAGGTCCTCACCGGCAAGGCGCACGGCCTTGCCCTGGACCCGGAGGTTTGAAGAGGGTAGCAAGCGCATCAAGGCCCGGCAGGCCATCGTCTTGCCTGAACCGCTTTCACCCACCAGACCGAGGATTTCGCCTTCGGCCAGGTCAAATGACACACGATCCACCAGCGTGACTTCGCCCTCACCGTGGCCGGCGATCACGCTGAGGTCCTCGACGTGCAACACCGGTGTGCTCATGGGCGCTCTCCGAGGTGCTCGGCGACACCGTCGGCCAGCAGACTGAAGCCCATGGCCAGGGTGACGATCGCCAGTCCCGGGAAGGTGCTGATCCACCAGGCATTGGTGATGAAACTCTGGCCCTCGGCGACCATCGTGCCCCACTCGGCGGTGGGTGGCTGAACCCCCAGGCCGAGGTAGCTGACCGCCGCCCCATTGAGCAGTACCAGCACCGCGTCGGACATGGAGAACACGATCGAACCGAACATGGCATTGGGCAACAGGTGCCGAAACAGAATGCGTCCATGACCGAAACCCAGGCTTTTCGCCGCCAAGGCGAAATCGCTTTCCTTGAGCACCAGAATCTGCGAACGGATCAGCCGTGCATAGGACACCCATCCCACCAAAGCCATCGCAATATAAAAGCTGCTCAGGCCGGGGCCGAGGATGGCCATGATTGCCAACATCAGCACCAGGAAGGGGAAGGCCAGGATAATATCGATCAGGCGCATGCAGATCGTGTCGAACCGGCCACCGATATAGCCGGCCAAGGCGCCGATGCAAGTACCGATCAAGAACGGGAAAATCACCCCGATCACGGAAATCTGCAAGTCGATGCGCGCGCCCCAGATCACTCGGGAAAGAACGTCGCGGCCGAAATTATCCGTGCCGAACGGATGGGCCAGGCTCGGCCCCAGCAGGCGGATATCGGTGTTCTGGGCAATCGGATCGAAGGGCGCGACCCAGGGTGCGAAGAGTGCGAGCAACAGCCAGGCAAACAGAATCGCCAGGCCCAGCGCGGTGGCCGGGCGACCGTTGCGCAAGCCGAAACGCAGCGCAAGACGCCAGGTGGGACTGATGATCTGGCCACTCATCGCATGTTCACCCGCGGATCAATCATCACGGTCAGCACATCGGCGAGGAAATTGACCGTGACGGTGGCGAGGGCCAGCACCATGGCCACGCCCTGGACCACCATGTAGTCACGGGTAAAGATGCCGCGCACCAGCAATTGGCCGATGCCGGGAATGGCAAACAGACTTTCGATGACCACCGTGCCGCTGATCAACCAGCCGATGTTCACCGCCAGCAGGTTGACCGCCGGCACCAGGGAGTTGGGCAGTACATGCCGATGAAATATCGCCCGCTCGGACAAGCCCCGGGCCCGTGCGGCGGTGGCATGATCGGCTTGTAGCTCCATGAGCATGCTGGCGCGCAGATTGCGCACCAGAACGGCGGAGAGTGCCAAGGCAATGGTCAGGCACGGCAAAACCATGTGATGCAGTTTGTCCCACCCTATACGTCCATAGCCTGAGACCGGGAACAGCCCCAACTGCACGCTGAGCAGCAGGATCAACATGATGCCTAGCCAAAAAGCCGGCATGCCGAGCCCTGCCGTGGTGAACAGGCGAATCAGGTGGTCCGGCCAGCCGCCCTTGTTGCGCGCCGCCACCGTTGCCAGCGGCACGGCAATCAGCAGCGCCAGCAGTACGCTGCCGAGCACCAGGAACAGGGTTGGCTCAATGCGGGTACTGATCAACGTCAAGGCATCGACTTTGTAGAGCAGCGATTGGCCGAGATCGCCTTTGAGCAGGTTCTTGAGAAAGTAGAAGTACTGCATCCACAGCGGCTGGTCGAGACCGTACTGGGCTCGAATCCTGATCAGCGCCTCCGGCGTGCTGCGCGAGCCCAGCAGTGCCCGGGCGGGATCCCCGGGGATTGAGCGTACGAGCACAAAGGTGATCATGCTGATGCCAAACAGCACCGGCAATAGCTGTAGCGGGCGCGACAGTATGAAACGGTAGCGCGCCAGGTTCATGGGCTAGTTCCGATGACGGTGCAGAAAATCCAGCAGGACTGGGAAATAGGCTTGGGGCTCTTCGTAGAACGGCATGTGGCTGCTGTTGGGGAACACATTCAGTTGTACATCCTTGAGCGCCATTTTCATTCGCATTGCGCAGGCTGGCGTCAGTTCATCATGTTGACCGGTGGTGATCAGCACAGGCATTTCGAAGCCGGCCATCTGTTCGATGCGATTCCAGTCCTTGAGATTGCCGGTATAGAGAAATTCGTTGGGGCCCTGCATGGTCATGTAGGGCCCCATGTTCCAGTCGCCCAGGGAGCGTGTCACCGGTGCTGGCCACTCGTCCAGACGGCAGACATGACGATAGTTGAGCAGGGTGATGGCCGCCTGGTATTGCGGATGATCCAGGGTGCCCAAGGCTTCATGGCGCTGCATCATCGCGACGGTCTCACTGCCCAGGGCCGCCCGCAGACGCTCGAGCTCCAGGGACAGGTGAGGGATATCGCCGGCGGTATTTTCCAGGATCAGGGTTTTCAGCGATTGGGGGTGATGAATGGCGTACTCGATCGCCAGCCAGCCACCCCAGGAGTGCCCTAGCAGGTGCACTTTGCCCAGGTCGAGGGCCTGGCGGACGGTCTCTACCTCCGCCACATAACGAGTGATGTCCCACAGGGATTCGTCAGTCGGCCTGGCCGAGGCACCGGTACCCAACTGATCGAAAGCGATGACCCGCAAGCCCTTTTCCTTGAGCCAGCCGTGGCTGTCACGCAGATAATCGCAAGGCAATCCCGGGCCGCCATTGAGGCACAACAGCACTTCGTCGCCGTCGCCAAAGCCATAGGCCACCAGATGATGACCGTCGACTTCCAGGTCGTATCGCTGGTCCGGCTCGATCTCACGCCACATCATTGCTCTCCTGCTCAGGTGCCGCTCTTTGGCTAAACCTTACCGAGGAAGCTATGCGCCCATAAGCTAGCAATTCTTATAGGTTTGATCTGGCATTCCCTCGCTCAGGCGTGGCATTCTACTTGCACGATTTCAGGATTGAAATTAATAAGGGAGCTGAATGGATGCAGACCAAGCTGTCTGACTTCAATACCCGTCTTTTGTCTGGCAGGAGCCTGGACGAGCAGATGGATAACGCCCTGGGAATGGTCCAGGCGTTAGGCTTTGACGCATTGGTGTACGACTACAGTCCGGTGCCGCTGGATCATGATGGGGCACTGATTACCCCGACTGTGCTGAAGTTGCGCAATACTCCCCGTGATTGGCACTCGCTCTGGTGTGAAGAAGGTTATTACCAGATCGACCCCGTCCAGCATCTGGCAATCAATGCCATTTCTCCTTTTGTCTGGTCCTATCGACCGGAGGCAGACACGGTGCTACAGCCGTTCATCGGCCAGAGTCATGCACCGGTCGTGAGCTATCTGCAGGATTCGCGCATGACCTGTGGCGTGACGGTGCCGATGCATTTGCCCAAAGGCGGCTTTGCGACATTGACCGGGCTGCGCGCCGATACGAAGGGGAGCACCCTGCAGGATGTCCGGCAAACGCTGGGCGACTTCAGCCTGATTTCCCATGCCCTGCAAGAGGCGGCTTTTCCGCTGCTCGTCAAGGAAGCCCGCACATGCCCGGTTCGCCTGACCAAACGCGAGCGTGAGTGCTTGCGATTAGCCGCTGAAGGGTTGACGGCGGCGGACATCGCCAGGCAACTGAATCGCTCCTTGGCCACCATCACCCTCCACCTGACTTCTGCAATGCACAAGCTCGGTGCCAGGAATCGGGTCCAGGCCGTGGTCAGGGCAGTGCACTATCGGTTGCTCGATAGCTGAAATCGGGCAAAAACCTATCTGTTTCTCTAGTTATTCCGCCGGCCAGTCCCCGGTATCGTGTGCCGCAGGATTTCTAGGGGGCGGCACGAAATGGATCTTCCCGTAACGCACGAAGGCTTTGCGCCTTTCGGTCCGTATCAGACCTGGTATCGCATCACTGGCGATTTCAGCAGTGGCCGTACGCCGCTGCTGATCCTGCATGGCGGCCCGGGCTGTACACACGATTATGTCGATGCTTTCAAGGATATTGCCAACAGTGGCTATCCGGTGATTCATTACGACCAACTGGGTAATGGGCGTTCCACCCATCTTCCGGAAAAAGACCCCTCGTTCTGGAACGTGGCGCTCTTTCTCGATGAGTTGGGGAACCTGCTGGATCATCTGGGCATTCGCGACAATTACGCACTTTTGGGGCAATCCTGGGGCGGCATGTTGGCCAGCGAACATGCGGTGCTCCAGCCTGCGGGCTTGCGCGCGTTGATCATCGCCAACTCCCCGGCGGACATGTCCACCTGGCTCCTTGAAGTCAATCGCTTGCGCCAGCTTCTACCCATTGAGGTGCAGCAGACACTGCTCAAGCACGAGCGGGCTGGAACCTTGACGTCTACCGAGTACTTTGAGGCCGCTCGGGTTTTCTACGACCGTCATGTCTGCCGTGTCACGCCCTGGCCCGACGAAGTCGCCCGTACCTTTGCCCAGATCGATGCCGATCCTACCGTTTATCACGCCATGAACGGCCCCACCGAGTTCCATGTGATCGGCAGCATGAAGGACTGGTCCATCACCGATCGTTTGCCTCGCGTCAGGGTGCCGACCCTGTTGATTTCAGGCCGATACGATGAAGCGACGCCGTTGGTGGTCCAACCCTATGTGGATCATGTGCCCGACATTCGCTGGGCGTTGTTCGAACACTCCAGCCATATGCCCCATATCGAGGAGCGGATGGCTTGCATGGGAACTGTGGTGAGTTTCCTGGATGAGTGTTTGTAGGCGTCTGCGCAATCCGAGCCGTCGTTTTTGTTGTGTTTTTTGACGCGTCCTGTGAGACGCGTCTCTTTTTTCAGTGGAAAATTCCGCTCTCTTGAACCGAAAGCGATATGCAGGGTCTGGTGTCCGCGCATTGCTGTGCATGCCTGCTGTCATTTCTGTATCGAGGGATCGAACATGTCCGTATTCGCCTTAGGGACGAGGCTAGTCGTTGCGTCGCTGTGTTTTCTAGCGATGAACATTGCCGTCGCCGCGCCAACCCCCGGCGACACGGACCTGATCCG
Organism: Pseudomonas bijieensis; assembly: GCF_013347965.1. Taxonomy (NCBI): domain Bacteria; kingdom Pseudomonadati; phylum Pseudomonadota; class Gammaproteobacteria; order Pseudomonadales; family Pseudomonadaceae; genus Pseudomonas; species Pseudomonas bijieensis. The sequence goes on along the minus strand of NZ_CP048810.1, from coordinate 3,284,893 downwards.
TGAACGCCAGGACCGTCTGCTCCAAGAGCAGCGCCGACGCCTGGAAGAACTCAAGGACCTGCCCGGCAAGGAAGCGAAGTCGACCCAACCCACGGCGCCTGCCGATACCCGTTGTTTCCCGATCAAGACCATCGAGCTCAAGGGCGCCGACGCCCTGTCCGAGGGGGAGCGCCAGCGCCTGCTCAAGCCCTTCCTCAACCAGTGCCTGGGTGTGCCGCAGCTTAACCAGTTGCTCAAGGTCATCACCGACCACTACCTGGAAAAAGGCCTGGTCACCAGTCGCGCCTATTTGCCGCAACAGGATCTGTCCAGTGGCCATCTGCAAGTGCTGGTCGTCGAGGGGCGGCTGGAAGGCCTGAAGAGTGCCGAGGGCAGCCAGTTGCGTCAAAGGAAGTCCTTCCGAAATTAACGCTCAAGGTCAAAAAATAGCTGATGAAATTCTGAGCAATCCCGCGACAACCGCAACCTATAAGGATACGGGGAGATTTGGGAAGGTAATGGATGTAGTTGCTCCTGACGGTCGGGGGCTACGTTATGATGCTAATGGGAAATTTATTGGTCTATTGGAGCCACCAAAACCATGACTCATTTATCTTCAATGATAACCAGCCCACCAGATCGTGAAAATTTGGTATTTGAGATTTGGGCGGGAGCTAACCAACTGGCAGAAGTATCCCGTGAGCCTGGCAGATCAGCTGAGATCGAAATTTACCCACCTGTTGTGGGCGGGAGTTGGAATTTTGAGCTGGAAGAATTCATGTCCCTTTTGAATCAGGCGGTTAAGAATTTGAACCATGGTTAAACGGTCCATAAAGGGGCCGGGGAAGACCACATTATATGTACGATTTCTTAGGTCGCAAAAGAGGGCGAGCAAAAAGGGGACATGAGAGCAAAAAGGGGACAGATTTATTTTGTGAAACGCAGAGGGGCAGATTTGTTGGTTTTGCTCGGGTTGTAAATAAATCTGCCCCCTTTTCTTGGTCCCCTTTTCTTGTGAATGACTATGGAAAATAAAGAAGAATTAAAGTCTTTGGTTGAGGCTCTGACGTCCTCAGAAGACTATGAGGGAAATTACGGCTACCGTGTAACAGACACGAGTGCGACGTTAAGCAATGTTGATGAATTAGATCGGCAGCAAGCTCCAGCTGATTATCTGGAATTTCTCACTGAGTTTGGTTTTGGCGAATTAGATGCGGCATTTCATCTCGATGATGGTCCGGAGAAGTATTCGACTATATGCGGTCGGGAAATTGAGGGCTATGAGGGTGTTTACGTATTCGGTGGAAATTCGAGCGATGTGCTATATGCTTTCGACGCAAAAAATAATTGGCAGGTCGTAGAGATTAGTTCTGAGTTGGATGGGGTTGATGTGTTGGCGTCAAATTTTTCTGATTTTATTTTTGAGCGGCTGAAGTACGTCAAGTCGTTAGTTGAAAGGCGTGCGGCGGGTTGATTGTTAGTGTTGCGCTTATAGAAAAATAGCGAAAAGGGGACGGATTTATTTTGTAAACACAGAGGGGCGGGCTCGTTGGTTTCTCGGTCTATAAATAAATCTGTCCCCTTTTTTGTTCTCGAGCGGGGATAAATCCCCTCGCCACGTGGCAAACAGGGATAGATCCTGAGGGATCCCCGGAATGTGCGACCGCCAGCTTATGGCGACCACCCTGTATTCTTGGTGGATAATCAATTTTTTATTGGGCGAAGGTAGAGTTTGTAAATGAAAAAAATGTTCATGCCGGCTTTCATCATGCTTCTAAGCCTCTATGGCTGCGCAGAGATGCCTGCCTATTCGAATGTCGAGTCCCACGAGGCCGGTGATGAGTCTCGCTATACCGTGTTGGAAACCGATACCTATGCGGGAAGGCCCCAGCGGCATCTTTTGGATTCCGAGCCTGATCTGAACATCATAAGGATTAACGACAAGAAGGTCGGGAACATCCCATTCTCCACCTACTATTACAGGAACGACTCTCCCCAGCGTGCTGTGCTGACACCAGGAACCTACACCGTGCAGTTGGAGTACCGGCTGCCTCTGCACTTCATGTTTGCGGACTTGGAGTTTGAGGGTAAGCCAGGCCAAAAGGTCATCGCCCGTACCAAGTACGTGGGGCCTAGCCGATTGGAGATATGGTTGGAGGATGCCGCTACTGGCGCGGTAGTCAGTAAGCGAGTGCGTTGATAGGAGCCTGAGCGAAACGGGCGGCCCCAAAGGTCGCCCGTTTTCATTCATTCAGCCGCCTGCGCCCGCAACCGTCTGCCAATCACATCCATCACATCACACCCGTCGCGCAACGCGATCGTCAGCATTTTACAAAAGTCGGAAAGCACCAGCGTGTCGGAACTGATCTCCGAGCGAAACGCGATGTTTTCCAGCAGTTGGGTCACAGTGCGGATGCGGTAGTCAGCGGTTTCGAAGAGGACATCAAGCGGGGCTTCGGTGTCGATCAGCAGGGTAGCGGGAACGCAGTCGACGCCGGTGATGGGCATGTATCGGTTCATTGGTAGGACCTCATTCAGTTGAAAGGAGCTACCTCGTTTGCCGGGTCGCCAAACCCGAGTCGCCATTGGGGCGACGAGGAACTATAGGCCGCCCCGCTCAAGCGCCACAAGACACCGCTTTCCGAGCTTCATGTAGGAGTTTTGACCTTTCTGCGGCTGTATTTCCCTACATCGCTTTGCGACTATCAACAAGGTCGGAACCAGCCGTCCATTAGGCATATCGTTATGGCTAGAAAGGTAACCGTGGCGAGGGGAGCTTGCTCCCGCTCGGTTGCGCAGTGACCGCAAAATCGTGGGGCCGCTTCGCAGCCCAGCGGGAGCAAGCTCCCTCGCCACAGGGTGAAATCGATATGGCACACCCAACCCTGTAACCTCTTCAGCAAGACTCTTTTTTATGCTTCCCTAACGGTCATATTCCCTTTCAATTCCTTTCGCAGATTCCTAGACCGTGCCAACCCCCAACCGCAACGCTCTGATCGCCCAACTCGCCGCCAACCCCGATGACATCGCGACACGCGCATCGCTCTATCGCGACCTGCTCGACACCGGGGGAGGCGTCACTGGAAGGTTTACGCATCGCGGCGGGCCTGGGCGATCCGGCGGCTAACGTGGTGATGGCTCACCTGAACACCACGTCCCATACAAATCGCCCCGGGCCAATGCTCTCGCAACTGCGTGGCCTGCCGGTAGACCATCTGGAGTTGAACAACGCTGAGCCGCAGTGGTGTGACGCTCTGGCCGGGCTGCCCTTGCGCACATTGGTGCTCAACAGCCCGAGGTTTATCTGCGGCCCGCAGATGTGGCAACGTTTGCCCGCCAATGCCCTCGAAACCTTGGAGGTCAGCAACTTTTCCCGCGACGACAACGCCAACTGCCTCCCGTCGCCCACACGCTTGCGCCGGCTGAAGTTGCAAACCTACGGCGAGGACTTCGACGACAGTTTTCTCCGTCAACTGAGCGACAGCCCGTTGCAGGAATTGTCGTTGAACCGTTGCGATGAGATGACCGACGACGGCCTTCGCGCACTGTCACGCCTCAAGCTGCGATCACTGACGTTGCAACGGGTGAGTGAATTGACGTCCCGTGGCATGGCGCACCTGACAAGTCATCCCCTCGAACAGTTGTCCCTCAGTGGCAGCGGCGCGATCCTCGACGATCCGTCCTGGCTTCGCGACCTGACGGGGTTGCGCTCGTTGAGTCTGGATGACTGTTACGCAAGCGAGAACGTATTGCAGGCGATCCGGGAACTGCCTCTTGAAAGGCTTTCGCTCCAATCTGCCTTCATCTGCGAAGACGATCTGGAAATACTGGAAGGCATGCCGCTTGCGGACCTGGACCTCAAGTGCCTACGACAGGTGATCGAGCGGCTCGACGTGCTGCACGGGTTTCCACTTAAGCGGCTGGGACTTTCCGATGTGCAAGGTGTCTGTGCAGATACGTTGAGTGACCTGCGCGGTCTGGAGTTGGAGTCCCTGGACCTGTCCTTGAACGACCTCACCTGGAAGGAACTGAAACAACTGGCCGGGCTACCGCTGAAGCGGCTCAATCTGAGTTTTTGCCGAGGCGTCGACGGCAAGGTTTTGCGCAAGCTCGCCGAGTTGGGATTGCCGTTGGAGCAACTTGAAATAAATGGTCTGGACCTGCGCGATGCCGACCTCGCTTGCTTGCGGGATCTGCCGTTGCAGCGCCTGGGCCTGTATGACAGCCCATGGCTCACAGACGCCGGCGTGGCCCACCTCGTGCGTATGCCGTTGCGAGACCTGACGCTCGGCGCTGATCCAGGGGCGTCGCAAATCACCTCGGCCGTGGTGCCGGTGCTGGAGCAATTGCCGTTGCGCACGTTGTGGTTGCCTAACTGCGCCGGAATCGATGCAGGCGGTTGGGATCGTTTGGCCAGGTTGCCAGCTCAAGTAACGGGGCCCGGTATCTGACGCGCTGATAGGAATAGGCAATGTTCCAAGGCGAACCGGCATAGGTGAGCCCGTTTTCGATAGCTACCATGGCCTTGTACCTACTGATGGGAACCTCGCCATGCACAGCAGAAAAACCTTATTCATCACGGGCGTGAGCAGTGGCTTGGGCAACGCCCTGGCGCAAGAAGCACTCGCAGCGGGCCACCGTGTCATCGGTACCGTGCGCAGTGAGGCGGCGTTGCAAGCCTTCGAAGGGCTCGCCACGGAGCGTGCCCGTGGGGTGATCCTGGATGTCACCGAGTTCGACCGGATCGACAGCGTCGTGGCGGCGACAGAAGCCACTCACGGTCCGGTCGATGTGCTGGTCAACAATGCCGGCTACGGTCATGAGGGGATCTTCGAAGAGTCGCCGCTGGAGGAGATGCGTCGTCAGTTCGACGTCAACGTATTTGGCGCCGTGGCGGTGACCAAGGCCTTCGTGCCGTACTTTCGCAAACGCCGTGCCGGTCATATCCTCAATATCACCTCCATGGGCGGCACCATCACCATGCCAGGTATCTCCTACTACTGCGCGAGCAAGTTTGCCCTCGAAGGCCTCTCCGATACCCTGAGCAAGGAGTTGCTACCGTTCAATATCTTCGTGACCGCAGTAGCGCCTGGCTCGTTTCGCACTGACTGGGCGGGTCGTTCAATGCAGCGCACGCCGCGCAGCATTGCCGACTACGACGCCAGTTTCGACCCGGTGCGTAAAGCGCGGGAAGAGAAAAGCGGCAAGCAACTGGGCGACCCACGCAAGGCTGCACAAGCGATGTTGCAGGTCATCGCCAGCCCGAGGCCTCCCGCGCACTTGCTGCTGGGCAGTGATGCACTGAACCTGGTACGCGACAAACTCAGTCGTTCCGCCAGTGAAATCGATCAATGGGAAGCGCTGAGCCGTTCGACTGACGGTTGAACGGCCAGCAAAAGGGGCATCAATGACTCAGGCCTCAAACACATCGCCCATGGTGCAGTTGATGGAGCAGCTCGCGCCGGTGGAGGGCTACAACCTCAGCGCGCTGGACGACATCCGCTTTCTGCGTTCGAACCGGCCACTGACGCGCACGCCGGTCTTGTACGACCCGGGCATCGTCATCCTCTGCCAGGGGCGCAAGCGCGGTTATCTGGGGGATGACGTCTACGTGTATGACGCCCAGCACTACCTGGTGGTGTCCGTCCCCGTGCCCTTCACCATGGAGACTGACGCCACCGAGGTTGAGCCCATGCTGGCGATCTACATGCGACTCGACTTTCAATTAGCCAGCGAGTTGATACTGCAAGTCGATAAGGTGCTGGGCCCAAGTGATGCCCTGCCCAAGGGCATGTATGCCTCACCCATGGACGATTTGCTGCGCGCCTCGACCCTGCGTTTTCTTGAGACCATGAGTCGCCCGGGCGAAGCGCAAATACTGGGACCGTCGCTGATACGAGAAATCTACTACCGCATCCTCACCGGCGAGCAGGGCGGCTCACTGCGTGCCGCACTCAATCGCCAGGGGCACTTCGGCAAGATCACCCGGGCGATACGCAAAATCCACAGCTGTTACCACGAGCATCTGGACGTTGAAACGCTGGCCCACGAAGCCAACATGAGCATCCCCAACTTTCACCGGCACTTTCGCGGCGTGACCGACTCTTCGCCCATGCAGTACTTGAAATCGACGCGCCTGCACCAGGCACGCCTGCTGATGCTGCGCAACGTCATGAGCGCTTCGGCGGCGGCGTTCAGCGTGGGTTACGAAAGCGCCTCGCAATTCAGTCGCGAATTCAAACGCTTCTTTGGCCGCACGCCTCAGGCCGAGATTGAATGGATGAAGGCGACCTATGCGTTGCCGGCGCCCGCCACGCCGTCGGTCTATGTTTCGTCGCATTAGCGATGTGGCGAAGTGTTGGAACCCTGTGCAGCGCTACTTCCCCTCTTGTTGCATCAAGGCTTTGCGTAGCTTCCCTGGCGACAGGCCAAACATGCTCTGGAAGTGTCGAATAAAATGCGGTGCATCCGCGAAGCCACATTCAAAGGCGATCTCGCCGATCTGGCGATCGGAACTCACGAGCAGCCATCTGCCGAACCTGAGTCGGACCTGGCGGTAGAACTGGGCCGGGCTGTTGTTGGTTTCAGCGACGAACAGGCGTTCCAATTGCCGCTTGCTGGTGCCGACCAGATGCGCAATGGCCTCGATATCCAGGGGTTGGGCCATGTGTTTCTCCATCAGCATCACGGCTTCGTGCAGCCTACGGTTGGAGGAGCTGGCGTAGCCGAGCGCCTTGCGTCGGTCGACGAAACTGTTGGACGTGTTCTTCGCCACCGTCATCTGATGCACGACTTTGCCCGCACGATCCGGTCCGCAATGCATGCCGATCAGGTGAAGGGCCAATTCGATCACTGACACGCCGCCCGCGCAGGTGATCCGGTCCTGGTCGATCAGAAAGTCTCTGTTGATGACAAAGCGCAACGACGGAAACAGCCGCTTCCAGTCGTCGCCATGATAGGCGTGGACACACGCCGTTCGCCCCGCCATCAGGCCATGTCGCGCGAGCACGAAGCTGCCGGTGCACAGGCCGATCAACGGCACCTGTGCCGCCGCGGCCTGGTGGAGGAACGCAGGATAGGTTTTCGGCACCGCCTCGATGGAGTCGAGCAATCCACCAATCACCACGATGTAGTCGAAACGCTCCGGGTCAGCGAGTTCGCTGTCGATGGGCACGTCCAGCCCGCTACTGGAAATGACTCTTTGCCCGGGCGTGCCGAGTACTTTCCATTGGCAGCGGATGGGGCGGCTTTGATCACCCGTATCGGCGGCATGCCGCAACGCATCGGTCAGTCCTGACAGTGACAGCAAGGGGAAGCGTGGCCACAACATGATGCCAATAGACAGCTCGGCGGTGCCGCGGCGGATGGGTGGGTGACGCGCCTGCCCATGATCGAGCCCGTCCACGAGGCTTTCCTGGGGCGTCCCGTTCTCTACATCGCCAGAATGTCGCAAATATTCAATCATTCGTGCAAAGCATCCAACAAGTTATAGCGCCGGTCCCACTACGATGGGGCCATGCGAAACGTTCTGCTGCCACAATAAAAACTATCGAGGAGCATCCGATGAAGACGTCCAAGGTTCAGCGTTTTTCCGGTATTTGTGCCGGTTTTCTGGTGTGCGTTCTGGCTGCGGCACCGGTGTTCGCATTGGAGACAGTAGAGCCGGGAAGCCTGACCATCGCCTTCAGTGGTGATATGCCGGGGACAGGGTATCAAGATAGCCGGATGGTCGGCTATGACGGTGAAATCCTTCAACAAATTTCCGAAAAGCTGGGGCTCAAGGTCAAGCCGGCATTGATGGAGTGGTCAGGGACGATTGCGTCGGTGCAGTCCAGGCGGGTGGATGTCATGGCAGGCACCATGGGCTGGACCGAGCAACGCTCGAAAATCATGGCCTTGAGCGATCCTATCCACTACTTCAAGAACGGCATCACCCAGACAGACAAGACCAATTGGAACAGCCTCAAGGATTTGCAAGGCAAGAAAGTCGGCACCATCACCGGCTTTTCGTTCATCCCTGAGATGCGCAAGATCGAGGGCCTGCAAGTCGCCCTGTACGACACGTCCGATGCGGCCGTTCGCGATCTGCTCGCCGGACGTATCGATGCGGTGATCGGCGATCCACCGGTCATGCAATACGCCATTTCCCGCAATGAGCAATGGCACCTGCATTTCAACGCCTTCATCGACAACGATCCTAATTTCCCACTGCTGACGGGCTTGGGTCAGGTGGTGTTCGGCTTCAACAAGGCCAGCCCGGAACTGGTGACGGCGGTCAACGCACAGATCCAGACGCTCTGGAAAAACTGTGAGATGCGCAAGATCGGCGCTCGCTACGGCCTGACCCAGGATGTCTGGTTCATGCCCGAAGGCAAGGACCTGCGGCTCGGCGTCGATCGCCCTGCAGGCTGGACGTTACCTGGCTGCAAATAAGTGTGTGAGGCGATGGGGAGGAGTCCGGCGGATGCACCGATTCATCGCCACGCCTACAACAAAAAGAGGTTAGCCGAAATGTCGAACCCGTCTGACACCGCGTTGCTACGCGTGCACGAATTACACAAGAACTACGGCGATCTGGAAGTGCTCAAGGGCATCAGCCTGGAGTTGAAGCCCGGTGAAACCTTGTCGCTGATCGGCCCGAGCGGATCTGGAAAGTCCACCTGCCTGCGCTGCATCAATTACCTGGAAAAACCTACCAGTGGCGAGATCTGGCTGGGGGACGAGTTGATCGGCCAGGTCAAGGACGGCAGGCGTTCGCGTCTGATGAGTGACCGGGAGATGGCCCCGCAGCGCCGTGAGATCGCCATGGTGTTCCAGTTGTTCTACCTCTGGCCGCACTTGAGCGTGCGCGATAACGTCGCGCTCGGTCCTATCAAGGCCCAAGGCATGCCGCGCAAGCAGGCGTATGAGTTGGCCGACGCGATGTTGGAAAAAGTCCACCTGCGGCACAAGGCCGAGTCTTATCCCGAGCAATTGTCGGGTGGTCAGCAACAGCGGGTCGCCATCGCCCGGGCTTTGGCTCAGCAACCGAAAGTGATTCTGTTCGACGAACCAACCTCGGCGCTGGATCCCGAGTTGGTGGGTGAAGTGTTGGCAGTGATTCGCGAGCTGGCGGAAGAGGGCCGCAGCATGATCATGGTCACCCACGAGGTGCGGTTTGCCCGCGATGTGGCGGATCGGGTGATCTTCATGGACGGCGGGCGCATTGTCGAACAGGGGCCGTCGGCGCAAGTCATCGACAGCCCTCGTCACGAACGTACCCGCAGCTTTCTTGGGCGTATGGCTGTGGAGAGCGCTTGATGGCGAATCTGGAGGCTTTTCTCGGGCTGTTGCCCTTGCTGTTGAAAGGCGCAGTGAGTGCGCTGGAAATTGCCCTCTGCACCTTGGCGCTGGCCAGCGTCGGAGGCCTGGTGCTGGCGGTTTTACTGACGTTCAGCCGATCGCGACTGGTACATGGCGCCATTGCCTGTTTCATCGAGTGGATGCGCAATGTGCCCGCGCTGGCACACCTGTTTCTGATCTACTTTGGGCTGTCCTACCTGGGCATCAATTTGCCCGCGTGGCTGGCGGCCATCGTCGGTTTGAGCCTGGTAGGCAGCGCAGTGCTGGCCGATACTTTCCGCGCCGGCTTGCAATCGCTGCATGTCGGCCAGCATGAAGCCGGGCAGGCCATCGGCCTGAACCGTATGCAGATTCTGCGCTACATCCTCTTGCCCCAGGCCCTGCGTGTTGCGTTGCCGGCTTATGCCAACTATGTCACGCAACTGATCAAGGATACGTCCATCGCCTCGGCCATTGCCGTGCCGGAAATCATGTTCCTTGCCCGCAATCTGGTGACCTCCACGTTCCAGACCTCGCTGATTTATCTGGCGGTGATGTGCATCTATGCAGCGATGATCCTGCCAATCGGCGCGGGATTCATCCGACTTGAACGTCATCTGGGGGCGGCGCGATGATCGGTTTTTTCCAGCAATACCCGGAGTACTGGAGCGACTGGGTCGCTCGCCTGCTGCTCGGCGCACGGGTCAGCGCCGAGTTGTCCCTGACAGGCTTCGCCCTGGCGGCGCTGTTGGGCGCGTTACTGGCCTGGGCGATGAAGAGTCCCAGCGCATTGCTCAAGCGCCTGGCCGTGTTTTTCATCCAGGGGATGCGGGCGGTGCCGCTTCTGGCGTTGCTGCTGGCGCTGTACTTCACCTTGCCCAGCTTCGGGCTGACGTTGTCCGGTTACTGGGCCGGAGCCATCGGTTTGGGGTTGCAGGGCAGCGCCTACGTCGCGGAGATCCTGCGCGGAGGGTTGGACTCCTTGCATCGAGGCCAGCGTGAGGCGGCCATAGCCACCGGCCTGACGCCATTGCAAGCCTTCACCGCCGTAATCTTTCCGCAAGCCATTCGCGGCATGTTGCCGCCGTTGCTCAATGCCTACGTGTCGATTCTGAAGGACAGCTCCCTGTGCGCCCTGATCGCCACCGATGAGTTGATGCTGGCGGCCAGGGCCATCGCCTCCGAGTCCTTTTTGCCGATGCATATTTTCCTGCTGGTGGGGCTGTTCTATTTCGTCATCGCTTTCCCTCTTTCTCTGTTGTCGCGAGCGCTGGAAATACGATTTTCTCGCGGACGCAAAACCATTCGAGGTTGAACACATGAGCATCATGGATCGAACCGCTTCCCACAGCATTGGCCAATTGGGGCAAGCACTGGAGTCCGGAACACTCACGAGCGAGTCCCTGGTCTGCGCGCAACTGGAGCGGATCGAGTGCTTCAACGGGCAACTCAATGCTTATGTCGAGGCCTACCCTCAACGCGCGCTCGGTGCCGCCATCGCTGCCGATCGGCAGCGGGCCGCAGGTGTCAACCTGGGTCCGTTGCATGGCATTCCGATCGCGATCAAGGATCTGTTCGAAATCGACGGCAAGGCCATAACCGGTGGTTCGCTGGCGCAGACGCCGCGTATCTCGCGGCTTACCGCCACGGCGGTCCAGCGCCTGGAGCGCGCCGGTGCGATCATTATGGGCAAGACCCACACCGTCGAATTCGCTTTCGGCGGGTGGGGCACGAATGCAGTGATGGGCACGCCGTGGAACCCATGGGACCGCGAAGTGCATCGTGCTCCAGGTGGTTCCAGCAGTGGTTCAGCGGTGGCCGTGGCTGGAGGGTTGGCAAGCGCGGCATTGGGCACCGACACCGGTGGCTCGGTGCGGATTCCTGCGGGCATGTGTGGTCTGGTTGGGTTGAAAACCACGCGTGGGTTGGTCAGCCGCCACGGTTTGATCGAATTGTGCCCATCGCTGGATTCGGTGGGGCCGATTACGCACACCGTCGAAGACGCTGCGTGGATGCTTGATGCGCTGCTGGGGCCGGACCCGCTGGACCCGGTCTCGGCCAGATCGCCAGTCTTCAGCGCCGCGGCAGGCTTGAGTCTTCCGGTGGCCGGTCTGCGCATCTGGGTGCTGCCACAGGCCGAACGCGTACACATCGCGCCTGGCGTATTGGCCGCCTATGACCGGGGGTTGGAGCAATTGGCCGCACTGGGCATGCACCTGGTCGAACAGCCGCTACCGACTTCGCTGGAGCAATGCATGCGCGTCGCCGGTGGCCTTATGAGCGCCGAAGGCTACGCCAGCCTTGGCAGTTTGTTCGAGCGCGATGATCTGCGCTTCGATCCTCATGTGCAGCGTCGGGTGCTGAGCGGACGCGCCGTCGACGCGGCGGCCTATATCAATTTGCACAACCAGCGACGTGTTGCTCGCCGAGCCATGGACGAGGCCATGTCCAATGTCGATGCCTGTGCGTTTCCGACCAACGCCATTGGCAGTGTGCCGTTGAGTCAGGTCGATGAGTACGGGACACCGTTGGCCCTGCTCGGCCGTTTCGCCAACCTGCTCAATCTCTGTTCAGTGGCGCTGCCGGTGGGCTTCGACGAGCAACACATGCCGGTCTCGATGCAGATCGTCGGTCGCGCTTTCGCCGAACCATTGGTCCTGCGGATCGCCCACGCCTATCAGCAAGTCAGTGATTGGCACCAACAGCGGCCTGTGGGTTGGGACCTGCCGGACAGGGTGGTGGCGTAATCCGGTTGAGCGGCAGCACAGTCCCTTAACTTTCTCACTTCATGGATTAAACCCGATGGCAACGATTCAACGTTTTCAGAGCAGCGCGCGGATGTCCGGCGTGGTCAGTCACGGCGATCTGCTTTACCTCTCCGGCCAGGTGCCCACTGACCTACAGTCTGGCATCGAAGCGCAGACGCAGCAGGTGCTGGCCAAGATCGAAGCCTTGTTGGCGTTGGCGGGCAGTGACAAGGGGCAGCTTTTGAGCGCACAGATCTGGCTCAAAGACATTGACCGTGATTTCGCTCCGATGAATTCGGTGTGGGACGCCTGGCTGCCAGCCGACAGCGCTCCGGCACGGGCCACTGTTCAGGCACGTCTGGCGCGGCCTGAGGTGCTGGTCGAGATCATGGTTATAGCAGTGAAACCTGCTTCTGATGTTTGAGAGGACAGGGCCGACTCTTTCTGTCAGGCCTCAAAGGGGGATTTGGGTGGTCGACAAGACCTGGCGCAACCCCATGAACGAGCGAATCTGGCGAACCCCGGGCAGGTAAAGCAATTGCTCCGCGTGGAGCCGGTTGAAGCTGTTGCTGTCCTTGGTTCGTATCAACATGAAGTAGTCGAATTCCCCTGTCACCACATGGCATTCCATGCAGCCGGACACCTTTTGCGCCGCGGCTTCGAAGGCTGCGAAGGATTCCGGCGTCGAGCGGTCCAGCACCACGCCGATCAACACCACCATTCCTGCATCGAGCGCCTGATTGTCCAGCAACGCGACAATGTCCTTGATCAGGCCTGCCTGCTTGAGGCGTTCGACGCGTCGCAGGCAGGCCGGCGCGCTCAGTTTCACCTTCTCGGCGAGCGCCACATTGGAGATAGAGGCGTCTCGCTGCAGGGTCTTGAGAATGGCGCGGTCGGTCCGGTCCAGCGGGTGCGGCTCTGCGCCTGGAGTGCCGGATTTCCTGTGGCTGTTTATTGCGTTCATGTTGGATTCTGCACAATAAAAATATGTTAAAAGTAGTAATCGATGATTTATGTTTCTTTAATTGACTGAAACTTGCAACACATATTTTTGACTTTGTTCTTAATATTGAACTCATCGAAGCCCCTCTGAAAGAACCTGGAACGCAGCTTTTTTTTGCCTTTCGGTCTGGCGCTTGGATATCCATAAACAAGGAGCAGAGTCATGAACCTGAATCGTTTCAAACGTTATCCGCTGACCTTCGGTCCTTCTCCTATCACGCCCTTGAAACGTCTCAGCGAGCACCTGGGTGGCAAGGTCGAGTTGTATGCCAAACGTGAAGACTGCAACAGTGGCCTGGCCTTCGGCGGCAACAAGACGCGCAAGCTCGAATACCTGGTTCCCGAGGCTCTTGAACAGGGCTGCGACACCCTGGTGTCCATCGGTGGGATCCAGTCGAACCAGACCCGCCAGGTCGCCGCCGTCGCCGCACACCTGGGCATGAAGTGTGTGCTGGTCCAGGAAAACTGGGTGAACTACTCCGATGCGGTGTATGACCGCGTAGGCAATATCGAGATGTCTCGCATCATGGGCGCGGACGTACGACTGGACGCCGCCGGGTTCGACATCGGCATCCGACCCAGTTGGGAGAAGGCCATGAACGATGTGCTGGAGCGCGGTGGCAAGCCGTTCCCAATACCGGCGGGTTGTTCCGAACATCCCTACGGCGGCCTCGGGTTCGTCGGCTTTGCCGAGGAAGTGCGGGAGCAGGAAAAACAACTGGGGTTCAAGTTCGACTACATCGTGGTCTGCTCCGTGACCGGCAGTACCCAGGCCGGCATGGTCGTCGGTTTCGCCGCGGACGGCCGTTCGAAGAACGTTATCGGCATCGATGCCTCGGCCAAGCCAGAGCAAACCAAGGCACAGATCCTGCGCATCGCCCGGCACACCGCCGAGCTGGTGGAACTGGGTCGTGAGATCACCGAAGACGACGTGGTGCTCGATACACGCTTCGCTTACCCGGAATATGGTTTGCCCAACGAAGGTACGCTGGAAGCCATTCGTCTGTGCGGCAGCCTTGAAGGTGTGTTGACCGACCCCGTGTATGAAGGCAAATCCATGCACGGGATGATCGAAATGGTCCGCCGTGGCGAGTTCCCCGAAGGCTCGAAAGTGCTTTACGCACACCTGGGCGGGGCACCTGCGCTGAACGCCTACAGTTTCCTGTTCCGCAATGGCTGATCAGCGCCAATAACCTGTAGCAGCGAGCTTGCTCATGAAGCGGTGGGGTAGTCGGCCATCGATGTTGAATGTCACGGCCCCATCGCCGCCCGGAGCAAGCGGCTCCTACCAAGCCGCCGGAGTACCGCCATGCATGCGATATCGCAATCCGCAGTCTGGATCAAGGAACCTTCGGCCGAAGCCGGAGTGGTCATCGTTACCAGCGCTGCGTTGCCCAAATACATGATCGACAAGCTGCACGTAGCGATAGATGACTGGGACCAGGTGGCTTATCTGGCCGTCCAGCAATCCGAGGCGTTGATGGTCGACTGGTTGCGGGGTGGGTCTGGCCCTGAGCAATCGGCTGGGGCGGACGCGTGTTATGCCAGCCAACTGTTGCGTGCTGTCTCCCACGGCAGTTTCTTGCTGGATGTCGAAGTCGGCACGGTTCCCGGCTTGACCTGGCTGGGGTCCGTGCACGGTCACCCGTTGCGCGTCGTCGAACTGGGAGCGATAGCCACTTCCACTGCTGCGATGGATCAACAGGTAGAGCAAGTGCTTTCGGCGACCCGCAGTCTGGCGAAAAGCGTGCTGCAGGCGCACGGCGTCATTTAGCCGGTGTCCGCGCCGATTCGCCTGTTGAATCAACCGCTCCAGACAACAAAGGCGACGCCTATGCGCCAAGCTGCCGACTGTCGTACCAACGCCCCGAAGTGGATGCGCGAGCCTTCAAACTGCACACGTATCGTGGTCATCGCGTGCGGGCTTGATAGCGACCATATTGATTTGATCCATCAGGGGTTCAGCTGTTTTGACAATGTGGCACTGATTCATGTCGATGCTGCGGCCCCGGTACTTGGCCCGCTCGCTGAAGTGCGAGTGGCCAAGGGGGACTATTGTTTTGTCGTGCTCGGTGAACTGGATGAGCGTTTATTGCACGACCTTTCCATCAGTCCGCCCTGCATCTACCCGATTGCTTCGGACGGGGCGGCCGAACGTTCGGTCATTGCTGCGGTAGAACAGGTGAAAAGCCTCGCCCGAGTGAACCGTTCGCACCACCTTGAAGTGTTACCCGACACCTGCAGGAGTTGCTCATGAGTCGGTCCAATATCCAGACCCAATTGCCGGGCCAGATAGCTGAAGATGCACAGGAAATGGCCGAGTGGCAGGAGGCGTTGCTGTCCGTCATCGCCCACGACGGCACGGCCCGGGCAAAACAGATCCTCGACATGCTGGTGACCGTGGCCAGCACCTCCAGGATCGGTTGGCGGCCCAGCCATGGCACGCCTTATATCAATACGATCAGCGTCGAGCAGCAGCCGCTGTTTCCGGGCGACCTGGCGCTGGAAGAGCGACTGGCTTCGATCATGCGCTGGAACGCGCTGGTCATGGTCGCCAGGGCCAACCAGGCCTATGGGGAACTGGGTGGCCACATCGCCAGTTATGCCAGCGCTGCGGATTTGTTCGAGGTGGGCTTCAACCACTTCTTCAAGGCGCGCACCGACACCCGTGGCGCCGACCTGGTGTTCTATCAACCGCACTCGGCGCCGGGCGTCTATGCACGAGCCTTTCTGGAAGGGCGCCTCGAGGAACAGGACCTGCAACATTATCGGCAAGAGATCAGCGCACGTGCCAATGGCGCCCGGGGTCTGTCGAGCTACCCGCACCCGTGGTTGATGCCGGACTTCTGGCAGTTCCCGACCGGCTCGATGGGCATCGGTCCGATCAGCTCGATCTACCAGGCGCGGTTCATGCGTTACCTGCACCACCGTGGTTTGCAGGACACCACCGGGCGCACGGTTTGGGGGGTATTCGGCGACGGTGAAATGGATGAGCCGGAAAGCATGTCGGCACTGACCCTGGCGGCGCGTGAAGGGTTGGATAATCTGGTCTGGGTGGTCAACTGCAACCTCCAGCGCCTGGACGGTCCGGTGCGTGGCAACGGTCGCATCATCGATGAGCTGGAGGCGCTGTTCGGCGGGGCCGGCTGGAACGTCATCAAACTGGTCTGGGGCTCCGACTGGGACGGATTGTTCGCCCGGGATAAAGACGGCGCGCTGGTCCGTGCATTGTCGGCCACGGTCGACGGCCAGTTCCAGACGTTCGCGGCCAAGGATGGGCGCTTCAACCGCGAGCATTTCTTCGGCCAGGACGAAGCCCTGGCGCATTTGGCCCAAGGCTTGACCGATGAACAGATCGATCGCCTCAAACGGGGTGGTCATGACCTGGTGAAAATCTTTGCCGCGTATCAAAGCGCAGTGCTCGAGGGCAAGAAACCTACGGTGATCCTGGCCCAGACCAAGAAGGGCTTCGGCATGGGCGACGCCGGGCAGGGCAAGATGACCGTGCACCAGCAGAAGAAACTCGACAAGGACGCCTTGATTGCTTTCCGTAACCGCTTCAATTTGCCGTTGACCGATGAGCAGGCCGCCTCGCTGAGCTTCTTCAAACCCAGCGACGACAGTGCCGAAATGCGTTACCTGCATGCACGTCGCCGGGCATTGGGCGGGTACATGCCGTCGCGGCCCACCACTTCGGCGTCGTTGGCTGTGCCTGACCTCAACAGCTACGCCGGGTTTGCCCGCACCGCCGAAGGCAAGGAAATGTCCACCACCATGGCCTTCGTGCGCATGCTCAGCGGTTTGCTGCGGGACAAGCAACTGGGGCCGCGAATCGTACCGATCGTGGCGGATGAAGCGCGCACCTTCGGCATGGCCAGCCTGTTCAAGCAGATCGGCATCTACTCCAGCGTGGGGCAGCGTTATGAGCCGGAGGACATTGGTTCGATCCTGAGTTATCGAGAAGCCCTGGACGGGCAGATTCTCGAAGAGGGCATCAGCGAGGCCGGCGCCATCAGTTCCTGGGTGGCTGCCGCGACCAGCTACTCGGTGCATGGCCTGCCGATGTTGCCGTTCTACATCTACTACTCGATGTTCGGCTTCCAGCGCATCGGCGACCTGATCTGGGCCGCGGCCGATCAGCGTGCTCGCGGGTTCCTGCTCGGCGCCACGGCGGGGCGTACCACGCTGGGCGGCGAAGGTTTGCAACACCAGGACGGCAACAGCCATTTGATGGCGTCGATGGTGCCTAATTGCCGTGCTTACGACCCGGCGTTCGCCAGTGAGTTTGCGGTGATTCTGGATCACGGCATGCGCCAGATGCTGGAGCGCCAGGTCGACGAGTTTTACTACGTCACGTTGATGAACGAGAACTACCCGCAGCCGAGTCTTGCCGAAGGTGTCGAGCAGGCGATCATCAAGGGCATGTACCGGTTTGCCCGGCATGAAGGCAAGGAGGCGCTTGGCAGCGTCCGGCTGTTGGGCTCCGGCGCGATCCTGCTCGAGGTGATCGCGGCGGCCGAGTTGTTGGCCCGCGATTGGAACATCGGCAGCGAAGTCTGGAGCGTCACCAGCTTCACCGAACTGGCTCGTGATGCACGGGAAGTGGAGCGCTGGAATCGCCTGCACCCCGGACAACCCGCGAAATGCAGTCATGTTCAAGAATGCCTCGACGACCCGGCGCCGATCATTGCCTGTACCGATTACGTGCGCGCCTTGCCTCAGTTGATCGCCAGTTACCTCGATGCCCGTTACACCGTGCTCGGCACCGACGGGTTTGGCCGTAGTGATACCCGCAACCAGTTGCGCAGGTTCTTCGAAGTGGACCGTCACCAGATTGTCTTGAGTGCGCTGACCTCACTGGTGCATGAGGGGCGCCTGGACGCCAGTGTCTGTGCCGAGGCGATTGCGCGTTACGCCATTGACGTTGACGCAGTAGTCCCTTGGGACGCTTGAAACCGGCTTCAGACAGAATCGAATTTTCAGGAAGTGGTCATGAAGAATGTGCATGAAGTTCGAGTGCCCGACATCGGCGATGCCAAGGATGTCGGGGTCATTGAAATCCTGGTCAGCGCGGGCGATACGGTGCTCGAAGGACAGGCCCTGATCATCGTCGAGACCGACAAGGCGTCCATGGAGATTCCTTCGCCGCAAACGGGTGTGTTGCAATCATTGGCGGTCAAGCTGGATGACAAGGTCAGCGAAGGATCGTCGATCGCCTTTATCGAGATTGATCGGCCATTGTCAGTGCTTCCACAACCGGATGTCGCACCTGTAGCCGAAGCCGTTGCAACCTGCGCCGAACCCGAGCGGGTCGTTGCGAGACCGTCGCCAGCTGAAACCAATGGTTCACTAACGGACTTGCCGCTGGCATCGCCCTCGGTGCGCAAGTTCTCTCGGGAACTGGGTGTTTCACTCAAGGCCATTCAGGGCACGGGAGCACGTCATCGCATCACTAAGGATGATGTCCTGGCCCATGTAAAAGGGGCTCTGACCGCCCAGGCGCCGGCGGCCAACTCTCCGCCGTTGGGTGGTTTATTACCTTGGCCGGCGGTTGATTTCGCCAAATATGGGCCGGTGGAAAGCAAGACGCTGTCCCGGATCAAGAAAATCAGCGGCGCTAACTTGCACCGGAACTGGGTGATGATTCCTCACGTTACCAATCATGACGATGCGGATATCACATTGCTGGAACAGTTTCGTGTGCAGATGAACCAGGAAAAAGCGCAAGGAGGAATAAAGATCACGTTGCTGGCCTTGTTGATGAAAGCCTGTGCGGCGGCGCTGAAAAAGTTTCCGGAGTTCAATGCCAGCCTCAATGGCGACCAACTGGTGTTTAAGCGTTACTTCCATATCGGGTTTGCCGCCGATACGCCGCAAGGGTTGGTCGTCCCCGTGATCAAGGATGTCGACCAGAAAGGCGTGCTGGCGATTGCGCAGGAAATGTCAGCGCTTGCCGAGAAGGCTCGTGCAGGTAAGTTGAGCGTTAGCGACATGAGTGGCGGCTGCTTTTCCATCTCATCGTTGGGCGGGATTGGCGGGACCTATTTCACGCCGATCATCAATGCGCCCGAGGTCGCCATATTGGGGGTGGGTAAAAGCAGGGAAAGACTGGCGATGGAAGATGGGCAAGTGGTCACGCGGAAGATTCTGCCATTGAGCCTGAGTTGGGATCATCGCGTGATCGATGGCGCCGCCGCCGGGCGTTTCAATGCCTATCTGGGCAGTGTGCTGGCGGATTACCGCAGGCTTGTCTTGTAGTATGAAAGTGACGGTTTGGTTGACCCGTTTACCTTCAACGCCGGGGCGTGAGTGCGTGAACACCCTATCCCCGGCGATTCGTAGATACTCATTACCTCAACTGCCCTCGCCGACAGCCAGAATGGTTGCCACCAAGGCCTGGGCACGGGGCACCAGCGTGTCCAGCTCCAGGTATTCACGATCGGTATGGACCTTGCCACCCACCGGCCCGAGGCCACACAGGGTGGGAATGCCCAGGCTGGCGGTGAATCCGGAGTCGGCGCAACCGCCGGTGAACTCGCCTTCGACGCTGAAGCCCAGCGCCAGCGCTTGTTGTTGGTAGATGCGCAGCAGCCGTTCGCTGTGATGGGCTTCCATCGGTAGAAAGGTCGTCGCTTCCTTGAGGATGGCGCTGGTGCCGATCAGTTCTTCTTCTGCAACGATGGCCAGGATTGCGCTAAGGATCTGGTCCCAGTGCTTGAGCTCGATGAAGCGCACGTCCAGCCGCGCGCAGGCGCTGGGCGCGACGGTGTTGCTGGACGTGCCACCGGATATCAGGCCAACGTTAGTGGTGATGCCTGCCGGGTAGTCGGTCAAGGCATGGAGCTTGACGATCTTGCGTGCCAGGGCCTCGATGGCGCTGGCGCCGTCGGCATGGTTGACCCCGGCATGCGCCGCGCGGCCGCTGACTTCGATGATCAGCGTGGCACCGCCTTTGCGTGCGCTGACCACGTTGCCGCTGGCCCGGCCGGGTTCGGTATTGAGCACGGCACGCGCGCCACGGGCGGCTTTTTCGATATGGGTTCTGGCGCTGCCGGAACCGATTTCTTCGTCACCGGTGTACAGAACCTGTACCGGATAGGGCAACTGACCGGCGCGTTTGAGAGCCTTGAGGGCGAAGCAATTGAGCACCAGGCCGCCTTTCATGTCGGCGACGCCGGGGCCATAGGCGAGGTCGGCGTCGCGGCTGTAGCCGCGAGTCGTGGTGGTGCCTTTGGGAAACACCGTGTCACGATGGCCGAGCAACAGCACCGGCTTTCCTGAGGCGCCCGGCACTTCGGCGAGCATCACGTCGCCAAAACCATCGACCGGCATGCGCTGGAGCAGGATGCCGTCGGCTTCCAGTTCAGCCGCGAGCAGCGCGCCCACAGCGTCGACGCCGGCCTTGTCATAGCTGTTGGAGTCGGTGTCGACGATGCGCTGTAGCAGCGCTTCCATGGCTGGGCGCTGGTCGGCAAGCCAGTCCAGCGCCTGTTGTGGACCGGTATTCATTGCGCTTGCTCCCGTAACTGATGTTCCTGGGTCAGGCGTGCCGCGTCGTTGCCCAGGTCCCAGAATAGCCCTGCCATGATTTGCAGGCTTTCCTTGACCACCGGTGCCAGCAAGTGCTCGTTCGGCGCATGTTGTGAGCAGGCCGGGTACGAGTGCGGCACCCACAGGGTTGGCAGGCCGAGCACGTCCGCGAACACATCGTTGGGCAGCGAGCCACCGAGGTTTGGCAGCAGCGCAGGTTTTTTGCCGGTGGTCTGGGCCAAGGAGCCGAGTGCCCAACTGACCCACGGGCTTTGCGGATCCAGCCGAGTGGCATGCATCACATCGATGCGGCTTTGCCTGACCTCGACATTGCTGAAGCCGTGAGCATCCAGGTGGGCACGAACAGCCGGGATAAAGGTCGTGTAGTCGCTGTTCACCACGAAGCGGATATGGCAGTGGGCATTGGCTTTACCCGGGATCGCATGCACGGGGGCGTCCGGGTTGCCGGTCTTGAAGGCGATGACGTCGAGGGTGTTCCAGCCGAACACTTTTTCGCTCAGCGACAGCTGCGGGTTACCCCAGTTGGCGTCGATTTCCGGATCGCCCGGCCCGCCACCCACGTCGATATCAGCCAGAGCCTGGCGAACCGGTTCCGGCAGTGTCTCGGGCTGCAGGCCTGCCACTTTCACCCGACCGTGTTCATCGACCATGCTCGCGATGGCATTGGCCAGGATGATGCCAGGGTTAGCCAGCAACCCGCCCCAGTTGCCAGAGTGATGGGCGCCCTCGCGCAAATTGACCACCAACTCGAAGTTGAACACCCCACGTGAGCCCAGAAAAATCGTCGGTCGTGATGCCGCCAGGCGCGGGCCGTCCGAGGCGATGAAAATATCCGCCGCGAGCTCTTTGCTGTGCGCAGCACAGAACGCATTCAAGCCCGGCGAGCCTTCTTCTTCGCCCATTTCCAGCAGCAGCTTGACGTTGAAACCCAGCTTGCCGTCGCGAGCCTTGAGCGTTTGTTCGAGCGCGGTCAGGTTGATCAGGTGCTGGCCTTTGTTATCCGCCGTGCCGCGGCCATACCAGCGATCGCCTTCGACCGTGACTTGCCACGGCGACAGGCCTTCACGCCATTGCGCCTCATAGCCGCGCACCACATCACCGTGGCCGTAGCTGAGCACGGTCGGCAGCGCTGGGTGCTCAATGCGTGTGGCGATCATGAAAGGGCCGCGCTCTGCCACCGGGTTGTCATAGATTTTGACGCTGAAGCCCATCGCCTCGACGTGGGGGGTGATGAAGTCATTGAGGTAGCGATACAACTCGGGCTGGCTGTCCGCTGCCTGGCTTTCGGTGGGCAAGGCGACGCTGCGTTCGAGCAGATTGAAAAATGCGCCGTTGTTAAATTGCTCTGTGGTGTTGCTGATGGCCAGTGAACGACTCATGAGTGGACAAGCTCCAGTGTTTGGGCAGGGTTGTCGTGAAGGTGGCAACGCACGTTGCCCCCGATAATCGAATCATTGGCCGGGTAGGCCGTTTTGCACGGTGCGAAGCAGCTCGGGCAGCGAGGATGGAAGGCGCAACCGGACGGCGGTGACATCGGATTGGGGAAAGTGCCGTGCAGGCCGATTTCGGGAATGCCCAGGCGCGGATCGGGCGTGAGCACCGAATCCAGCAAGGCGCGGGTATAAGGGTGGCCGGGTTTGGCGAACAACGATTCGCGAGTGCGCTCTTCGACGATGCGCCCCAGGTACATCACCGCGACTCGGTCGGCGAGGTGTTCGATGACCGCGAGATTGTGGCTGATCAGCAGGTAGGTCAGGCCGAATTCGCGCTTGAGGTCTTGCAGCAAGTTGAGAATCTGCGCCTGCACCGACACATCCAGTGCTGATGTGGGCTCGTCGCAAATCAACACATCGGGGCGCATGATCAGCGCCCGTGCGATCGCGACCCGCTGGCGTTGTCCGCCGGACAACTGGCTCGGGTAGCTGTCGATCACCCGCTTGGGCAGGCCGACCACATCGAGCATCTCTTCGGTCTTCTTGCGTCGCTCGGCAGGGTTGCCGATGTCATGCACGATCAGCGGTAGGGTAATGATTTCGCGCAGGGTCTTGCGCGGGTTCAGCGAGGAATACGGGTCCTGGAATATCGGCTGAATGTGCCGGGACATTTCCTTGCGATCAGTCGCCGCCAGATGTTTGCCATTGACCAGCACATCGCCGCTGGTAGGCGGCAACAGGCCGAGCAGGAGTTTTGCCAGGGTACTTTTTCCGCAACCGGACTCACCTACCAGACCGAGGGTCTCGCCCCGCATCAGGCGCAGGGAAACGCCATCCACGGCCTTCAGGGTGGCGGCGGGTTTGAAAAAGCCCTTGTTGATCCGAAACTCGCGACGGATGTCACACAGCTCCAAAGCGATGTCTTTTTTCATGACCATGCACTCTTCTGATGGCGAATCGGTGCTGGGTCCGGAGCGGCGAACAGGCAGCGCGCCATGTGTCCGTTCTGCTCGACTTCGGGGATGTCTTGCGCGCAGGCCGGTATCGCCTGAGCGCAACGATTGCGGAACGCGCAACCTTGCTGTTCGCCAACCAGGCTTGGCACCAGGCCTGGAATCGAACCCAGCGCCTCACCCGGTTTGGTCCGGCCTGGGATAGGGATACTGGCCAGTAGACCACGGGTGTACGGGTGCTGCGGGTTCTCGAACAGTTGCAGGGCAGGGGCCGTCTCGACGATTTCCCCGGCATACATCACGGCGACCCGATCGGCGATCCGTGCCACCAGCCCGAGGTCGTGGGTGATGAAGATCACCGCCAGGCCGAGTTCTTTCTGGATGTCGCGGATCAAACGCAGGATCTGCGCCTGGATGGTCACGTCCAATGCAGTGGTTGGCTCATCGGCGATGATCAGGTCCGGTTCGCACATCAACGCCATGGCAATGATCACCCGCTGGCGCAAGCCGCCCGAAAGCTGATGCGGATACTGACGCAAGCGCTCGGTGGCATTGCTGATACCGACTTTCTCCAGCATCTGCGCGGCGCGAGCCAGGGCATCCTTGCGGGACACCTTGCGATGCTGAATCAGCACTTCGCTGAGCTGATCGCCAATGCTGTAGGCCGGGTTCAGCGAGGTCATCGGTTCCTGGAAGATCATCGCCAGGCGGTTGCCGCGCAGGTCGCACATGCGCCGCTCGCTCTGGCCCAGCATGTCGATTCCGTCCAGGGTCAGCCGGGACGCAGTGCGTTTGGCCTTGCGTGGCAACAGGTCCATCAGCGCCAGCGAGGTCAAGGATTTGCCGCAGCCGGACTCACCGACGATGCACAACATTTCACCGCGCTCGACTTCAAAGTTCAGGCCGCGCACTGCATGCAGCATGTCATCCGGTGTCGGGCTGTTGCCCATGGGGATATCCACGCGCAGGTTTTCTACATGGAGTAGTGCCATGTTCGGTACCCTCTTTCAGTTACGGCCGTCGGGCAGAATCAGATCGCGCAGGCCATCGCCGACCAGGTTGATGCCCAGCACCAGAATCATCAGGGCGACACCGGGAATGGCGATGACCCACGGGGAAAAGAACATGTAGGGTTTGCCTTCGGCGATCATCAAACCCCAGGACGGTGTCGGCGGCTGCACACCCACGCCGAGGAATGACAACGCCGACTCCAGGAGGATCGCGTGGGCCATTTCCAGCGTCGCGACGACGATCAGCGCGCCGACCAGGTTGGGCAGGATTTCGCTGACCAGAATGCGCAGGGTCGAGCAGCCAAGCGCCTGGGCCGAGGCCACATATTCAGCATCGCGAATCTGTTGCACCGAAGCCCTGACTACCACCGCGAAGCGATCCCATAACAGGCAGCCGAGCAGCACGATCACCACTTTCAACGAGCCGCCCATCAGCGATGCCGAGGCCAGCGCGACCATCACGACCGGCATCGCCAGCCGAGTGGTGATCAGGTAGCTGATGAACGCATCGACCTTGCCGCCGTAGTAACCGGCCAACAGCCCCATGACGGTGCCGATAAAGCCGGAGATCAGCGCCGCCGCAATGCCGATGAACAGCGAGATACGTGCGCCGTAGAGCAGTCGCGACAGGTAGTCACGGCCCAGCTTGTCGGTTCCCAGGGGGTATTCCCAGGTGCCGTTGGCCATCCATGCCGGCGGTTTCATGCGTAGCATCACGTCTTGCGCATAAGGGTCGTAAGGTGCCAGCCACGGCGCGAACAGTGCACCCGCGAAGATGATCAGCAACAGCACCGCGCCGATGGCGAAACCCCGATGACGAAAGCTCTTGCCAAGTACTCGGCTCAGGCTGCTCGGTGGTGGCAGGTAGTCATTGATCGCGAGGGTCGTGGGAGTGCTCATGTAAACCTCCTAGCGCACGCGAATGCGCGGGTCGAGCAGTGCGTTGAGCACGTCGGCCAGCAAGGTGAGGATGATGTAGATCACCGCAATCAGCAGGACCACGGCCTGTACCACCGGAAAGTCATCACGGGCGATGGCGTCCCAGGCAAGCTGTCCGATGCCTTGCAGGGAGAACACGGTTTCGATCACGACCGAACCGCCGAGCATGAAGCCAAACTCCACCGCCGCCAGTGCGACGACCGGAATCAAGGCATTGCGCAGGGCATGCTTGAACAACACGCGGGCAGGGCGCAGGCCCTTGGCACGGGCGGTGCGGATGTAATCGGAGCTGAGCACATCAAGCATGCCCGCGCGCGTCAGGCGCATGATTGCCGGCGTCGCGTAGTAGCCCAAGGCAATGGCCGGCATGACGAAGTGCAGCATGGTCGAGTTACCGGACACCGGCAGCCACTTGAGCGTTACCGCAAACACCACGATCAACATCAGCGCAAACCAGAAACTGGGCATTGCCTGACCCAGCACCGCAATGCTCAAGGCCAGTCGGTCAACCCAGGTGTCGCGTTTGACCGCGGCCAGCACGCCCAGTGGAATTGCCACCAGCAAGGCGATACCCAGCGCCATGGCGCCTAGCCCGAGGGTAATCGGCAAGCGGCTGGCGACGAGGTTGTAGACCGATTCCTGAAAGAAAAAGGAGTTGCCCAGGTCCAGCTGCAACAAATCTCCCAGCCAGTTGAAGTACTGGGTCGGTAGCGGTTTGTTCAAACCGTACTGCACGCGGATCTGTTCGATCTGTTCGCTGGTGGCTTCCGGTCCGCCAATGGCAGTGGCCAGGTCGCCGGACAGGTGCAAAAGCGAAAAGCTGATCACCGACACGGTAATGGCAACGCAAATAGCGATGCCCAGACGGCGCAGAAGGAATCCAAGCATGGCAAGTTTCCTCGTATCCAATGGATAACAGGTGTGAGGACGTGTCCGTGGTGCGGCTTAATCCACACCACGGCACCTCTCGATCGATCCGCTCTGTTGCGGATTACTTCCAGCTGGACTGAACGAAACGCGGCAGCTCATCCGGGTACGACGTGAACGCGAGTTCGGAGGTGTAGGCGTAGTTCATCGAGTAGTTGAACAACGGCGCCCAGTACGCCTGTTCGCTGATGCGCTGCAGCGCCTTGCGGTAGTTGTCCTTGCGCAATTGCGGGTCGAGGGCGTTGTCAGCGGTCTGCAACCAGCTCTGGACTTGTGGGTCCTTGATGTTGTCGTCCGGATTGCCCTTGAACCAGGTGCCGGCCGACGCCGAAGTGTCGAGGATCGAGAACGAGCCCCAGGCCTGAAACGACATGGGCACCTTGCCGCCACGTTGCTGATCGCGCAGTGCGGCGTACTTCAAGTAGCGCAGCTTGGCGTTGATGCCCACGGCACGTAGGTTGCCGATGATGGCTTCGACGTAATCACGGTCGCGATAAGCGAAGATTTCTGTCTCGAAGCCATTTGGGTAACCGGCTTCGGCGAGCAGCGCCTTGGCTTTGGCCGGGTCGTAGTCGTAGACCGTGGCCGCGGTGGTATCGCAGCCGAACTGGCCTGGATAACAGGCAACCTGCAAGGGTTTGGCTTCGCCACCCACCATTTGCGTGGCCAGTGCATTGCGGTTGATCGCATGGTTGATGGCCTGACGCACCTTGAGGTTCTTCATCGGCGAGTTTTCAGTGGAGGTGCCCCGGGCAT
The DNA here is from genome assembly GCF_013347965.1 of Pseudomonas bijieensis. NCBI lineage: Bacteria > Pseudomonadati > Pseudomonadota > Gammaproteobacteria > Pseudomonadales > Pseudomonadaceae > Pseudomonas > Pseudomonas bijieensis. Next base: position 3,258,275 of record NZ_CP048810.1, on the reverse strand, counting down.
CGAGAATCAGGAAGCCGATGCGCATGGTTTCGCCGCTGGTCACGGTCAGGTTCGGCATACCTCTAAGGTCGACGGCCTGATCCGAGGTCACACGCCAAGTCCAGTCGACACCGTCGGTCATCAACTCGGCCAGGCGGGTTTCTGCATCCGGAATCACCCGGAACTTGAGGTGGCCGATATGGGGCTTGCCTTGAGGGCTGTCCGGAAAGTAGTCCTTGTTGATCTCCATGGTCACGCCTTCGCCAGCTACCACCGACGTCGCCTTATACGGCCCGGTACCCACTGGCTTGCGGCTGAATTCGGCCAGGCCGACCTTTTCGAAGTACTGCTTGGGGAACATCGGGACGGCGTTGGACAGGTATTCCAGCGCCGGAGGGAAAGGCTTCTTCAAATACAGGCGGACGCTGTAGTCACCGGTTTTTTCGGCGCTCTTGATCCAGTCTACGTTTTGCACGGTAACGACTTTCGCTTCGGGCGACACCACGTAATTGAGGGTGAACACCACGTCGTCGGCGGTGAAGGCGTCGCCGTTGTGAAATTTGACGCCTTTGCGCAGCTCAAAATCGATGGTGGTGTCGTCGACCTGTTTCCAACTGCTGGCCAGCATGGGTTTGTATTCGCCATTGCTGGGGTCGCGGTAGATCAGGTTGTCCCAGATCAGCCGGCCGAGAATCACACCTTCGCGTAAATCGTTGTGATAGGGGCTGATGTTTTCAGGTTCGCTGTCGGAAGCGTAAACCAGGGTGTCGTTGGCTTTACCGGCATGCGCCGGAAAACTGCTGATGAGGCCCAACAGCGCAATGCTGCAGGCGAAACCTTTGATGCCCATGCCGTCGTCTCCGTTGGCGAGAGTGGTTGAATCAAAGGGCAGCGAATCGCAAATGCGTAAAGGAGGGGGAGAAGCTCAGGTCATGTTTTTGGTCTAGACACGAATGTAGGGAAAGGCTATCAATGCCACAAGAATAATATTTCGATACTTGCGTTGCTGAAAAGGCAATCCTTGGGGGCGCCGATGCAGTTGTATGGTGTGCAGTCCACGGCACTGCGTTATTTCCTGGAGGTAGCGCGATGCGGATCGATCAGCGAAGCCTCCGTGCGCTTGAATGTCGCCGCGTCAGCGGTGAGCCGACAAATCGCCAAGCTTGAGTTGGCCCTGGATGCCAGTTTGTTTGAGCGTCGGGCCCGAGGCATGGTCCTTAGCGAGGCGGGGGCGCGATTGGCGGCCTATGCGCGCAAGTCGCAGCTTGAGGCCGAGCAGGTGGTGCTGGAAATTACCGAACTGCATGGCTTGCAGCGGGGTCATGTGCATGTGGCCTGTTCGGAAGGATTTGCTCTGGAATACATGCCCAGGAGCATCAGCGCGTTCAGGCGCGAGTATCAGGGCATTCATTTCACCTTGGAGGTCTGTGCACCTGCCGAAGCGACCGAGAAGGTGCGCTCCGGCGAAGCCGATCTGGCGATGACCTTCAGCCTGACGCCGCAAAAGGAAATCAAGGTCGAACATGTCCTGAGCGGGGCGATTTTTGCCGTGGTCGCCAATTCCCATCCCTTGGCCGGGCGTGAAGCGGTCAGCCTCGCAGAGTTACAACCCTGGCCCATTGCGTTACCCAAGGCCGACACGACGATACGGCAACTGTTCGATATCTGTTGCGGCGTACAGGGGTTGTTGTTCGACCCTGTGTTGACCACCAACTACGTTGCCGCGCTCTATAGCTTCGTCCGTGAAGAAGGCGTTATCAGCCTGGCCAGCGAGATGACCTTGCAAAAGCAGGTGGCGGACAAGGCCCTGCAATGCGTGCCGATCCTCGACGAAGGCATGCAGGCACGACGCATCGAACTGCAAAGCATGGCTGGCCGCAATTTACCGGCCGCGGTTTCTGCGTTCAGGGATTTTCTGATTGCTGATCTGGGGAAAGCGAAGCGTCGTTGAAAAGGCCTGGTAACTTGATGCTTCGGCCTGCTGGGCATATCCACGCAAGTACCGTTGAAGCCTCGAGCTCACTGAATTTCAGGCACAAAAAAAGACGTCCTGGATGTCTTTAGATGATGTAGTTGCCGATCCCTAACGCCAAGCTCCATGTAACTACCGACGATTCGGTGAATATTTTTTTATAACCTTATGTCTTAAGAGTATTGGTGCTTAGATTCTTCACGATGTACTAATCGCTTCGAAGCCAGGTTGGATCCAAAAACTCAGACCATTCCCTTGCCAGTCTGTCACAAAACTTGGAAAGCGCTCAGGACGGTGATCCATGGACGATCAGAAAATTTTGGATGAAGTGAAAGATTGGTTCACCAGTTGTTTGGGATGCGCGGCGGGTAGGCGAGAGTTTAGTAAGAATCGCTATATGCTGGCTATTGCTCGAACCGCGCAAGAGGCCAGGGATAGCTTTGAGGCTTATGTACGAGCGCTCGAGGCCAGGGAGGCAGTAGCTTGTCTAATCATCTGCCCGACCACCAGCGCAGAGCAAAGCACGTACAGCGTGGCTCAAGAAGTTCGACGTCTGTCTGCCCTGTTCAGTCCGCTCAGTGAGTTCTCTGCCGAAGAGTTGGCGACGGGCCGTGCTCTAAACAAAAAGCTCTATCTGACGTGTCCGGTCACCAACGTTAAAGTGTTGTTCGAAGACTTTGATGCGGTTGCATTTTGTCCACAGTCAGATGATCTGGATGACGAACTTTATGACCCTTTGATGTCAGCACCGATTCCAGCGGTCAACTTCAACTCCGATGTGTATGCCTTTTCAATATTCTGCCGTGACATGAGCCTGCAGAAGTTCAAACGCGAGGTGTATGAGTTGACCTCGACAGAGCGCGGTCAGCTCTACGAGGTGGTGTTACATGGTTGGCAGCGTATTGCTGAGAAGACTCTGGGCAATTACATCAATATGACTGACGTTGAAAAGTGTCCGGTCTACTTGCATGACAACAATCAATACTGGTTCGCCAATCATCAGGACCCGGCGTTTGCAGAGTCGGTAAAGGCATTGTATCGACACGATATGCCGTTGATTTACGTGCCCAAGATATTTTGCGAATGGGAGCAGTATTTCGGCACCGGGCGTCTACCGGATTTCAGCGAGACCGCCACCCCTGGCAGCCAACACCTGGACGCAACTGAGTCCACTCTAGAGGCCATTTGAAATGAGCAAGGAAGCGAGTTTTTCGGGCAAAAAACTGGTGTTTATCGGCTTCGGCTCGATCACCAAAGCGACCATCGGGCTGCTTGTCCGCGCGCGCGCATTCAATCTCTCATCGGTTGTGGTCATCGCTCCGCAGATAGAGCAACACCAGCCGTTCGTCGACCTGGGGGTAAGTTTTATCGACGTGGCGTTGACGCCCGAGAATCTTGGCCACGTGTTGCGCGATGTGGTCCAGCCAGGTGATTTCATCGTCAACCTGTCGGTCAATGTGAGCAGCGCTGATCTGATCAGGTTTGCCCATGCGCAAGGCGCGTTGTATCTCGATACCTGCATCGAACCCTGGGAGGGCACCTACAACGAACCCACTCTGACCACCTCGCAGCGTTCCAATTACGCGTTGCGCGACCAGTTGCTGGCCCTTGGAGACGAACTCGGGCCAGGCCCTACGGCAGTCGTGACTCACGGCGCGAACCCGGGCCTGGTCTCGCATTTCGTCAAATCGGCCTTGCTGCAACTCGCTGCGAAACTCGGCGTGGCCGTGCCTGAGGCCCAGGGTCGCTTGGCCTGGGGCGAACTGGCGATGGCGCTGAACGTAAAGGTGATACACATCGCTGAACGCGACACTCAGCGCTCGTCACGCATCAAGTCTGATGACGAGTTCGTCAACACCTGGTCCGTCGACGGGTTCGTCAGCGAAGCCGGACAGCCCGCGGAACTGGGCTGGGGTTCCCACGAGAAAACCTGGCCGCCCTTCGCTCGCCATCACCCGTTCGGCTCAAATAACGCAATCTACCTCGAGCGCCCCGGTGCCTCGGTGCCAGTGAAAACCTGGACCCCCAACGGCGGCCCCTGCACTGGCCTGCTGATCACCCACAACGAAGCCATTTCGCTTCCCGACTTTTTGACGGTCAAGGATGGCAGCGTGCTGCTGTACCGGCCAACTGTGCATTACGCCTACCACCCTTGCGACGATGCCCTACTGTCGGTGCACGAGTATGTAGGAAGGGGCTGGAAGCTCCAGGACAGTAAGCGGATCATGAACGATGAGATTGCCCCAGGTGGTGTCGACGCGCTCGGCGTGTTGCTTATGGGGCACGCCCTCAACGCCTATTGGTACGGTTCGATCCTGAGCATCGACGAGGCGCGGCAGATTGCCCCCTTCAACACGGCCACCAGCCTGCAAGTGGCTGCCGGTGTGTACTCGGGCATTATCTGGGCCATCGAAAACCCCGACCGCGGGATCGTCGAGCCGGAACAGATGGATCATCGTCGGGTGCTGGAAATTGCTCTACCCTTCCTCGGAAGTCTCGAAGGCATCCAGACCGACTGGACGCCTCTGGACACCATTAATGCTCTATTCCACAAGCCCGAAGGTGAGCTCTGCCCGTGGCAGTTCGAACACTTTACCGCTGTCTAGCCAAGGTCGGTCACGAATGGAAAATGCCAGTATTGAGTACACCGACAAACGACGCTGGTTTGCGCTCACCAAGATAAACACTCTCTCGGCCCTGTCGCAGATCGTGCAGATTGGTACCGTCACTCCGCTGCTCTCGCTTTCGCTGGAGCAACAAGGCGTCGAGCCGGCAAAGATCGGGGTGATTGTCAGTGCCTCATGGTTGGCGATCCTGTTGCTCTACAAATGGGTTCCGCGTTTGCTGGCCCGTCTGGGGCTCGTCAAGACGAATATCCTCAGCGCAGCGCTGACGATTGCTGCGCTGATCGGTATGACTTTGACTTCCCATTTGGTACTGATTTTTTTGCTGAACTTCGTGCTCGGTATTGGCTTGATCCTGCGCTGGATTGCCTGCGATACGTGGATCGTCGCGGTCGCCTCGAAAGACGAGCGCGGGCGTGCGATCGGAGTTCATGAGACCTTGATGGGCCTGGGTATTGCTGTTGGCCCGCTGCTGTTGGTTGTGTTCGGCGTCGGGAGTGCCGCGCCTTACTACGCCTGTGCCGTGATCGTGTTGTTATCCGGCGCGCTGGCCTTGACCCTCAAGGACTACGATACGCGACCGCAAACCCCGGCGGAAAAACGCCATGGCAAGTTGTTCAGCGTCATCCCCACGGCGCTGTGTGGCGCGTTTATCGCAGGCTTTTCGGAAACCTCCTCCGTATCGTTCCTTGCAGGCTACAGCCTCTCGGCCGGTTATCTGTTGACCGCCGCCACCCTGCTGATATCGGTGTTCGGCATTGGCGGCACCGTCCTGCAACTGCCAATCGGCTGGATGGCCGACCGCAGTTCGTACAAAGTCGGCCAATTAGTCTGCGGCTTGATACTGTTGTTGGGCACCTTGGCCATTCCGTTCAGCCAGCCGCTTCCTTGGTTGGCGACGATTATCGTGTTCCTGTGGGGCGGCGCCATTGGCGGCATGAACACCCTGGCAGTGATCGAGGCGGGAGACCGGGTTGGAGAACATCAAGTGTCCACCGCCATGACGGCCATTGCGATGTTCTACACCTTGGGTAGCGTATTGGGCCCCATTGCCACGGGGGCCACAGTGTCCTACATCAGCGAGCATGGATTGATGATCTCGGTGGGGATCGTCGGTGCGGTTTTCATTGCAATGTTGATTTTGCGTAGAGCCCCCATGCAAGAGTGAATTGCGCCAGTGCTTTTGTTTGGCACCGTATCTCTCTTGTGCCCCTCGCTGGAAAGCCTCCAGTAGCGCTGAAAGCCCCGTATTTACTGGATTTCAGGCACAAAAAAAGACGTCCGTGGACGTCTTTAGATGATGAAGTGGTGAGCCGGGGGGATTTGAACCCGCATCCAGCCCTTGCAGTTTGTGGCTTACAGCCTGATTGCTGGCATATTGCTGTCATTGTGAGAGTATGGTCGATCAGCATACCCAAGGATGAAAACCCGAATGCCACCTCCACGGATTACGCAAAAATTCATCGACAACCAGTCAGACGCATTCATCAAGGACCTGCATCGGGCGATTAGTCTTTACGAAAAAATCTGCGTGAACGGTTACGTGCTGGCTAATGACGGTATTGCAACGCGCAGGATAAGCCAGCCTGATTCAAGAGATATGACACAATTTATTTTCTTTGAGATTGCAGCCAAGTTTGAAGATTTCGCCAAGGTGATGTTTCAGTCGGAAGTTCGGTTTCTGCTTAAAGTAACTCGCGCTCAAGCTGATTTCGTGATGGGCGATGCTGACAATGGAATGAATGGGAAGATGGGATGGGGCACACCGGCCATGCTGACTCAGCGAGGGAAAAATCTCTTTGGTGCAGAATCTTTTTTTGGGGCTTTAGGAAACCACATAGGGCCAATAGCCTATAAAGCCTTAATGGATGCCCACACTGTAAGGAATCGACTCGCTCACAGTGGAGGCAGCGCCCAGACTAAGTTTGTGAAGCTCCTAGAAGGTTGTGGTATTTCGATTAATGAACGGCAGGGTATGGCTGTAGGACGTTTTTTAAAGGACTACCCAAAAAAGAAGCCCGCCGGAGAGAAAAACTTCCACGCCTACATTGCTGCATATGAGACGTTTGCTGCGAAAGCCAAAACTGAGCTAATCAGCCGTCCTGCTTAGTCTGCGTCTTGTCGAAAGTCTCAGCATGGGATAGTGAGTTGTCGACTCTATCCCAAAGAGATTCAGCTTTGCTTCCGGCATTTTGATCTGCCGACGGCATCCATCGACCATAAACTCGCGCAATCATCGTCCAATCGGTATGTCCCATTTGCTTGGCCACCCACATTGGATGCTCACCCGCAGAAAGCATCATCGAGGCATAGGTGTGTCGGGTCTGGTACGGTCGCCGGTACCGAACACCGGCCTTCTTCATCGCCGGCACCCACATCGTTTTCCTAATCGGCCCGTCACCCGCCCAGCGCTCCAGCGTGCGCGGGTTCTGAAAGACTTCGGCGTCAGCCAGGAAAGTGCACGCCTTCTGAGCTTTCAGCGCCTCCATAGCCGGCCTGAGCAGCTTCACACTGCGACGCCCAGCAGCTGTCTTCGTTGTCTCGGCTTTGCCGCGTGAAGCCTGGGTCATTGCCCGGCTCACCGTCACCTCTTCGCGCAACCAGTCGATGTCACCCCAGTCGAGTGCAACCAATTCACTGGTTCGCAGGCCGGTCCACAACGCGAACTGCATCATGTTACGCGTCTGGCCGGAGAGGGCACCCAGCACTGCCTCTTGCTCCTCCGGGCTGAACGGGTCTACGTCATCCTCTTTCGGTGGTGCCGCCTTGCGGGAGTAAGTCCAGCCGGCGAGCGGGTTCAGTTCGATCAACTCTTCCTCGGTTGCGTCATTTAGCGCAGACCGCAGGCAGCTTTGGATGTTGCTGAGCGTCTTGTTGCTCACCTCAAGTGTGTCGAGCCAGTCGCGTACGGACTTACGTTTCAGGTCTACCAGCATGGTGTCACCCAGGGCGGGGATCAGGCGAAGCGTAACCAGCTTTCGATAGCCATCGAAGGTGCTGCTTGCAATGTGTTTTTCCTTAGATGCTAACCACCTAGTCAGAAAGCCGGTGATAGTTTCGCGGGAAGCCTCAGGCGCAAACTTCGCAGCCCGAGCAGATCTGGGAAACGTCACCGAGTAGTCAAAGGTACCGATTGATATTGCGTGCTCGATCGCCGCCTTGTGCTGCTCGGCCTTCTTCAGATTAGTGGCGGTGGGCTTGAGTGTGATCCGCTCACGGCACCTGACGCCCCGATACATGAACGTGATTTCGATACTCGTATCGGAGACCGCCCGAACTCCCCTCCCGCCTCTACCCATGATTCATATCCCTCCACATCGAGAAGCGTCCGGCCATCCGGCGCCTTGATCCATATTTCACCGAGCCGCCAGATACCATCACGGATCTTTGAGCGGATTGCGTCCTCTGTGTAGCCAGACTCGCTGGCGAATTTCCTGACGGTCACGTAGCGCATCTGACGTTATTCCTGACTGATCAGGGTTTGTGATTTCTTGGAGTTGTCCTGCTTGTGCAAGCAGCGGCTAACTATGTTTTGGTTCATTCCCGAGTCCCTTTAGCTACTTGGATACAGCCTATGGGCGGCGGCCAGGCGTGTGTTTCGTTTTCAAGCAACAAAAGCGACGGAAATCAAAAAGCGGAAATTCCCTGCCAGGGGATGAGTCCCGGCAACGTCATGCGAGTTAGGCAGCTACGTAAAGCTCTAGAGTCATCTCACGTCTACTGCAGTCTTTTCTGCTCGTATGCGATGCGGTTCATTACGCAGACTGGAATTGCGAACCCTTGGATATTTGTTTTGAGGGTTTCGCAACCGTCTTCGACGATTCCGCAGGGCACTCCCCGCAGGAAACGCATTCCCCTCCCGGTATAATTGCGCAGGATGATTTCCCAAGACTCGTCGTTGTAATAGAACCCCATGATCTCAGCCCAGTTGGCCGCAACGCCTCTCCCAACAATGCCTTCAGGCTTCAGGCAGAAAATTTCTACATGGTTTTCCTGTGTGACAGGTACGGCGTAAATCCGGCCATTCGGCGCTATAGGCGGGAAAGTCTGTCCATTACCGAGGTGACGAAATTCCATGGTGGTGCTCCGCATGCATGAGGTTGCATGACACGCTATGCCAGGCTTTGGAAATCCCAAGCCGGCCAAGTTCACAGGCTTATGCCGTTGGGTTTCCTGAAAGCTTTCGTAATCTGTGGCAATCAAAACAGGGAGTAGCGCCATGGGTAACAGATCAACAGCGATCCGAATCGGTTTGCTAGCAGCGACAGTAGCTCTTCTGGTTGGGTGCTCTGGCACTCCGGGGGCTAGAACGGTGCAGCTTCCTGAACCGAAGGATGTTCCGAGGGCTAAATGGTCGGATGCAATGCATGTTCTGATCGCCATGGGGATTTCAGGGCAGCGTGACGTTCCAATCGAGCTGGCAGGGGTGGTTGAAGGGACGAGCCCAGCCAGGGGCTTTGGAGGAGGGCTCGGGGACGCTGGGTTAAGCGCGGTTAGCTTTGCGTCTCCACCTACAGGCCTGAGTGGTGGCGCAGCAGCGGGAATTGGCATGGGTTTGATGTTGTTGGGTGGGACGAGTAATCCGGCGCGCGCAACCCAGGTTGTCGCGTGGGTGCCCGCGCACCAGGCAAGCTCGCCGGAGGAGGCATCTGCTCTTGTATTGCGTAAGGTCGAAGAGGCCCGTAAGAAGGTCTTTACCAATGGCTTATCGAAGCTGCTAATGCAGACAGGTAAATATCCTGATGGCCATTCCCGCGGCTATGCCTCCCTGACAGATAGCTACGCGGAGAAGCCGATTCCATATAGTGATGAGATTGCTAAATCGCCGAGTTTTCTGAGATCGCCTTTCAGCTACGGGCCGATCTTCATTCGTAACAACCAGTTCACCCTTGATGCCTACAAGAACGACATGACGACTTCGGAAGCCATGCTGCTTGCATCGCAACACCTGCCAGAGTGGATCTACATCTACCACCCTGGACAGCGGCTGAGAAAAAACTCGATCCCTGCAGCAATCTTCAATCAGGGCAGGGCACTCTACTTTGTAGGGAAGTAGATCTGCTGGACTGTATCGCCGTGGGTTTTCGCAAACCTGCGGCGATTTATTGGGTATGCCTGAGCTGATACGCGCATATTTTCGCATATCTTAGCTTTTCTCTTGATAAGTAACACCCAAAGTGCAACAGTGTTAGTAGAACGCCCTAACTGATACAGGCACTCATGATGTTCATTCGCGCATACCTCCGAGCCTCCACCGACGAGCAAGACGCCGGCCGCGCCCGCGCCTCGCTCGAGCAGTTCGCCAGCGACCACAACAAGGTCATCGCCAGCGTGTACCTGGAGAACGCCAGCGGCGCCACCGCCGACCGTCCGGAGCTGCTGCGCCTGCTGAAAGATGCGCGCAAGGGCGACGTTCTGCTGGTGGAATCGATAGACCGTCTCTCCCGCCTGCCGGTAGAAGACTGGCAAAAGCTCAAGGCCGCTATCGACTCCAAGGGCCTACGCATCGTCGCGCTCGACCTGCCGACCAGCCACCAGGGAATGCAGGACACCAAGGGCGACGAGTTCACCGGGCGGATGCTTGGGGCCATCAACTCGATGCTGGTGGAAATGATGGCCGCGATCGCGCGCAAGGATTACGAGCAGCGCCGCGACCGCCAGGCCCAGGGCATCGAGAAAGCCAAGGCGGCAGGCAAGTACCAGGGGCGCCCGGTGGACGCCGATCTGCACAAGCGCGTGGCCGAGCTGCTCGGCGCCGGCCTGGGGATTCGCGCAACGGCACGGCACGCCAACTGCTCGACCACCACCGTATTGCGAATTCGGGACTCTGCCCGATCCTAAATCGACCCTTAACAGCCCACCCTGTAACGCCTAGTGATAGGCCACGGAGAAATGCGGAAAGGCAGCTTCGCAGCCGGAATAAGGCCAAATGCGACACCTACTTCGCCCGTCATTCGATTGATCAAAGCAGCTTGGTTGTCCGGACCGATAGAATCCCACCAAATAGGAGATACATGCACGTTTTCAAAATTATCGAATAGGTACGAAACAACTTTTGCAGATATATCCGCGTCCTTAACGCGCTCAAGGCTCTCGATGAGAGGAATGCAGGTCTCATCATCATCAGGCAGCCAAGTGAATACGATTTGCCCCTTATCGCCGCCGTAGAACGATGTAACGCTCATCATATTTGGGATCAGACCTACGTCAGCCATATCCTGCAGGTGCTGACCCTCAAAATCTTTATCTGGTGCATAGGTAGCGCTGCACATTACTGGCGGGGCGTTTTCCAGCTCAATCACGTAGGAGCGGACGCCAGCAAAGTCAGAGCTAAGCAGATGTTTTTCAAAGCGCGGCTTGTGGTGATTGATGTCGCGCAATGCGGCTCTTATCCCTGCACCGTGTAGGAAGGCGAACGCTTGAATTTCGAATTGTTGATCCGGTGTTTTTCCTCGATCCATTTCCTTATGCAGCACGCTCTGATCGGCGGCTGCTCGCTTTGTGTAAATTTCTCTGGCGTAGGCCCTATAGGCAAGCAAAAAGCACTGTTCTTGAGTGCCGAAAAATTTCTCTTTTTCAACAGGCCCAAATAGCTCATCGTCGTGCTTGGAGCAGAATCCAGTGAAAGTAGAAGCCTTCCGCACGCCCACTCTTTCGGGATGCAAGATCCCTTTGTATTTGATCAAACTTTCCAATGTCGGAATGAATGTGAGTACGTGGCCCTCATCGGCGATCTGATTGAGGCTTCCCGAACGGGGCACTGTATGAGCAGAAACGATCGTACTTGTGCACTGATCATGGAATGAGTCAGGAGCAGAGCAAAGCCGCTTAGAGAAGCTTTTCCGGTGCGCAGAGCTTATGTCCCAGGACTTGAGGGGATCAGCAGCGGCGCGTCCCAAATGACAACGCTTGAATTTCTTCCCCGAACCACACCAGCACAGCTCATTTCTACCCATGTTCATAAAGCCTCCTGTTTATGGCGACTATTACAACCACAAAAAAACCCCGCAAGGCTGACCTATGCGGGGTTTATTTTCGCCTCTTGCTGCCACCCTGCTGTCACCAAAAATGATGCTATCGGGAATATGGCTTAAGAGGCCCGTAATATATGGTGTCCCAGGGCCGGTTCGAACGGCCAACCTTCCCCTTAGGAGGGGCAAAACTTCGGTGCCTACAAAAGGTCGGCCTGAAAAGGGGCTGCATCAGCGCGTTGGTGAGCTGCTCGGCGTTGGCCTGACAGCTCGCCATGCAGTGTGCAGTACCACCACAGGGCTTAAAATCCGTGATCAAATGACCAAGTAGCGACGCAGTTTTACGCGCTGTCGAGTAGCAGTGACACCCGTACGAATTCTACCCAGGCTGTATTCGCCGCCTGGGTAGCCAAGGGTGAACCGGCTCGTTTAACGGCCCAGGCGACGGCGCAGGGCTCGAATCATCCTGGCGCGCATGAAAACGGTTGCGACTGACACCGCAAGCGCTATACCGCCCGCCAGTTCGCCGAAACGGACGAACGCAACGATGTTCACCAGGGCTAGAACCATAAGGCCGTAGAACTCGGCATTGGCCTTGCCGGCAGCCAGGGCCTGATGTTCGGTGAGCATCCACTTCGGCGACAGGCAGAAGGGGCATACGGACGACTGCGGGTCATGGCCGCCCACGGGTACTCCGCTGATGTAGAACGGCGCGCTGGTGATCACCTTTGGAACCATCATCTTCTTGCAGCACTGGCACTCAACTTTGCTCATGGCGTGAACCTGCTGGACTTGGCACATGCCTGAACATTACCCGAGCGCTGGTGAATCCCAAGCCACCGCCATGCGGGCCTGCAGGTGCCTGCAAGGTCAGTCGGTGTGATGTTTTTTATCGAGATGATCCGCGACCTTGTAGCCAATCACCGCCGCCAATCCCAACGTGCCGATTACGCCAATGAGCGCGTAAACCAGTAGCTCAATCGCGTCCATGTCTTGCTCCTTCTGGGCTGAAAATTTGCACAGAATCCAGCTTCTCACCTGCAGTGCCAATCCCAAGGATTTCTTCCTCCTGAAATCCCTTTCCGCCGACACTTGGCTGATTAAATTCCAGAGCAACCGGCGCACCGCTCATATCCGCTGCGCGACACGTGTTCAAAAAACATGCTCACACCACCTCTCTTGCTTATGGGAGTCTGACGGTTCACCTCACATAGAGGGAATCTGCCGATTTTTGCCGAAGGGGTGTGGTGAAGGGGTGTTGCCGCTGTAACCCGCATGGTTACTGGGTTTCAGGCTATTCAGGGCGTCTTATACAGGTTAAGGGGTGTCGTAAAGGGGTGTTGTTGCCCAGGTAAGAGGTGTCGTGAAGAGGTGTTGCTGCTGCAACCCGCATGGTTGCTGGGTTGCAGTTTTTTCAGGGCGTCTTGTGCAGGTTAAGGGGTGTTGTAAAGGGGTGTTGTCGCCCAGGTAAGGGGTGTCGTGAGGAAGTGTCGTCGCTACAGTCCCGGGACTACGGGGCTTTCACAGCTACAATGTGCTGTATGACAGCGGCGTATCGACGACGGATGACGACAGAGAGTCTGAAGGCATTCGTCAGCGCGCACTGTGACAACAAATGGTCGATAAATGACGACGCTCTGGGCTGAGCGAAAGGGCGTGTGCACTGAATGTGCAGCAGATGACGACCTAGGACTGCATCCTTGAACGCCGTATGGGTCAATAGGTAGAGGCGGGCCAAGAGTGCTCACTTGACCAGCCTGCAGCCTTGGTTGCCCGAGGAGAACCGAGGTCGAGCACGTGGTGTCGTGCTATGTCCTCCCGCAAGTCATAGGCGATGAAGCAATCCGCCTCGACTGGGGCTGGATCCGTAACCAAGCCTGGCGGCGCGCATATCGCGAATCAATGACGCAGAGCGTCCTGCTTGGCCATCGTATCTGCGCGTTCAGCGTCTTTCAGCCATGCCTGAGCGATGGCCTCAAGCAGTGTGTTGGTACGTGCGAAATCCAACGAGGCATCAGCCCATTCTTGTGCTTGACGGGCCAAACTCCTCTCCTGATCACCGCCTTCCCCTATCGCTTTGCAAAACACACCTCGCATATTGAATCTTTCGATGCGAATCCCGAGTTCTACCTGAGAAGAAGCAAGCGTCTCGATGACATGTCTAACTGCTTCATGTGGCCATGCTCCATCCTTTGAGCTCAATGGTGCATGTGCCAAAACTTGGCCGATCAATTGATCAGTGATGTCCTGACGATTCTGCTCCGCTGCCAAGCGCTGGATCTCAAGACACCAGGCTAGTAGCACATCCTGGTCGACATCTTGATCAGACTGACCTGGCAAGGACTTTAAGCTTTTCAATAAGCGATAAGCATTAGTGGCTCGGCTTTTCTGCAATGCAGAAGTCTCCACTGGTTTTTCGTCCTTGGCTCTAAACACTTGACACACCATTTCCATGAAGAAGCTGGGCTGTTCAAGCAGCATTTTATGCAAGGCTTTTGGATCGTTGCGTAGCATCGGGAGGTAGGTAAACTCAAGACTCGCAATTTGTTCCAGCGTGGTATCCGGTCGGTCGGCCAACTCACTAATGACTTTCTCAATGTCAAAGAAGTTGGTGGCCATACGATCGCCAGGCTGGGAGTTTTGCTCCTCAACGCCCTCGATTAGCAGCGCTACAACATCCTCTGTCGGAATCTCACCGAGTCTGCGGGATACCGCGCTCAAGCCGGCGACAGGACGCCCAACCTCTCGATACTTGCGGACTGCATGGAGCAGCTCATCGGTGCTTACTTCAAGCGGGTAGGGTGTTTTCAGAGACCAATAGGCTTTCGTTACCTCGTCTCCGAAGGACTCGATGTACAGCCATGTCTGCATATTCTCCGGGATACGTTCGATCATTCTAACTACACGATCAGAACCTAGGCCGACTCTCAGTACTGCCGAACGCGCCGCCTGCTTCCACTTATCTGAAAAGCGAGTGATTCCATCCGACATCACTGCTCCAGCAGCAAACTCTAGCTCCTGCACTGCGCTACTTAGCAGGCCAGTGAACAACGCGAGGCGCTCGTCGTAAGACATGTCAAGACGCAATGCGGAGTAAACCACGGAGTGCGGAATCTTGACGCGGCTCGTCATCTGCAAGATGCCCTGAACGCCCAGCGCCTCATACACCGCCTTCAGAGCCTGCAGACGGGCATCCTCCACAACCTTGGTTGGGTCAGCATCATCGTCATCAAGGCCGTCCACAGGCGGCATCCAATCGTCGAACAACCAAGTGTGGTTCTCTACTAATGCTTTAGGGGCATATCGGTCGACCAGGGCAGCCAAAAGCTCAATACGCTCATTCGGCATCGCCCAATCTGTGGTCGAATATTTCTGGTGATGCTTGACCTCCAGATTCAGGGCTTTCCAGATTTGGGTTCTGTCGTCAGTGTCGACGGCGCTTAGCACTTCACCGAGCCGTTCGACAGCAGACTCGAAAGGATCGTCATGGAAGGTCTGCATTGAGTTAATCAAGGAAACCCAGCGCTCCGCAATCGAACCTGCTTCATCTATCGCCAGTGCGATGATCTTGGCTTCACTCTCCCAGACCAGACCATAAGTCAGGGTCTCAGCGTGATCCTGCTCGTATTCCCGAAACTTCGGTTTTTCGGTTGGAGAGCTGGTATCCCCTGAACGGGGGAGCAAGCTAGTGAGCAGCGGCCAAGCAATGCTCGGGACAGCCTTCACAGTTGACTGCAGAACGGCCAACCGACGCTTTGTTCCCACAGATGTACTTGGTACCCAAGAGAGGAAGATTGCGCGCAGACTGTTGATAGGACGGTTGCTCAATTTGCCGCCCGGGTCGATTGCGGCAAGCTTGGCAAGGCACAGCACGGCCCTCTGAAAATAAAAGGCATCCCACGCGATTACTTCCAGTGCCCACAACAAACCGCAGTGGTATGTCACTGGTGTGAGCATTCCGGGGTGCTCGTCGAAAATGTGCCGGATTGACGGCGAGTCGCCCTCAAGCTGGCGCTCGAGGGCTTCAAGAAAAGGGCCAGGAGATGCCTCAGCAAGCAGCGCAAGATTTTGGTTCAGGCTTGCCATCAACGTATGGTTGGTCGACAGGCCGTGAATCGACCTAACCAAGCCATCTACAAAAGCTTGCGGATCACCCCCCGCTACCGTGAAGCCAGCATGCTTATGTAGTACTGCCATATGTAGCAGCGTGGTCATCAATCCGTTTCTGAGTTGTTCGCTGTGCGAGGTTTCCAGGTCGCGCTTGTTGCGCAATACGAATGGTTCGTCTGCAGTCGGAGGCTTATGCGAGGCCACAGCCGACTCGAAAACAGTGGTCAAAGCCGCTTTGAATAGGTCAAGGTGCTTGCGTCCGACCCGAGGAGCAAGGTGCAAGAACGCATCTACTGGGGCTTTTGTCGCCCACAAATTCTCAATGCGTTCGATGGGCGAATCCTGCATGACCAAGAATCTGAGCAGCTCATCCTCGGTTTCGTCATAAGGTTTCTGGCTGAGCGAGCTGAGAACTTGTTGATCATGTTCGATATCACAGACCCATGCTCCTGCAAGCATTGCTGGTATTAATGCATCAGCCTCGCCGATCCATGTTGGCAACTCAGCGGTACCGCTAGGCTTCTGTCGAGCCAGGACCGCCAGGCTCCGACCACATTTGCGGGCAGTTTCATACCCTTCGCTTTCAGACATCCCCATGCCGGTGAACGCTTTACCAAGTTGGGCGCTGGTCGGTCGCGTCAGCTCGACATGATCGCTCTTTTTGTCATCCGCCCCGGCACTTATCACTGTAGGGCCAGAAGTCTTGAGGAGTCCAACGCAGCTGCGCGCACCGTTTCTGGGAAGATAGATAAGGTTGCACGTGTTGACTAAGTGCCTAGCTGCATCCTCTGTCTCAACAACCAAGGTGCGAGCTTCGAGCGGTTTGCGCACAGTTTCGGGCGCCTTGCGAATAGCGGCGACTGCAAAGGCGATGACTTCATCGGTAGTGTCCGCAGCAAACGCCAAGCGTCCACTTCCCTGGGCCAGGTTTCGCAGCAGATCTTCAGCCTGGGATTCACGCCCTGCGAGCAGAACGTCTTCCGACAGTGCAGGATCAAAACGGTTGGAAAAGGACTGCCAGAACTCTTCCGTGCTGAGCACACCTTGTTGTGGTGCGCTCCTGAACTGGTAACGGGCCCATCGGGATGCTACAGCCGGACTTTGCCCAAGCCAATCCTCCAGCAACGGGCCATCAAGGTAGACGACACGCTTCCAATCCCCTTGGTTGTTCTTTTCATCAAGCCAGTCCTCAACCTTTACCTTGGGCGTGTCCCACGTCCTTGGCGATACGATGACCAGGGTGTGCTGAGCACGGGTTTCTGCATCCACCTCGGCGGTGCGCTTGTTATAGTCACCTTGTGCCTTAGTTTTGCCTGCGCCATTAGTCCCGAATTCCCAAATCGACTTTCCGTCGG
This sequence comes from Pseudomonas bijieensis, assembly GCF_013347965.1. Classification (NCBI taxonomy): domain Bacteria; kingdom Pseudomonadati; phylum Pseudomonadota; class Gammaproteobacteria; order Pseudomonadales; family Pseudomonadaceae; genus Pseudomonas; species Pseudomonas bijieensis. The sequence continues at coordinate 3,241,264 of NZ_CP048810.1, read as the reverse complement.
GCACGAATGGAGAGGTTGAATCGACATCAAGGTAGCCATCAAACCCTCGGATTTGCCCCATGTCACCCTGCAGAAATCGAAGCCGCTTGACCCTCAATGTTGTGGCCCAGATCAGGTCAGCCACCAGTTCGGGCATTTTATCCTTGGCTTGGAGGGTGTCGGCCCACTGCCCTAATTCAAGCGCGCTGATCCATTTCAACATATCTCTCCTTTCACATGGTGCAGCGGTGGTGGCCGAAATAGCGCGGCTCCTTAGCAGAAACGCACTCTACCGCACGCCAGAATAAAACTGCCAGGTATGCAGCGGGTACAGACAGACCTTGTGCCGAGCTCCCGAGCATCTAAAAAGAGTTATCTCCACTTGAGCGAAGAAAACTCCTCCCAGCCAGGGTAAGGCCACCTACAAAACCTGCAGAACTAGGTTTCGTAGGTTTTGTAGGTCGCCCTGTCAGCCTTTTTAATAAAAAAGCTGGGTAGGAGTTACGTTTTTCGCCAGACATAGCGTGTCGATGGGCGGCCACCTTTTTCTCCGGCCACCTCGTAGCCAACGATGAATTCGTGCTCAGCCAGCACTGCGAGCGCGTTATTCACGGCGTCCTGCGAGCCCAATCCCGTCCAATCCTTCTGGCGCACCTCTCGTGCGGTAAACGGCTCGGGTAATTTCAGCTGACGTTCTAGGAGCAACCGGGCCCCCAGTAGTGGGGCGTTAATTGCTGCACCGTACAACCGCTGTGCATGGCTCATCAGGTAGGCCGCCCAGCCGATTGCTCGGGTAGCCGCCTCTGCACTGACCACTTGCTGTCCTCCGCCGATAAGCTCGAATAGAAGTGCTAATCCGGCAATGGTCTGCGGTATTTTTAGGAAGTGGGATTGCAATGCTGGATGTAATTCTTCCCTACGGCTTTCCCGCATGTGACGGGTATACCAAGCGTTAAATATCTCCTGTGCCTCCGGGCTGAACCTGAGTGCAGAACGAGGCTCATCTGGTATTTGGTCGAGCTGGTCGATAACCCAATCCACGCGCTCAGTGGCGGCTTTGTTCGGCCAGCGGTCCACCAGACGCCATTCGCGGATATCGTCGGGATAAACGGCGAGTTGCAGGCGCTGAATAAGGCCGTCATCCAATTCACCGCTGATCGCGGCGCGCACCAGCGATGCGATTCGTGACGGTTGAACGCCGCCGATCAAGGATAAGCAGCATGACTCAATGAAAATGGTGCCGCGCCCAATGCGGTCGTAGGTGAATGAGCCGTTGCCATCGAAACATTCCAGGTAGAACGCTCGCGCAACAGAACCGTCCTCGCTCTGTATCGTCGCCAGCCAACCCCCCAGCTCGTCACGCACGAGCAGCAGGCCGTTCGGGTTTTCGTTAAGCAGCTCGCCGAGTTTCTCGACAGTTGAGTCGTTGATGATGTACCGGCGCAGGACTGGAGCCTGCATGTCGCTGGATAGTCTGTTCAGTTCCGCCAAAGCTGCGTTCTTGTCGCCGCTACCGAGAAGTTTTTTTGCCTTGGCCTTGGCGGCGTTGCGCTCCATTTCGAGCAGCTCGCTGCTGGCCTTGTGCTCGGCCTCAGCCAGGCCGTACTGTTCTCGCGCTCTGGATTCCAGGGCATGCAGTGGGCGAAGTGCCTGTTTGAGTGCTGGCGATTTCATCGCTGATGGCCGACCAATGATGACGCCCCACTGGTTGGGAACGACTATCCAATCATCGTGCTGTTTCGGGTGGATGGTAAATTTGCGCCCGACCACGGCGCTGACAGCGACCACGAGTGCGACTCCAATAAAATCTGGCGGGCACTGAGTGCGTTCAGCGACATCACGCACATATTCCCGCAGATCGGCTGGCAGTAGCTCGTCATGCCAGGGCATGACCCTCGTTAATTCACACGGGAGTGGCTTTGGCGCAATTCCTGGGCTCAGATATGAGGCACGTGCCGGCTCGGGCATCTCTGCCAAGAATGGCGGGATCTGCTCGTGTGTGGTCATTTTTCATCTCTCTTGAAGAGATCCTGAGTGACATCATCGCGTTCGCTGATCTTACTCTCCAGCCAGGCCTCCACCTCCGCGACGACGAAGTAAACGCCAGCCTGTTTGCTCGGGCCAAATTTGATGGGGCGAGGGAAGCTGGGATCGGTTTCGCGCAGCTTTTCGAGGCCGGAGCGGCTCTTGTCAAAGCAGTGCTGCAGAGAGGTGTGACTGATCAGGTATTTCTTGGGGCATGTGTCGGCATGTGTCGGCATGTGTGGGTCTCTGTGTGTAAGCCGACACAGATTTAATACCCCTGACAGACCGCTGTGGCGCGTTTTCAAACCGGAAAAGCGACGGAAAACGTTTCGTCGGTTGTTGAGGTAAAGACGAAAGCCGCGGATGGGCTTCTCCCGCTAAGTGATTGGCTGGTCAATGAAGCCTAGGATCTGCAGCGACTTGGCAATCGACGCATTGCTGATGGCCGTGTGGCACCGCAAGCCACAGCAGCAAGTGATGATTCATTGAGACCAGGGTAGTCAATTCAGTAGCCCAGATTGGCAAAGCTTTTTGAAAGCCAACAATCTGATCAGCAGCATGAGCCGTCGAGGAAACTGCCACGACAATGCCGTTGACGAGAGCTTTTTCCAGCTGTTGAAGCGGGAGCGAGTCCGACGAAGGATTTACGCAACACGAGACGAGGCCCGGAGTGATATTTTCGATTACATCGAGATGTTCTATGACCCTAAACGCCGACACGGCAGCGCTATGCAGCTGTCGTCAGTAGAGTATGAGAAACGCTATTTTCTGAGCTTGGAGAGGAATTCAGTGGCGATTCAGTCTCACTGGCCTTTTCTTGTATCTTTTTATGTTCTAGCTTGCGCTTTTTCTCATTGAAGCGCTCTTCTTTAATCATTTCTATCATTTTTATATGAAACTCCTGGCTTGTTTTTCCGCAGTAATCCTGAAGAAAATCGTAGTCGTCACTGTAAGCTTCAAGATCTTTCCCAGCTATGATTTTTCCTGGTATTTCAAGTCCTGGCGCAACTGCTAATGGTTCTATTTCCATGGCTGTAGGTGAGTCATGAGGTTCTGATATGGTGATTTTTATTTCGGCTATGGGAACTTTTTTTGAATCCCGAAGGTAACTTAGTATGAATTTCCTAGAATGTCCCAGGCTTGCATAACCTTGTAACCCAGGGGCGTCGCTGTCGAGGTAGAAGTACCAAGATATAGGGTTGTATTTGCAAATTCCTTCTGAAAACATTTCGCCATGTACAGATCCCGAACCTTCGGCTGACTCTATGTTTACGACGAAGCGAGGCTGGTCAGCTGGGGGTTCTGGGTAGTCTCCAGTGATTATGGTGTACTCTGTTGTCGTTGAGAACTTTCCTGACCAAAGTCCGTGCTTGTAAAAGTACTTCTCGCGGAAGTCTGGGAAGTCAATGGCTAATCCTATGAATAAGCCAACTACGCCTATTGCCGCTATTAATGTGCTAATTTTTTTTAGAAATATCATCTTCTTGCCAGCTCGTATGCAAGTCAGCCTGAGTTTAATGGTAAGAACGAAAAACGTAGCATCCTCGATCGTATCTAACCCTGGGTTTCTTAACATCGGTCGTTGAGTACAGGGCATCAATAGCTGTGCCGCTAGATTTCCATTGTCGCCCAATAATTGATAGTTTTCTGATCAATTTTGGTTAGGAGACGCTGGTAGATCTGAGTCCTAATGCCCACCTTTTTGCCCATCGTCTGGGCGTTCTGGGCATATTGCTGCAAGGCAATTTTCATGAATCCGTTGGACATTTTGGATTTCAAGTGCAGCAAGGTTCTTTGATCGGCGAAGACTTCAGCACCTACTAGATCCATCGTTCGTGTAGAGGTGTTGAAATTTTTCTGCTTGTTGAAATCAAGGGCATGCATCAGCTCGTGATGTAGCGAGTTGTACCGCCAGAGCCAAATGAGATCCTCACGGGTACCCTCAGGCATGCAGCTCTCGTTAATGAAGACCGCGCTACGACCACTGCCGCCCCGTAGAAAATTGATAGTTACGCCTCCGGCGTCACTGGTTCTGTAGGTAGCCAAGTCAGCCGCTTGATCGTTGAAATAGAGCTTTTCGTCGTACTCAACTCCGCACAGTCGTAGAAGGTCAGTTTCCTCCTTCATCTGCTCGCGTGGTACCAGATATATATCCTTCGTCAGGCCAGCGAAACGCGCCCTTAGCTCGTTGAAGGCACTCTCGAAAACTTCAACACCCATCATCGCTTCGATATCCCTGCGCCTATCCGCAATCGTAGATGAGCGCCCAGCCAGGAGATGAACAGGGCGCGCTATAAAAGCTGTCATTAAGCTGGCATTCCCGAGCCAAAACAGCCCATTCAGGCACAAAAAAGGCACTTGCTTTATCTGCTAAGTGCCTGATTTGTATAGCTTATTTGGTGGAGCCGGGGGGATTTGAACCCCCGTCCGCCAGTACTCCGCTGTCGGTACTACATGCGTAGCCGTGTCTATTAAGTTAACCCTCAGCGACCCGACGGGCAGGGTGCTTTGGGCGAGTTGTGTAAGTTTTAGCCGCTTCGTCCACAACGTACTGCACGGCGATTCTGTTCTATATGACAATCACTTTGGGTTTACAGACATCCCCTGGTGATTGCTGGACCCGAAGGTACCAGAAGCTCAGGATCTAAGGCTGCTTACGCAGCGATAGCGTATTCCTGGCCGTAGGTTTCGTCATTGGCAACTATAGGAAGTTGCAACAGTGGATTTACGAGTTCTGTTACCAACTCGGCATGCACCTAAAGTTTCGCAACCGGCGTCGAATCCTAAACGGCCCCGAGCCTGGCGCTTCTTGAAGCTATTGAAGCGGCAAGCATCTGCAGTGTACGCCAATCCGCGTCCGAGGCCAACCCGAAGGTTGGCCCGAGGCGGTCAGGAGTTTTTACCGTCTTTACTGACCTTCTGGATATCCTGGATGGTCTGGGTGGTTTCGGAGATGCATTTTTCGGTGCCTTCCTTGGTGTTCTGGGCTTGATACGCCTTGGCTTGCTGGACGCTGGCCTCAACGCGTGCACTGACGTCCGGCGCCTTGATTTGGTTTTTGGCGTTGGCAATGGTTTGCAGGTTGGCCTCACAGAGATCTTCGGTGCCGCCAGCGGCAAACGAGGACGACGCCAGCATGGAGGCAGTGACGAACAGACCTAGCAATACAGAGCGTTTCATGTGTCTCTCCTTGAACCGAGGGCAGGCATCGCCGGCCATCAGTACGGCTACCAATTTAGGGACGGTCCCGCATTTGCGGGACTTGATCAGTGGACTGCGACCCTGCGCCAGGGTTCTATTTTTCTTTAGGTCGTCCTGGCCTGGGTCACCCGATCCACTAAGTAGACCAGCCCGTGGTAGTCAATGGCGCCGTGCTGCGTAAGACCGATCTCACAGGTGCGGCTGGTGGAAATTCCTTCGCTGCAATGCTGCACCGCGTCCTTGAGCGTGCGCAGCGAATGGGCGTTCAACTCCGGTGTGGTGAAGCCTTTGTCGCCAGCGAAACCGCAGCAGTGAATGCCTTCCGGGACGACCACGTTCTTGCTGCACTTGCGCGCCAGGTCGATCAGCGCCTGGCTTTCGCCAAGGTGCTGCGTGCTGCACGTGACGTGCACCGCGATGGGCGCTTCTTGGGGGGTGAAGTCGAGACGATCCATCAGATGGGTGCGAATGAAGCGCACCGGGTCGTACAGATCCAGGCGCACATCGCCAAGGTCCTGGACCAGCCGCAACGTGCAGGGGCTGGTGTCGCAGTAGATCGGATCGAGCCCGCCGCGGCTGGCATGCAGCAATGCGCCGATCAGTTCCTGGCGTTTGTGCTCGGCCTGTTCGACGTAGCCTTTGGATGCAAAAGGTTGGCCGCAGCAGAGGCTGTCCACGTTGTCGGGAAAGATGACCTGGTAGCCGGCCTTTTCCAGCAGTCGTTGGGTTTTTTCGTACAGCGACATCTGCTCTTTATCCCCTGCCGCCGGGCCCATCACCCGCGACACGCACGCCGCCAGGTACACCACCCTCGGGCGTTCGTCCGACACGGCAATGCTTACGCGGATGGCCTTTTCCGGCTGGGGCATGGCGTTGGTCCACTGCGGAACCTGGCCCTTGGATAGACGCGTCAATGAGGCCGACAGTTTCGCCAGGCGGGGCGCTCCCAGCAGCATGCGCGCACCGTTGGCGACGTGCAGGGCAAAGCGTGCGCCTTGCAGTGTGGTGGTGAAATTTCCTTCAATCCAATCGGCAGTTTTCGTCCTTGTCGCGTCACGGCTGCGGAGCTTTTTCACCAGCTCGCCGGTATTGATGCCTACCGGGCAACGTTGTGCACACAAGCCTGTAGCGGCGCAGGTATCGATGCCCTGGTATTGGTAGGCTCGTTCCAGTTCGTTGGTGTCGGTGCCGGCGCGTTTCTTCGCCTGAATATCGCGCCAGATCACGATGCGCTGGCGCGGGCTCAAGGTCAGATCCTTGGATGGACACACCGGTTCACAGAAGCCGCACTCGATGCACTTGTCCACAATCTCATCTGCGGCCGGCAGCGGTTTGAGGTGCTTGAGGTGAATCTGCGGATCTTCGCTGAGCACCACGTCCGGGTTGAGGATGCCTTTGGGGTCGAGCAGGCGTTTGAGCTGCCACATCAACTGGTAGGCGTCGCTGCCCCATTCCAGCTCGACGAACGGAGCCATGTTGCGCCCGGTGCCGTGTTCGGCCTTCAGCGAACCGCCGAATTCCACCGCCACCAATTGCGCCACGTCATCCATGAACGCCTGGTAGCGTGCGACTTCTTCAGGGTTGTTGAAGCCTTGGGTGAAGACGAAGTGCAGATTGCCTTCCAGTGCGTGTCCGAAAAGGATCGCTTCGTCGTAGTGATGTTTGTCGAACAGCTCGATCAGGCGGTTTACGCCGATGGCCAGTTGCTCCACCGGAAAGGTCACGTCTTCGATGATGACCGTGGTCCCGGTTTTGCGTACGGCGCCCACGGCTGGAAAGGTGTCTTTACGGATCGCCCAGAGCCGGGCGTTTTCCCGTGGGTCTTCGGTAAAGTCGACCTGTTTTTCCACTGGGAAGCCGGCCAGCGAGGCCATGATTCGGGTCAGTTGCTCTTGTAGCAACGACGAGGAGGCGGCTCGGGATTCGATCAGCAGGGCGCAGGCATTGATCGACAGATGCTGTACGAAATCCGGCATGCCCGGCTTGTCCTGCACCGAGCGCAGGCTGCGGCGGTCCAGCAGTTCCACGGCCGAGACGGGCTGGCTCTTCAGCACGGTGACGGCGTTGCAGCAGGTTTCCACATCCGGGAACACAATCAGCGCCGAGGCTTTGTTCGGATGGTCGATGACGGTGTTGTAGGTCACCGCGCTGATGAAACCCAGGGTGCCTTCGGAGCCCACCAGCAGGTGGCTCAAGATATCCACAGGCTCGTCGAAATCCACCAGGGCATTGAGTGACAGGCCGGTGGTATTTTTCAGACGGTATTTGTGGCGAATTCGCGCAGCCAGTTCGGTGTTGGCGCGGGTTTCGCGACCCAGATTGGCCAGGCGTTCCAGCAGTTCGCCATGGCTTGTACGAAAAGCCGCCACGCTGGCGTCGTCTTCGGTGTCCAGACGCGTGCCATCGGCCAGTACCAGGCGGATGCCGGCCAAGGTGTGATAGGTGTTCTGCGCGGTGCCGCAGCACATGCCACTGGCGTTGTTGGCGACAATACCGCCGATCTTGCAGGCGTTGATCGAGGCTGGATCAGGGCCGATCTTGCGCCCGAACGGTGCCAGCCAGGCGTTGGCCTGGGCACCGATCACGCCGGGTTGCAAGCGAATCTGTGTACCTTGTTCGCGAATCTCGCGGCCGTTCCAGTTATCCCCAAGCACAATCAGCACCGAGTCGCTGATGGCTTGTCCGGACAGGCTGGTGCCGGCGGCGCGGAAGGTGACCGGGACCTGGTCCCGTTGGGCCAGTTTCAGCAGGGCGATCACTTCATCTTCGGACTCGACCCGTACCACCAGTTTCGGAATCAGCCGATAGAAACTGGCGTCGGTGCCGAAGGCCAAGGTCGACAGCGGATCGTCGAAACGTCGTTTTTGCGGAATCAGTTGCTGTACGTCACGCAGGAAAGAGGCCGGAAGGGTCATTGGTCCTCCAGAATCAAAACCACCAGATCCTTCGGACCATGGGCGCCATAGGCCAGGACTTGTTCGATGTCGGCGGTCTTGGACGGGCCGGACACCAGCAGGGCGTTGGTGGGCATGCCTTGGGCCCATTCGAATTCCTGCTGCACCTCATAGAAGTTGTCGCGGATTTCGCTGGCCTTGAGCAGGGCGAAATGCACCGGTGGCACCAGGCTCATCAGGCGCGGCTCTTCCCGCGTAGGCCAGAGGATCAGGCTGCCGGTAGCGGCGATGGCGCCGAGGGTCCCGGTCAGACTGGCCGGGGTGTCATTGAATAACTCGGCCTTCCATTCCTCTATTGGCCGGTCGTAGGCCTTGAGTGCTGGCAGGTCTGGATTGTTCGCCCAGAACTGTGTGATTTTTTGCCCGTGCGGCGTGGTCGGGGCGATGAGCAGGCTCGGCAGCTGGCGGTCACGCAGCAACTGCGCCAGCAGCGCGGGCCAGTCGTCACCGGACGTCAGATGGATTTCGGTGTGCACCGCCTCCATCAGCTTGCGCAATTGCGGGATACGTTCTTCGGGCGCATAGCGGTACGTTTGCGTCACCAGGTCGACATCGAAGTTGTCGGCAACCGGTGTGGCGCCTGTCAGGCTTTTACGCAGCTTGGCGAGGATATTGTCCTTGGCGCTCATCAACGGTCTCCCTGCTGGTTCAGGTGTTCGCGGGCCAGGTCATGCAATGAGCGGGCGGCGGGTTTGGGGGCGCTGTGGTTCTGGGTCCACGGGCCGACGTTTTTAGGCGTCAGGGCACGCAGGCGCGTGGCGAGGAAACCGAACAGCCGATACAGCCGCGGCGAACTGTTGAGCCGGGCCCAGGCATTCCAGATGAAGCGTTCCTTGGGCGAGTATTTGCTGCCCTGGCCGCGCATCACTTGGTTGGGGCTGTCCGGCGCCTTGACGTTTTCTTCCCGCAGCCGCCGCAGCAAAGCCGGGATTGGAATTTTTACCGGGCACACTTCACCGCAAGCGCCGCACAGTGAAGACGTGCTCGGGTGGTCCGGCACCTTGGCCAGGCCGACCATGTGCGGCGTAATGATTTTTCCGATAGGCCCCGGGTACACCTCGCCGTAGGCATGACCGCCGATTCGGGTATAGACCGGGCAATGATTCATACAGGCACCGCAGCGGATGCAGTTCAGGGTCTGGCGCAATTCGCTGTCGGCAAACGCCTGGCTACGACCGTTGTCCAGCAGCACCAGGTGAACTTCCTGAGGGCCGTCGAGTTCGTCAGGCTTGCGTGGGCCGGAGATCATGTTGACGTAAGTGGTGATCGGCTGGCCGAGGGCCGAGCGGGTCAGCAGTGAAAGCAGTGGCACGACATCGCGCAGGTTTTCCACGACTTTTTCGATGCCGGTCACGGCGATGTGCACCGGCGGTACGGTGGTGGACATCCGCCCGTTGCCTTCGTTTTCCACCAGCAGCAGCGTGCCGGTTTCGGCGACGGCGAAGTTGACGCCGGAGACGCCGATGTCGGCTTCGAAGAATTTCTGCCGCAATACCTTGCGACCGATCTGAATGAGTTGGTCAACGTCCTTGGTGTACTCCACGCCGAGTTTGTCGTGGAACAAGGACGCGACCTGACCGGCGTTCTTGTGGATCGCCGGCATAATGATGTGTGAAGGCTTCTCGTGATCGAGCTGGACGATGTACTCCCCCATGTCGGACTCGAGACATTCAATGTCCCGAGCCTCGAGGAAATGGTTCATCTCCATCTCTTCGCTGACCATCGATTTGCCCTTGATCACTTGCCGCGCCTCGTGAGCCCGGATGATCGAGAGGACGATGCCATTGGCCTCGTCCACCGTCTCCGCCCAGTGCACGTTCACACCGTTGCGGGTCAGGTTGGTTTCAAGTTGCTCGAGCAGGTCGGGCAGCTTGGATAACGCGCGGGCGCGGACCGCATTGCCCAGCACCCGCAGGTGTTCTCTTTCGTGGGCATCGCTGAAGGACGTTGCCCGCTTGGTCATCAGTGAATCCATCGCGCTGCGAAAGTTGTTTCGCAGTTGCGTGTCGTCCAAAGCCTTGTGGGCCCGGGCGCGAAAATCTTCCTGCACCTCAATGGTCGGGATCAGCGTCGGCGTGCTCATGCGGCACCTCCGGTACGCTGCCAGAGGAAACTCGCCAGATGCTGGCCGCGTAACGCCTCCTGCTGTTTTTCCAGCGCGCCGTTGATGTTCATCAAGCAACCGCAGTCGGCGCTGACGACCTGATGTGCGCCGGATTCCTTCAGCGCTCGGGTCTTGTCGGCCACCATCGCACCGGAAATATCCGGCATGCGCACGCTGAACGTCCCACCAAAACCACAGCATTCACTTTCGTGGCTGTGCTCGACGCGTTCCACATTGCACAACTGCGCGAGCAATGCGCGACCGTGCAGGTGGGTGTTCATTTCACGCCGTGCCGAGCAGGACGTGTGCAGCGCGATTTTTACCGGCTTGCCGCTGTCCTGCAGCTGCACCTTGCAGACAAACAGCAGGAATTCGGCCAGTTCATAGGTCCGCGCCGCCAGGGCCTGGACCTGCTTGAGCGTCTCCGGCTCGTCCTTGAACAAGTCGGCGTAATGCTCGCGTAGCATGCCGGCGCAGGAACCCGAGGGCACCACCACCGGATAATCTTCGGCAAACAAGGCCAGTTGCGCCCGCGCCACCGTCCGCGCCTGCTCGGTGTAGCCCGAGGTGTAGGCCGGTTGGCCGCAGCAACTTTGCCCTTGCGGGTAGTCCACCCGGATCCCTTCGCGCTCCAGCAGATGAATCGCATCCATCCCCGCTTCGGGATAGAACAGGTCCACCACGCACGTTCCGAACAGGTAGACCCGACGAGGTTTCTCGCTGGGGTACTGCCGAGGCTCGGGCAATGGCGGGGCGACGCGGGTCGCGTTGGGTACGGCGTTGTAAAAAAGCTCGCTCATCAGGCGTGTCTCCGGGTGGTCCCGGTTATCCGTCCGCTGAGGCTGCTGAATATAGCCAGGAAATCTTTCAGCAGCCTTGCAGACCCGGTTGTGAATAGCAGACGCCGAATCACGGTTCGGCGTCGGTTTTTCCAGTATTGCGTGTATGACTTAATGAACCAGCATGCCGGTGAACCAGTAGGCCTGTGCCAACGTGATCAGGCCGACAATCGTTGCAAAGAATAGGCTGTGTTTGAGGGTGAAACGGAACAGATCCGATTCCTTGCCCACCAGCCCGGTAGCCGCGCAGGCCACTGCAATCGATTGTGGCGAAATCATCTTGCCGGTCACGCCGCCACTGGTGTTCGCCGCGACGAGCAAGGTGTCGTTGACGCCGAGTTGGTGCGCGGTGGTGGCTTGCAGCGAGCTGAACAGGGCGTTGGACGAAGTATCGGAACCGGTCAGGAACACACCCAGCCAACCCAGGAACGGCGAGAAGAACGGGAACGCCGCGCCTGTTCCAGCCAGCACCAGGGCCATGGTCGACGACATGCCCGAGAAGTTGGTAACGAAGGCGAACGCCAGCACCATACCGATGGACAGGATCGGCCAGCGCAGTTCGAAAAAGGTCTCTTTAAAAGTGGTAAGACCAGTTTTGATGTTGATCTTCAGCACCAGCATCGAGATCAGCGCGGAGAAGAAAATCGCCGTGCCGGTCGCGGAAATCGGGTCAAGCTTGAACACGGCCGGAATGGCGGTGGGGTTGATCACGATGGGTGCGACCTTGATCACCATCTGGTCCAGGTGCGGGATGGCGAAGTTGAACACCCAGCCGTACATGGACCCGCCAGCGGCGAACATCGCCTTGAACGGTTTCAGGGTCCAGATCGTCACCAGCACGGTCAGGATCAGGAACGGCGACCAGGCCTTGATAATTTCCCCCAGGCTGTAGGGCGAAGCCACGGTGCTGCGCGGTTGGCCGAAACCGCCGACGCTGGCGGTAACCGCTGCGCTGGAAGTGGCGCCGGCAATCTGGGCGCCCGCGGTGCGCTTGGGCTGCCAGACTTTCAGGAACAGGGTCAGGGAAATCAGGCTGGCCAGGGCCGAGGTGATGTCCGGCAGTTCCGGGCCAATGAAGTTGGACGTGAAGTATTGGGTAATGGCGAAGCTCAAGCCTGCCACCAGCGCGGCTGGCCAGGTTTCCCGCACGCCGCGCAGGCCGTCCATCATGAACACCAGCCAGAACGGCACGAACAGCGATAGCAAGGGCAGTTGGCGACCGGTCATGGCGCCGATCTTGAAGGCGTCGATCCCGGTGACCTGGCCGGCCACGATAATTGGAATACCCAGCGCGCCAAACGCTACCGGGGCAGTGTTGGCGATCAGGCACAGGCCCGCGGCGTACAGGGGGTTGAAACCCAGGCCGACCAGCAGGGCGGCAGTGATTGCCACCGGAGCACCGAAACCGGCGGCGCCTTCCAGGAACGCGCCGAAGCAAAAGCCGATCAACAGCACTTGCAGGCGTTGGTCATCGGTAATCGACAGCACCGAGCTGCGAATCACCTCGAACTGACCACTCTTGACCGTCAGTTTGTAGAGGAACACGGCGGCGACAATGATCCAGGCGATGGGCCACAGGCCATAGGCAAAACCATAGCCGGCGGCGGCAAACGCCATGTCCGCAGGCATGTTGAACGCGAAAATCGCCACGGCAATGGCCAGGGCCAGGGTGATGCTGCCGGCCACGTGCCCCTTGAGGCGAAACACCGCCAGGGCCAGGAAGAAAAATACGATGGGAATGACGGCCGCGAGTGCGGACAAGCCAAGGCTGCCGAGCGGGCTGTAGAGCTGTTGCCAGGTTTGCATAGTGGGTGGGCCCCTAATTGTTGTTGGTCAGGCACTGCCAGCGTTTTTGGTTAATTGGTAATACCAATTTACAATCGCTGTTGGCTAGGGTAAAAGCCTTGGTTGTCGTGTGTCAATTTGCCGCCCTGAAACTTTCGTCGAATAAACGGTGCAGACGGCATCTGATCCGTTGATGCAAACGGTTTTTGATGGGTGTGGATAAGCCCCGGATGGGCCAGAATAGAGAGCCCGGCGAGCCGTCGGGATCGTGGAGAATCGAGTTATGGGGTTTGATCAGATTCGTCAGCGCCGTTTGTCTGACGATATTGTCGAGCGGCTTGAAGGAATGATCCTCGAGGGTACGTTGAAGTCCGGTGAGCGGTTGCCGGCTGAGCGGGCTCTGGCTGAACAGTTCGGCGTGTCACGCCCTTCGTTGCGCGAGGCGATCCAGAAACTGGCGGCCAAGGGCCTGCTGGTCAGTCGCCAGGGCGGCGGCAATTATGTGGTGGAGTCGCTGGGCTCGACGTTCAGTGATCCGCTGTTGCAATTGCTGGAGAGCAACCCCGAGGCGCAGCGTGACTTGCTGGAGTTTCGCCATACGCTGGAAGCCTCCTGCGCGTACTACGCAGCACTGCGGGCCACGGATGTGGACCGCGAGCGGCTGACGGCGGCGTTCGAAGCGCTACAGGATTGTTATTCGCGCCACGAAGAGGTGAGTCGGGCAGAGGAGGGCGCGGCGGATGCCCGGTTTCACTTGGCGATTGCTGAAGCCAGTCACAATGCGGTGTTGTTGCACACCATTCGTGGGTTGTTCGACCTGCTCAAGCGCAACGTGGTGACCAACATCGGCGGCATGTACAAGCAGCGCAGTGAAACCCGCGACATGCTGATCAGCCAGCATCGGGAATTGTATCAAGCCATTATGGATGGGCACGCCGAGCTGGCTCGGGAAGTGTCGAGCCGGCATATCTTGTATGTGCAGGAAGTCTTGGAAGAGGTGCGCCAGGAGGTGCAGCGGGTGGCGCGGGCGGAGCGGCGTAAAGGCATGTAGCTGTGGGTTCTTGGAGTGAATGCGGAACCTGTGGGAGCGAGCCTGCTCGCGAAGCGGTGTGTCTGGCACATCAATGTCGGATGTGACACCGTCATCGCGAGCAGGCTCGCTCCCACACTGGATGCGGTAGAGCGGGCTAGTCTTCCTTACCCTTGTTGCGCACCGCGCGCTGCAACTCGCGACCGGCGTCGCGTTCGCGTTCGGTATCGCGCTTGTCGTATTCCTTCTTGCCCTTGCCCAGGGCAATTTCGCACTTGATCAAGTGCTTGCTCCAGTACAGTGACGTACAGACGCAGGCGTAGCCTTTCTGCTGCACGGACGCGAAGAGTTTTTCCAGCTCGCGCTTGTTGAGCAGCAGCTTGCGCGAGCGCACCGGATCGGCGATCACGTGGGTGCTGGCGGTTGTCAGCGGCGTGATATGACTGCCCAGCAGCCAGGCTTCGCCGTCCTTGAGCAGCACATAACTGTCAACCAGCTGCGCCTTGCCGGCACGCAAGCTCTTTACTTCCCAACCGGCCAGGACCATGCCAGCCTCGAAACGCTGTTCGATGAAGTAATCGTGTCGCGCCTTTTTATTTTGCGCGATGGTCCCTGTGGGGTGTTTCTTCTGTTTAGCCATAGGGGCGGCATTATAGGCAGTTGCGTGCGTGTCGGCTACGGTGAAGCTGCGTGCTTGAGCACGTTGAGTGAATCCCGGACAATGCGGCCTCTTTTTTGAACGCTTGGGCGTGATCACGATGTCGACAGACAAGGTTTCTGTCCACGGCAGTTGGGCTAGCCGTTGGGTCTTCATACTCGCGGCGACCGGTTCTGCCGTGGGGCTGGGTAGTATCTGGAAGTTTCCGTACATGGTCGGCGTCTACGGTGGCGGCGCCTTCGTACTGATGTTCCTGGCGTGCATTGCGCTCATCGGCGCTCCGGTGATGCTGGCTGAAACCCTGATTGGTCGTCGGGCCCGGCAAAGCCCGGCCAATGCCCTGAAGGTGCTGGCGGTGGAAGCGGGGCATTCGACCAAATGGTCGTGGGGCGCCTTCGCCGGGATGATCACGGCGCTGTTGATCCTGTCTTTCTATAGCGTGGTCGGTGGCTGGTCGCTGGACTACATCATCGACATGGGGCGCGGGGACTTCCAGGGGGCCACGCCGGATCAGGTGGGCGCCTACTTCGGCAACGTGATCTCCGATCCCTGGAGGCTGACCCTCTGGCACACGATCTTCATGGTGCTCTCGGCGGTGGTGATTGCCCGGGGCGTGGTCGCCGGGCTTGAGCGCAGCCTGCGGATCATGATGCCGTTGCTGTTCGTGATGATCCTGGTGCTGCTGGGCTACAGCATGACCACCGGGCATTTCATGGAAGGCGTGCACTTCATGTTCGACTTCCAGCCAGAGAAAGTCCTGGATGGCCTGTTACCGGCGATGGGACACGCGTTTTTCTCCCTGAGCGTCGGGGTCGGCTCGATCATGATCTACGGCGCCTACATGCCCAAGAACGCATCCTTGACCCGGACCGTCTTTGGCGTGGCACTGCTGGATACCTTCGTGTCGCTGTTGGCGGGCGTGGCATTGTTTCCGATTGTGTTCGCCGCTGGCCTGAACCCGAGCGAGGGGCCGGGGTTGATGTTTGTCAGCCTGCCCTTTGCCTTCGGCAGCATGGCCTTCGGCCAATTGATGGGCGTGGTGTTTTTTGTCCTGGTGGCCATCGCGGCCTGGAGCTCGGCCATTTCCCTGCTGGAACCCATGGTGGCCTACTTGGTTGAACGGACCCGCATCAGCCGCGCCTGGGTGACCTTCTGGCTGGCTTTCACCTGCTGGTTTGTCGGCCTGGGCACGGTGTTTTCCTTCAATATATGGAAGCAAGCGAAGTTTTTCGTGAACGAAGGCGGGTTGTTTCATCTCTACCAGTGGGGCGCAACCGGAGGACTGGATTTCTTCGGCGTGATTGATTTCTTCACATCACGGATCATGCTGCCATTGGGTGGTTTGTGTTTCGTGGTGTTTGCAGGATGGGTCATGGGGCGTGAAGCGGTGCGTGATGAATTGTCGCTGCGCAGCCCGGTTTTGTTTGCCTTGAGCCTGTTCTTGATGCGCTATGTGGCGCCCATCGGCATTCTCGTAGTGTTTGCCGCCCAGCTGTGGAAGTGACGCTTACATGACGACACATATTCAACGCTCGGCCTTGCTGCCCTACCCGGCGCAGGCGCTGTACGACCTGGTCAACGATGTGGCGAGCTACCCGGAGTTCCTGCCGTGGTGCGCATCCGCCGAGGTGCTGGAGAGCTCTGAAATTCATATGCGCGCCAGCCTCAACATTGCCAAGAGCGGCTTGAGCCAGCGTTTCGTCACGCGCAATACGCTGGTGCCAGGGCAATCCATCGAGATGAACCTGGAAGAGGGGCCCTTCAATCAGCT
This sequence comes from Pseudomonas bijieensis, assembly GCF_013347965.1. NCBI lineage: Bacteria > Pseudomonadati > Pseudomonadota > Gammaproteobacteria > Pseudomonadales > Pseudomonadaceae > Pseudomonas > Pseudomonas bijieensis. Next base: position 3,224,918 of record NZ_CP048810.1, on the reverse strand, counting down.
CCACGGCGTCTGGGTGTTCAAGCCGCTGGGCGATAAGGCCTGCAAGATCAGCCTGGACCTGTCGTTCGACTACGCCGGCCCATTGGTGCGAGCGACGTTGGGGCCGCTGTTCAATCAGGCCGCCAATACCCTGGTCGACGCGTTCTGCCAGCGGGCCAAGCAGAATGCCGAGCTCAAGCGTTGATTGAGATAGAAGTGGTGTATGCCAGCGTCGACCGCCAGGTCCTGCGCACATTTTCCGTGCAGCAAGGCACGAGTGTTCGCGCGGCGCTGAAGGCATCGGGCATTACCGATGCGTTCCCGGAACTGGATCTGGCGACCTGCCCGGTGGGGATTTTTGGCAAAGTGGTCACCGATCCTGATCGGCAGGTGGTCCAGGCGGGTGATCGGCTGGAGATTTATCGACCTTTGCTGGCCGATCCTAAAGAAATTCGTCGATTGCGGGCGGCCAAGGCTGCTCAAGCGCGCCAATCCGATCAGTAACTCGCTTGAATCGCAGGCAATAAAAAACCCGGCATGCCGGGTTTTTTCATGTTGCGACTTATTGCGGCGAAGTATCCAGGGGCTCTGGCGTCGGGACTGGTACGGTCTCGACTTTGTCCACGTCCTTCTGGATCTGGTCCAGCAACGAACCTGGCTTGGCCGGTTTTTCCGGTTTCGGCTGTTCGGCGTTCTGGGTCGGATCGGTAACGGTAGTGCCGCTATCCTTGCCCATGATGGCCTCGTCGCGGCTCACGCCGGGCATGAAATCGCCCGACAGGCTGACGAGTTGGTCGTTAGAGTTGAAGATAACGCTGATGCGTTCCTGTTGGCGCTCGCCGCCGCCTGGCTGCAAGCTGTACAGATAATCCCAGCGATCGGCGTGGAACGTGTCGGTCAACAGAGGGTTACCCATGATAAACCGTACTTGCCGACGGGTCATTCCCGGGCGTAACTGGTCTATCATGTCCTGCGTGACGACATTGCCCTGCTGGATGTCGATTTTGTAAACCCCGGGGAATGAACAACCGGCGAGTGCGAGCAGTCCCACAAAGGTGAAACTGGTTAGCAAGAGCTTGGTGTTTTGCATCGGTGGGCGACTTCCACTATCTTGGCTGGGACAACGTAAACGCCGATCATACCCGCATTAAGAGAAGCTGCGAAGCAGCATCGCGAGAAAGCTGACCATGGTTGAAAATAGCGAACTACGCAAAGCCGGCCTCAAAGTGACCCTGCCAAGGGTCAAGATTCTACAAATGCTCGATTCCGCCGAGCAACGCCACATGAGTGCCGAGGATGTCTACAAGGCGCTTATGGAGGCTGGTGAGGACGTCGGTCTGGCCACGGTTTACCGTGTTCTGACCCAGTTCGAGGCAGCTGGCCTTGTGGTGCGGCACAACTTCGACGGAGGCCACGCGGTCTTCGAGCTGGACGACGGCAAGCATCACGACCATATGGTCAACGTCGAGACCAGTGAAGTGATCGAATTCTTCGACGAAGAAATCGAGCGGCTGCAGAAAGCAATCGTCGACAAGTATGGCTTCGAGATGGTTGATCACAATCTCGTGCTGTACGTACGCAAGAAAAAGTAAGCATGTCGCGCGGACTTAAGGTTCGCGAAACGAACGAAGGCGCCCCCAGGGTCGCCTTCGTGCTTTCTACCGTTCTCAGATTTTCGCGGTAACGACCATTTTTTTCGCGTGGGCCAGGGATTCCTTGGTGAGGTCGATACCTCCGAGCATTCGCGCCACCTCTTCCACGCGCTCATTTTTGTTGAGTTTGGACACAGCGGTGCGGGTGGCGTCCTCGCCACGCACTTTGTGCACGAACAAATGCTGGTGTCCCTGGGCGGCGACTTGGGGCAGGTGGGTAACCGTCAGCACTTGGCCACGCTCACCCAGTCGGCGCAGCAGTTGGCCGACAATTTCCGCGGTTGGGCCGCCGATGCCTACGTCCACTTCGTCGAATACCAGCGTCGGCACGCGAGAGGTCTGTGCGGTGATGACCTGGATAGCCAGGCTGATTCGTGACAATTCGCCGCCGGAGGCGACATTGGCCAGGGCCTTGAGTGGTTGTCCGGGGTTGGCGCTGACCAGCAATTCCACTTGCTCAAGTCCATTGGGCTGGAGCTCGTCGCCGGCATTGGGGCGCAATTCGATGGTGAAGCGCCCGCCGGGCATGCCCAGGCGCTGGATTTCCTGCTCAACGGCGCAGGCCAGCCCTGTTGCGGCCTGCCGGCGCAGTTCACTGAGTTCCTTGGCCTTTTCCTGATAATGACGGGCATAAGAAGCCAGTTCGTCCCCCAGGCGTTCGATGGATTCATCGTTGGCGTTCAGGGTTTCCAGTTCGTCCAGTAGCCGCTGCTGGAGCTCGGCAACATCGGTCGGTTGGATGCGGTGCTTGCGCGCCAGCGTATAGATGGTGTCCAGGCGTTCTTCCAGGTATTGCAGGCGTGCCGGGTCGGCATCGAAATGATCGAGGAAGCGATTCAGCTCCCCGACGGCCTCTTCGACCTGGATCTGCGCACTCGTCAGCAGGTTGGTCGCTTCGTTCAAGGCGCCCACCGAATTGTTCACGCTGGAGAGTCGGTTCAGGCTCGCTGTCAGTGCATTGAGCACATTGCCCGAATCGCTCTCGCTGCATTGCTCGACCACTTGGCGGCAGATACCCAGCAGGGTTTCGGCGTTGGTCAGGTTCTTGTGTTCCTGCTCCAGCTCTTCCAGTTCATTTTCACCCAGGGCCAGGTTCTCCAGCTCTTCGAGCTGGTAGCTCAGCAACTGGTGACGGGCGCGTTGTTCGTCGCCGGAGTTGGAGAGTCGATCCAGTTCCTGCCGGGTCTGGCGCCAGCGTTGGGCCGCCAGTTGGACCTGTCGGGCCAGGTCCGTGGCGCCGGCATACTCATCCAGCAAGCGGCGGTGGGTGTCGGTCTTGAGCAGGGATTGGTGTTCATGCTGGCTGTGGATGTCGATCAGCAGTTCGCCAAGGGCCTTGAGATCGCCCAAGGGGCAGGGCGTGCCGTTGATATAGCCTCGGGAACGGCCTTCGGCGGTGATAACCCGGCGAAGGATGCACAGGCCATCGGTGTCCAGGTCGCGCTCGGCCAGCCAGGCGCTGGCCTCGGGGATGTCGACCAGGTCGAACGTCGCCAGGATGTCGGCCTTGTCTGCTCCGGGGCGCACTACGCCACTGTCGGCGCGGTCGCCCAGCGTCAGGCCCAGGGCATCGAGCATGATCGACTTGCCCGCGCCGGTTTCACCGGTGATCACGCTCATGCCTCGGTCAAGTTCGAGGTCGAGATGTTCGACGATGGCGTAGTTGTGTACGGACAGGTGCACCAGCATAAGGCCGCTCCCAGGCTTTAGGTCTGGTTATTTATACAGTGTTTTGTTTCGGCCTGACAATGCCCTCGCTTAGCTCGATTTGCTTGGGCGGAGGATTTTCTTAGCGCTTCGAGGAATGACTATGCAGCTGTTTTTTGTAAGGTTAATTCGTCAGATGGCCCTTGAAGCTGGAAAACCCGACCCCATATACCGGGGCAGAAGCGCGAGTCGAGCTCGCGGACGAAGTTGAGAGGAGAAATCTATGGCTGACGAACAGACGCAGGATACGCAAAATCTAGACGCCAACCAGGCTTCCCAGGATTCCGGTGAAGACCTGGCGGCACGTGTACAAGTGCTCGAAGAGCAACTGGCCGGTGCGCAGGATCAGGCGTTGCGTGTAGCAGCCGACCTGCAGAATGTCCGCCGTCGCGCCGAGCAAGATGTAGAGAAGGCTCATAAATTTGCCTTGGAGCGTTTCGCTGGCGACCTGCTGCCGATCATCGACAGCCTGGAGCGCGGCCTGGAACTGTCCAACCCGGATGACGAAAACATCCGTCCGATGCGTGAAGGCATCGAGCTGACCCTGAAAATGTTCCAGGACACCCTCAAGCGTTATCAGCTCGAAGCCCTCGATCCGCATGGCGAACCCTTCAATGCCGAGCACCATCAGGCCATGGCGATGCAGGAAAGTGCCGACGTCGAGCCAAACAGCGTCCTGAAGGTTTTCCAGAAGGGTTACCTGCTCAACGGTCGTCTGTTGCGCCCGGCCATGGTCGTGGTCAGCAAGACGCCAGCACCGGTTTCGCCTTCTATTGATGAGCAGGCTTGAAATCGGTCGTAGCGGCCCCATCTATTAAGTCAAGCGTTTAAGTGCTACCGCAGTTAGCCACCACTGCTGCGGCAACAAAATCCAAGTTCCGGGAGAGTTAACATGGGCAAGATTATCGGCATCGACCTGGGGACCACCAACTCGTGCGTCTCCGTGCTGGAAAACGGCAAGGCCAAAGTTATCGAGAACGCTGAAGGCGCGCGTACCACGCCGTCGATCATCGCTTATGCCAATGATGGCGAGATTCTGGTTGGCCAGTCGGCCAAGCGTCAGGCAGTGACCAATCCGCATAACACCCTGTACGCGGTGAAGCGTCTGATCGGTCGCAAGTTCGACGAAGAAGTCGTTCAGAAAGACATCAAGATGGTGCCTTACAAAATCGCCAAGGCTGACAATGGCGACGCCTGGGTTGAAGTGAACGGCCAGAAAATGGCACCGCCACAGATCTCGGCTGAAATTCTCAAGAAAATGAAGAAGACCGCTGAGGATTATCTCGGCGAAGCCGTGACCGAAGCGGTCATCACCGTTCCTGCGTACTTCAACGACAGCCAGCGCCAGGCGACCAAAGACGCCGGCCGCATCGCGGGCCTGGACGTAAAACGTATCATCAACGAACCAACCGCGGCTGCTCTGGCCTACGGTATGGACAAGGCCAAGGGCGATCACACCGTGATCGTTTATGACCTGGGCGGCGGTACCTTCGACGTCTCTGTGATCGAGATCGCTGAAGTCGATGGCGAACACCAGTTCGAAGTACTGGCGACCAACGGTGACACCTTCCTCGGTGGTGAAGACTTCGACATCCGCTTGATCGACTACCTCGTCGACGAGTTCAAGAAAGAAAGCGGCATGAACCTCAAGGGTGACCCGCTGGCCATGCAGCGCCTGAAAGAAGCCGCTGAAAAAGCCAAGATCGAACTGTCCTCGAGCCAGTCGACCGACGTGAACCTGCCGTACATCACCGCAGACGCCACCGGTCCTAAGCACCTGAACGTAAAAATCTCCCGCGCCAAGCTTGAAGCGCTGGTGGAAGACCTGGTTCAGCGCACCATCGAGCCTTGCCGCATTGCGATGAAAGATGCCGGTATCGACGTTGGCTCGATCAACGACGTGATCCTGGTTGGCGGCCAGACCCGTATGCCGCTGGTTCAGAAGCTGGTGACCGACTTCTTCGGCAAAGAAGCGCGTAAGGACGTGAACCCGGACGAAGCCGTTGCCATGGGTGCTGCCATCCAGGGCGCCGTTCTGGCCGGTGATGTGAAGGACGTTCTGCTGCTCGACGTCAGCCCGCTGACCCTGGGTATCGAAACCATGGGTGGCGTGATGACCGCGCTGATCGAGAAAAACACCACGATTCCTACCAAGAAATCCCAAGTGTTCTCGACTGCTGACGATAACCAGGGCGCCGTGACCATCCATGTGCTGCAAGGTGAGCGCAAGCAGGCTGCCCAGAACAAATCCCTGGGCAAGTTCGACCTGGCCGAGATTCCACCGGCTCCACGTGGCGTGCCACAAATCGAAGTGACCTTCGACATCGACGCCAACGGCATCCTGCATGTCGGCGCGAAAGACAAGGCCACCGGCAAGACCCAGTCGATCGTGATCAAGGCCAACTCCGGTCTGTCCGAGGAAGAAATTCAGCAGATGGTTCGCGATGCTGAAGTCAACGCCGAGGAAGACCGCAAGTTCGAAGAACTGGCTAGCGCCCGCAACCAGGGCGACGCCCTGGTGCACTCGACCCGCAAGATGATCGCCGATGCTGGCGAGAAAGTGACCGCGGAAGAGAAAACCGCTATCGAAGCGGCTGTGGTTGCCCTGGAAGCTGCCGTCAAAGGCGACGACAAGGCTGCCATCGAGGCGAAGATCGAAGAGTTGTCCAAGGTCTCCGCTCCAGTGGCCCAGAAGATGTACGCCGAGCAGGCTCAGCCCGCTGAAGGCGCAGCCCAGGGCGAGTCGGCCGAAAAAGCCGACGATGTCGTTGACGCTGAGTTCGAAGAAGTGAAAGACCACAAGTAATCGCTTGTTGGTCGGCCGGTTGACTGCATTTGTGCGGTGGCTGGTAGGATGTCGCCGCGCGGGAGCTTGCTCCCGCGTTGGCGTGTCTGGAGTCAGTGAATTTTTACAGCATGCGACAACGCTCGGATGCTGGCGGTGTGATCGGGAATGCTCCTGCTTTCCGAACGACATACACCGCGTTTTGGCCGGGTCCCTGGCTGAAAGATTAAAGACCAGGATCGTTGAATCGACGTGAGTTGGGTCCGGGCCTGTATTGGGGCTCAACGAGTTTGGCAAGGTTCAGGAGAGGTTTGCCGGACGTCCTATAAGAGTGCAAAGACTAATGGCAAAGCGTGACTTTTACGAAGTATTGGGTGTCGAGCGGGGGGCCAGCGAGGCAGACCTGAAAAAGGCCTATCGTCGCCTGGCGATGAAGCACCACCCGGACCGTAATCCCGGCGACAAAGCGTCGGAAGAGATGTTCAAGGAGGCCAACGAGGCCTACGAAGTACTGTCCGATTCCAGTAAACGCGCGGCTTACGACCAGTACGGTCATGCCGGTGTCGACCCAAGCATGGGTGGCGGCGGTGCCGGTTTTGGCGGTCAGAATTTCTCCGATATTTTCGGCGATGTGTTCAGCGATTTCTTCGGTGGCGGTCGCGGCGGTGCCCGTGGTGGCGCCCAGCGTGGCAGTGACCTGCGTTACACGTTGGAGTTGGACCTGGAAGAGGCGGTGCGCGGTACTACCGTGAATATCCGTGTTCCGACACTGGTCAATTGCAAGCCGTGCGATGGCTCGGGGGCCAAGAAGGGGTCCTCGCCTGTTACGTGCCCAACCTGCGGCGGCATCGGCCAGGTCCGCATGCAACAGGGCTTCTTCTCGGTGCAGCAGACCTGCCCGCGTTGCCATGGCCAGGGCAAGATCATTTCCGACCCGTGCGACTCCTGCCACGGTGAAGGGCGTGTCGAAGAGTACAAGACGCTGTCGGTGAAAGTGCCGGCCGGGGTCGATACCGGTGACCGCATTCGTCTGTCCGGCGAAGGCGAGGCGGGTGCCCAGGGTGGCCCGACTGGCGACCTGTACGTGGTCATCAACGTGCGCGAGCATTCGATTTTCCAACGTGACGGCAAGCACCTGTTCTGCGAAGTGCCGATCAGCTTCGTCGATGCTGCCTTGGGCGGTGAGCTTGAGATCCCGACCCTCGACGGTCGCGTCAAGTTGAAAATCCCCGAGGGTACGCAGACCGGCAAGCAGTTCCGGATTCGTGGCAAGGGCGTTGCACCAGTGCGTGGTGGCGGCGCGGGTGACCTGATGTGCCGCGTGGCGGTGGAGACTCCGGTCAACCTGAGTCGGCGCCAGCGTGAGTTGCTGGAGGAGTTTCGCAGCTCGCTGGCCGATGACAACAGTCACTCCCCGAAAACCACCGGCTGGTTCGAAGGCGTGAAGCGCTTCTTCGGCGACCTGTAAGGAGTTGGCATGCGACGTATAGCTGTGATGGGCGCTGCGGGGCGCATGGGCAAGGCGCTGGTCGAGGCGGTGCAGCAGCGCTCTCCGCTCTCCGGCCTGACGGCAGCCATTGTGCGGCCCGACAGTACGCTGGTGGGTGCCGATGCTGGCGAGCTGGCCTCGCTGGGGCGTATCGGTGTGCCGATGTCCGGTGGCCTGGAGAAGGTGCTCGACGAGTTCGATGTGCTGATCGACTTCACCCTGCCGGACGTGATGCTGAAAAACCTCGCGATCTGCCGCAAACATGGCAAGGCCATGGTGATCGGCACGACGGGGCTGGATGCCGCGCAAAAGCAGTTGCTGGCCGATGCGGGCAAAGACATTGCGATCGTGTTCGCGGCGAACTTCAGCGTGGGTGTGAACCTGTCACTGAAGCTGCTGGAGATGACGGCCCGGGTCTTGGGTGACGATGCGGATATCGAAATCATCGAGGCGCACCACCGCCACAAGATCGACGCGCCTTCGGGAACGGCCTTGCGCATGGGGGAAGTGATTGCCGATACGCTGGGTCGCGATCTGCAGGAAGTGGCCGTGTATGGGCGCCAGGGGCATACCGGTGCTCGTGAGCGCGATACCATCGGTTTCGCCACTGTGCGCGGTGGCGATGTGGTGGGCGACCATACCGTGCTGTTCGCCACTGAGGGCGAGCGCCTGGAAATCACCCACAAGGCATCGAGCCGGATGACCTTCGCCAAGGGTGCCGTACGTGCTGCGCTGTGGCTGGATGGCCGCGAGCCGGGTTTGTACGACATGCAGGACGTTCTCGACCTGCGTTGATGCCATTGAACGCGGGGTTCAGGTTATACTGAGCCCCGTTTTACACCGCTTCGCGACGGCCTGTCGCATTCCCCTGCCTTTAAGGCTCATTAGCGGTGGACCAAAAAAGCCTTTTTCTGTAAGCTACAGCTTTAGTGTGTCCACTAAAAGCGCGCAGAATAATTCAGTGAAGAAGCGGGGTGACGTGTCCATACGTCACTCCGCTTTTTTACAACCTGCGATCGCCCTTTCAGGCTTTATTTACGGGAGGTCTTCTTGACTAAGCCAGCCATACTCGCCCTTGCTGATGGCAGCATTTTTCGCGGCGAAGCCATTGGAGCCGACGGCCAGACCGTTGGTGAGGTGGTGTTTAACACCGCAATGACCGGCTATCAGGAAATTCTTACCGATCCTTCCTACGCCCAGCAAATCGTTACCCTGACTTACCCGCACATCGGCAACACCGGCACCACGCCGGAAGATGCCGAGTCTGATCGTGTCTGGTCCGCCGGCCTGGTCATCCGTGACTTGCCGCTGGTAGCGAGCAACTGGCGTAACACGATGTCCCTGTCCGATTACCTGAAAGCCAACAACGTTGTGGCGATCGCTGGTATCGACACTCGTCGCCTGACCCGCATCCTTCGGGAAAAAGGCGCGCAGAACGGCTGCATCATGGCCGGCGACAACATTTCCGAAGAAGCCGCCATTGCCGCTGCCCAGGGTTTCCCGGGTCTCAAGGGCATGGACCTGGCGAAAGTCGTCAGCACCAAGAAACAATACGAATGGCGCTCCACGGTCTGGGATCTGAAGACCGACAGTCACGCGACGATCGAGGCTTCCGAGCTGCCATACCACGTGGTTGCTTACGACTATGGCGTCAAGCTGAACATCCTGCGCATGTTGGTCGAGCGCGGTTGCCGCGTCACCGTGGTGCCAGCCCAAACCCCGGCCGCCGACGTCCTGGCCCTCAAGCCCGACGGCGTGTTCCTGTCCAACGGCCCTGGTGACCCCGAGCCTTGCGACTACGCGATCCAGGCGATCAAGGACGTGCTGGAAACCGAGATCCCGGTATTCGGCATCTGCCTCGGTCATCAATTGCTGGCCCTCGCCTCGGGCGCCAAGACCTTGAAGATGGGCCATGGCCACCATGGTGCCAACCACCCGGTGCAGGACCTGGACACGGGCGTGGTGATGATCACCAGCCAGAACCACGGTTTTGCGGTAGATGAAGCGACCCTGCCAGCCAACGTGCGTGCGATCCATAAGTCGCTGTTCGACGGCACGCTGCAAGGCATCGAGCGTACCGACAAGAGCGCGTTCAGCTTCCAGGGCCACCCTGAAGCCAGCCCGGGCCCGAACGATGTGGCGCCGCTGTTCGATCGCTTCATCAATGAGATGGCCAAGCGACGCTGACCGCGTGAAGCCCGAGGGCGGCCCCGAGTGCGGCGGCCCCCTCGGGCGCTTCAAAGATTGTTCGACGGCCTAGCCGACTGACCTGCGGATTTGAGTGACAAACCCATGCCAAAACGTACAGACATAAAAAGCATCCTGATTCTCGGCGCTGGCCCGATCGTGATCGGCCAGGCCTGCGAATTCGACTACTCCGGCGCCCAGGCCTGTAAAGCCCTGCGCGAAGAGGGCTACCGCGTCATCCTGGTGAACTCCAACCCGGCCACCATCATGACCGACCCGGCCATGGCCGACGCCACCTACATCGAGCCGATCAAGTGGCAGACCGTTGCCAAGATCATCGAGAAAGAGCGCCCGGACGCACTGCTGCCGACCATGGGTGGCCAGACCGCGCTGAACTGCGCCCTGGACCTGGAGCGCGAAGGCGTCCTGGAGAAATTCGGTGTGGAAATGATCGGCGCCAACGCCGATACCATCGACAAGGCCGAAGACCGTTCGCGCTTCGACAAGGCGATGAAATCCATCGGCCTGGACTGCCCGCGCTCGGGCATCGCCCACAGCATGGAAGAGGCCAACGCTGTCCTGGAACGCCTTGGTTTCCCGTGCATCATCCGTCCGTCCTTCACCATGGGCGGCACCGGTGGTGGTATCGCCTACAACCGTGAAGAGTTCGAAGAAATCTGTGCCCGTGGTCTCGACTTGTCGCCGACCAAGGAACTGCTGATCGACGAATCCCTGATCGGCTGGAAAGAATACGAAATGGAAGTTGTCCGCGACAAAAAGGACAACTGCATCATCGTCTGCTCCATCGAGAACTTCGACCCGATGGGCGTGCACACCGGTGATTCGATCACTGTCGCGCCGGCCCAGACCCTGACCGACAAGGAATACCAGATCCTGCGTAACGCCTCCCTGGCGGTATTGCGCGAGATCGGCGTGGAAACCGGCGGCTCCAACGTCCAGTTCGGCATCTGCCCGAACACCGGTCGCATGGTGGTCATCGAGATGAACCCGCGGGTATCCCGTTCGTCGGCCCTGGCTTCCAAGGCCACCGGTTTCCCGATTGCCAAGGTCGCTGCCAAGCTGGCCGTGGGCTACACCCTGGACGAGTTGTCGAACGACATCACCGGCGGCAAGACCCCGGCGTCCTTCGAGCCGTCCATCGACTACGTCGTTACCAAGCTGCCACGCTTCGCCTTCGAGAAATTCGCCAAGGCCGATGCCCGCCTGACTACTCAGATGAAGTCGGTTGGTGAAGTCATGGCCATCGGCCGGACTTTCCAGGAATCCCTGCAGAAAGCCCTTCGCGGCCTGGAAGTGGGCGTTTGCGGCCTCGATCCGAAGCTGGACCTGAATGATCCGGAAAGCATGAGCGTGCTCAAGCGCGAGCTGACCGTGCCGGGCGCCGAGCGTATCTGGTACGTGGCCGATGCCTTCCGTGCCGGCATGACCGTCGAGCAGATCTTCGGCATGAACATGATCGACCCTTGGTTCCTGGTGCAGATCGAAGATCTGATCAAGGAAGAAGAGAAGGTCAAGACCCTGGGCATGTCCAGCATCGACCGCGACACGATGTTCCGCCTCAAGCGCAAAGGCTTCTCCGACATGCGCCTGGCCAAGCTGCTGGGTGTGACCGAGAAGAGCCTGCGCGCTCATCGCCACAAGTTGGAAGTGTTCCCGGTCTACAAGCGCGTCGACACCTGCGCGGCCGAGTTCGCCACCGACACCGCCTACCTGTACTCCACGTACGAAGAAGAGTGCGAAGCAGCGCCATCGACCCGCGACAAGATCATGATCCTGGGTGGCGGTCCTAACCGGATCGGCCAGGGCATCGAGTTCGACTACTGCTGCGTACACGCGGCACTGGCCCTGCGCGACGACGGTTACGAGACCATCATGGTCAACTGCAACCCGGAAACCGTCTCCACCGACTACGACACCTCCGATCGCCTGTACTTCGAACCCGTGACCCTGGAAGACGTGCTGGAAATCGTCCGCGTCGAGAAGCCCAAAGGCGTGATCGTCCAGTATGGCGGCCAGACCCCGCTGAAGCTGGCGCGCGCCCTTGAAGCCGCCGGCGTGCCGATCATCGGTACCAGCCCGGATGCGATCGACCGCGCCGAAGACCGCGAGCGTTTCCAGCAGATGGTCGAGCGCCTGAACCTGCGTCAGCCGCCAAACGCCACCGTGCGCAGCGAGGACGAAGCGATTCGTGCCGCGGCCAAGATCGGCTACCCGCTGGTGGTGCGTCCGTCCTATGTACTGGGCGGCCGTGCGATGGAAATCGTCTACCAGGAGGACGAGCTCAAGCGCTACCTGCGCGAAGCGGTCCAGGTGTCCAACGACAGCCCGGTGCTGCTGGACCACTTCCTCAACTGCGCCATCGAAATGGACGTGGACGCGGTCAGCGACGGCAAGGATGTGGTGATCGGTGCGATCATGCAGCACATCGAGCAAGCAGGTGTTCACTCCGGTGACTCCGCCTGTTCGCTACCGCCTTACTCGCTGCCGGCGCATATCCAGGACGAGATGCGCGAGCAGGTCAAGAAAATGGCCCTGGAACTGGGCGTTGTCGGCCTGATGAACGTGCAGCTGGCCTTGCAGGGCGAGGACATCTACGTCATCGAAGTCAACCCGCGCGCTTCCCGGACCGTGCCGTTCGTCTCCAAGTGCATCGGTGTTTCCCTGGCGATGATCGCGGCACGGGTCATGGCTGGCAAAACCCTGAAAGAGCTGAATTTCACCAAGGAAATCATTCCGAACTTCTACAGTGTGAAAGAGGCGGTGTTCCCGTTCGCCAAGTTCCCAGGCGTGGACCCGATCCTCGGCCCGGAAATGAAATCCACCGGTGAAGTGATGGGCGTGGGCGATACCTTCGGCGAGGCCTTCGCCAAGGCCCAGATGGGCGCCAGCGAAGTATTGCCGACTGGCGGTACGGCGTTCATCAGCGTGCGTGATGACGACAAGCCACTGGTTGCAGGCGTAGCCCGTGATCTGATCAACTTGGGCTTCGAAGTGGTCGCCACTGCCGGCACTGCCAGACTGATCGAGGCGGCAGGCCTGAAAGTGCGCCGCGTGAACAAGGTGACCGAGGGGCGTCCGCACGTGGTCGACATGATCAAGAATGACGAAGTCACACTGATCATCAACACCACCGAAGGTCGCCAGTCGATCGCCGATTCCTACTCCATTCGTCGCAATGCGCTGCAGCACAAGATCTACTGCACCACGACCATTGCTGCGGGCGAAGCGATCTGCGAAGCGCTCAAGTTCGGTCCCGAGAAGACCGTGCGTCGCTTGCAGGATCTACATGCAGGATTGAAGGCATGAGCATAACCAAGTACCCGATGACGGTTCAGGGCGCGAAGGCCCTGGAAGAAGAACACGCTTTCCTGACGAAGGTCGAGCGCCCGCGCTTGAGCCAGGCTATTGGTGAAGCGCGCGAGCTGGGCGATCTCAAGGAGAACGCCGAATACCACGCTGCCCGAGAGGAGCAGGGGATGGTCGAGGCGCGTGTCCGTGATATCGAAGGCCGTATGCAGAATGCGGTGATCATCGACGTCACGACGATCCCGCACACCGGCAAGGTGATCTTTGGCACTACCGTGGAAATCGCCAACGTCGAGACCGATGAAAGCGTCACTTACCAGATCGTTGGTGAGGACGAGGCAGACATCAAGCTCGGCAAGATTTCCGTTGGTTCGCCCATCGCTCGCGCCTTGATTGCCAAGGAAGAGGGTGATGTGGTGGCGGTGAAGACACCTGGCGGTGTCATCGAGTATGAGATTGTCGAAGTTCGTCACATCTGAACGAAGGCGCCCGCTGCGAGCAGGCGCCATGATCTGGCAGCTCACCCAGATGTTGTGGGTGGGCGGCGTCTGGTTGTTGCACATCGGTTTGCTGCCGGTGCTGGGTCGAGTCGGCTTGGCACCGCTGCTCATCGATGAAATCGCAGGCATGCTGACGGCGCTGCTGGTAGGTTTTTCCGCAGCGTGCGTGATATTTCAGATCTTGGTGCTGGTTCAGGCCGAGGGCCTTGCCAGTCTATGGCGCGACATTCGTGGGCAATTGTTGCTCATGTCGTTGTACGCGTGCGGGATGTTCTTTGCAGTGCGTCTCGGCTGGCCGGATGCGAGCCAATGGCAGGTATTCAGTTACCTGGTGCTGGGTTTTTCCGGGTTGGTGCTGGTGTTGCAGCCGGTTCCCGGATGGGGCGGCAGGGTGCGCGAGGCACACCCTTGACCCTTTGACATCACTTGAAGCGGTGAACGTTCGACAGTTGCTTGTTGACGCTGAAATTCTTGCGATAAATCAGCGCCATCTTGCCGATGACCTGCACCAGGTCGGCCTTGCCGGTCTTGCACAGTTCAGCAACGGCAGCCAGGCGGGCTTCGCGGTCGAGGATGTTGAGCTTGATCTTGATCAGCTCGTGATCGCCCAAGGCGCGTTCCAGTTCGGCGAGTACACCTTCAGTCAAACCGTTGTCAGCCACAGTCAAAACCGGTTTCAGATGGTGGCCAATGGATTTGTATTGTTTCTTCTGCTCTTGAGTGAGCGGCATAATCTGACCCCTGCGTCTGATCTTGTAAAAAGCGGCGGCCAGTTTACCCGAGCAAGTCCGGGACCGCCCACTTAATCACGACCCGTTTTATTTTTAGAGGTGGCCCGTGGCCCGTTCCAAGACTAGCCAGAACTGGCTCAGAGAGCATTTCAACGATCCATTCGTGAAAATGGCGCAAAAAGACGGGTATCGTTCCCGTGCCAGCTACAAGCTGCTGGAGATTCAAGAAAGAGACCGTTTGATCCGTCCAGGCATGAGCGTGATCGACTTGGGCGCCGCCCCGGGTGGCTGGTCCCAAGTGACCAGTCGTCTGATTGGTGGACAAGGCACACTGATCGCTTCCGATATCCTGGAAATGGACAGCATCCCGGATGTGACCTTCATTCAGGGTGACTTCACCGAGGACGCCGTACTGGCGCAGATCCTTGAAGCGGTTGGAAAAAACGAGGTGGACCTTGTGATTTCCGATATGGCCCCCAATATGAGTGGATTGGCATCTGTTGATATGCCGCGATCAATGTTCCTGTGCGAGTTGGCACTGGATCTTGCGACTCGGGTATTGAAGCCAGGTGGTGATTTTTTGATCAAGGTCTTCCAGGGTGAAGGCTTCGACGAATACCACAAGAGCGTGCGCAAGCAGTTCGAGAAGGTCACGACGCGCAAGCCGAAATCATCGCGTGATCGCTCCCGTGAGCAGTACCTGCTGGGCCGTGGTTTCCGTGGTCGCAGTGAGGAATAAGAGGTTTTTCGACCGGGGCGATAGGTTTTTCGTATTTCGTCCCGTGAGCATTAGCGAATATTGTGTAGAAAGTGTTTCACAAAGGGTTACAGACGGCGCCTGCCAGAGTCGTAGGTAATGTAGTAAGTTAGGCCGGTGAATATCATGCGAAGCGCGCGCCAGTAGCGGAGCTTGCTTCAGAGGGTAGTTAATTGAACGATATGGCAAAGAATCTGATCCTGTGGTTGATCATCGCCGCTGTCCTTGTGACCGTGATGAACAACTTCTCCAGCCCTAACGAGCCGCAGACCCTCAACTATTCCGACTTCATCCAGCAGGTCAAGGATGGCAAGGTCGAGCGTGTAGCCGTTGATGGCTATGTGATTACCGGCAAGCGCACCGATGGCGACAGCTTCAAGACCATTCGTCCGGCAATCCAGGACAATGGCCTGATCGGCGACTTGGTGGACAACCACGTCGTGGTCGAAGGCAAGCAGCCTGAGCAGCAAAGCATCTGGACCCAGCTCCTGGTCGCCAGCTTCCCGATCCTGGTGATCATCGCCGTGTTCATGTTCTTCATGCGCCAGATGCAGGGTGGCGGGGGAGGCAAGGGTGGGCCGATGAGCTTTGGCAAGAGCAAGGCTCGACTGCTTTCCGAAGATCAGGTGAAAACCACCCTGGCCGACGTCGCGGGCTGCGACGAAGCCAAGGAAGAAGTGGGCGAACTGGTCGAGTTCCTGCGTGATCCGGGCAAATTCCAGCGCCTGGGCGGTCGTATTCCACGTGGCGTGCTGATGGTTGGCCCGCCAGGTACCGGTAAAACCTTGCTGGCCAAGGCGATTGCCGGTGAGGCCAAGGTGCCGTTCTTCACGATTTCCGGTTCCGACTTCGTCGAAATGTTCGTCGGCGTGGGCGCCAGTCGTGTCCGCGACATGTTCGAGCAGGCCAAGAAACACGCGCCATGCATCATCTTCATCGATGAGATCGACGCCGTCGGTCGCCACCGTGGCGCCGGCATGGGTGGCGGGCACGACGAGCGCGAGCAGACCCTCAACCAGTTGCTGGTCGAGATGGACGGCTTCGAAATGAACGACGGCATCATTGTGATTGCCGCCACCAACCGTCCTGACGTACTCGACCCTGCGCTGTTGCGTCCGGGACGTTTCGATCGCCAGGTCGTGGTGGGGCTGCCGGACATTCGCGGTCGCGAGCAGATCCTCAAGGTCCATATGCGCAAGGTGCCAATGGGTGATGACGTCGCTCCGGCAGTCATCGCGCGTGGTACGCCGGGCTTTTCCGGTGCAGACCTGGCGAACCTGGTCAACGAAGCGTCGTTGTTCGCCGCTCGTACCGGCAAGCGTGTCGTGGAGATGAAGGAGTTCGAGCTGGCCAAGGACAAGATCATGATGGGCGCGGAGCGCAAGTCCATGGTCATGTCGGAGAAAGAAAAGCAGAACACCGCGTATCACGAGGCGGGTCACGCGATCGTCGGTCGTGTCGTGCCCGAGCATGATCCGGTCTACAAGGTCTCGATCATCCCGCGAGGTCGTGCCTTGGGCGTGACCATGTTCCTGCCGGAAGAGGATCGCTACAGCCTGTCCAAGCGTGCATTGATCAGCCAGATCTGTTCGTTGTATGGCGGCCGTATCGCTGAGGAAATGACCCTGGGCTTCGACGGTGTGACCACCGGCGCGTCCAACGACATCATGCGCGCCAGTCAGATCGCTCGGAATATGGTCACCAAGTGGGGCCTGTCCGAGAAGTTGGGGCCGCTGATGTATGCCGAAGAAGAGGGGGAGGTGTTCCTTGGTCGTGGTGGCGGTGGCCAGCATGCAAGCTTCTCCGGCGAGACAGCCAAGCTGATCGATTCCGAAGTGCGCAGTATCATCGACCAGTGCTACGGCACTGCCCGGCAGATTCTTACGGACAACCGTGACAAGCTTGATGCCATGGCCGATGCCTTGATGAAGTACGAAACCATCGACGCCGAGCAAATCGACGACATCATGGCGGGTCGCGAACCTCGCGAGCCTCGTGACTGGTCGGGTGGTACCGGCACCTCCGGTACGCCTCCGGCGGTACAGGGTGAGCGTCCGGAAACACCGATTGGCGGTCCGGCCGCTGATGTCTAAGGCTTGAAATGACTTCTGTTCAGTCCTCGACCCGGTTGCCTTGCGGCAACCGGGTTCTTGATTTGGCCCATGCGCATGTCATGGGCATTCTCAATGTCACGCCTGATTCCTTTTCCGATGGCGGTCGATTCAGCCAGCTCGATGCTGCGCTGCGGCATGCCGAAGCCATGGTGGCTGCCGGTGCAACGCTGATCGATGTAGGCGGCGAATCGACCCGGCCGGGCGCGCGGGCAGTCTCGCCTACCGAAGAGCTGGAGCGGGTAGCGCCGATTGTCGAGCGCATCCATCGCGAACTTGATGTCATTATCTCGGTCGATACGTCCACGCCTGCGGTCATGCGCGAGACTGCGCGACTGGGGGCAGGCCTGATCAATGATGTTCGGTCCCTGCGGCGCGACGGCGCCCTGGACGCTGCGGCGGCCACCGGGTTGCCGGTGTGCCTGATGCATATGCTCGGCGAACCGGGGACCATGCAGAATGACCCGCACTATGATGATGTAACCAGGGAGGTGGGTGAATTCCTGGTGGAGCGTCTGGACCAGTGTGCTGCCGTGGGCATTCCCGCCGAGCGGATCGTTCTTGATCCCGGCTTTGGCTTTGCCAAGACGCTGGCTCACAACCTGAGCCTGTTCAAACATATGGAAGCCTTGCATGCACTGGGGCGGCCCCTGTTGGTTGGGGTTTCGCGAAAGAGCATGATAGGCAATGCCTTGGGCCGACCGGTGGGAGAGCGCCTGTATGGTGGTCTCGCCCTTGCGGCCTTGGCCCTTACCAAAGGCGCGCGCATATTGCGTGTGCACGATGTAGCCGAAACGATGGATGTCGTGCGGATGATCGCAGCTGTGGATTCAGCCGAATAAGAATGACGGAGCACTTATGAGCAAGAAATACTTTGGCACCGACGGTATTCGTGGTCGGGTCGGCGAATACCCTATTACCCCTGATTTCATGCTCAAGCTCGGCTGGGCGGCCGGCATGGCGTTCCGCAAGATGGGCGCCTGCAAGGTGCTGGTCGGCAAGGACACGCGAATTTCCGGCTACATGTTCGAATCGGCACTCGAGGCTGGCCTGACATCGGCGGGCGCCGATGTGATGCTGCTGGGCCCGATGCCGACGCCGGCCATTGCCTACCTGACGCGTACGTTCCAGGCCCAGGCAGGCATCGTGATCAGTGCCTCGCACAACCCTCATGACGACAACGGCATCAAGTTCTTCTCCGGCCAGGGTACCAAGCTGCCGGACGATATCGAGCTGATGATCGAAGAGCTGCTGGACACGCCGATGACTGTGGTTGAGTCGAGCAAGATCGGCAAAGTGTCGCGGATCAACGATGCGTCGGGTCGCTACATCGAATTCTGCAAGGGCAGTGTGCCCACAGGTACCAGTTTTTCCGGCCTGAAAGTCGTCGTCGATTGCGCCCACGGGGCAACCTATAAAGTCGCGCCGAGCGTCTTTCGCGAGCTGGGGGCCGAGGTGGTGGTGCTTTCCGCCCAGCCTAATGGCCTGAACATCAACCACAACTGTGGCTCCACCCATACCGAGGCATTGCAGGCTGCGGTGCTGGCTGAGCAGGCTGATCTCGGGATCGCCTTCGACGGCGACGGTGATCGGGTCTTGATGGTTGATCACACCGGTACGGTCGTCGATGGTGACGAGCTGCTGTTCATTATTGCTCGTGACCTGCATGGGCGCGGCAAGCTGCAGGGCGGCGTAGTCGGCACGTTGATGAGCAACCTCGGGCTGGAGCTGGCCCTGGCAGACCTGGATATCCCGTTCGTGCGGGCCAATGTGGGTGACCGCTACGTGATCTCGGAGCTGCTGGAGCGCAACTGGGTGATCGGTGGTGAGAACTCCGGCCACATCGTATGCTTCGACCATACCACCACGGGTGATGCAATCATTGCGGCCTTGCAAGTGCTGATGGCGCTCAAGGCGCGTAACGAAGGGCTCGCACAGTCGCGCCAGGCATTGCGCAAATGCCCGCAAGTGTTGATCAACGTGCGTTTCGGGGGCGGTGTGAATCCTCTCGAGGATGCCAAGGTCAAGCAGGCCAGTGAGCGTGTGACACAGGCGATGGCGGGGCGTGGACGTGTATTGTTGCGCAAGTCCGGCACAGAGCCTTTGGTGCGTGTCATGGTCGAAGGCGAGGATGAAGCGCAAGTTCGCGGTTATGCCGAAGAGCTGGCAAAACTGGTTACTGAAGTTTCTGCCTGAATTCGGCTTGCCAGTCATGGATCGGTTGGGTAACATCTGCGCCCACTTTGACCGACGAGGTACAGCATGCGTCGCCCTATGGTAGCTGGTAACTGGAAGATGCACGGTACCCGCGCCAGCGTCGCTGAGCTGATCAATGGCCTTCGTCATCTGGCCTTGCCAAGCGGTGTTGATGTCGCGGTATTCCCGCCTTGCTTGTATATCAATCAAGTGATTGATGGCTTGAAAGGTAAGTCGATTTCGGTCGGCGCGCAGAACTCTGCGGTGGAGTCCATGCAAGGTGCGTTGACCGGTGAGATTGCACCGAGTCAATTGGTGGATGCAGGTTGTTCCCTGGTCCTGGTCGGACATTCCGAGCGTCGCCAGATCATGGGCGAGCAGGACAAGACCTTGATCCGCAAATTTGCTGCGGCCCAGGCCTGTGGTCTGACTCCGGTGTTGTGCATAGGGGAAACCCTTGCGCAGCGTGAAGCCGGCAAGACCCTTGAAGTTGTCGAGCGTCAGCTGGGCAGCATCATCGAAGAGCTGGGTGTTGGTGCTTTTGCAAAGGCAATTATTGCTTACGAGCCAGTCTGGGCCATTGGTACCGGGCTGACTGCTTCGCCGCAACAGGCGCAGGATGTGCACGCAGCCATCCGCGCGCAGTTGGCGGCAGAGAATTCTGAAGTGGCACGAGGTGTGCGGCTTCTATACGGCGGCAGCGTGAAGGCGGCCAATGCGGTCGAACTGTTCGGCATGCCGGATATCGATGGGGGGCTCATTGGTGGAGCGTCCCTGAATGCAGATGAGTTCGGTGCGATCTGTCGCGCCGCGGGAAACTGAAAAAATGCTGGAAACAGTCGTAGTCGTTTTTCATCTGCTGGGTGCACTGGGTGTAGTTGCTCTCGTATTGCTGCAGCAGGGTAAAGGTGCGGATGCTGGTGCGTCTTTCGGTGCAGGTGCTTCAAATACTGTGTTCGGAAGCCAAGGTTCCTCTACCTTTCTTAGTAAGTTTACTGCTATACTTGCCGCCGGTTTCTTCATGACCAGCTTGGGGTTAGGTTACTTTGCTAAAGAGAAAGCTCACGAGCTGACTCAAGTAGGTTTGCCAAACCCAGCAGTCCTGGAGGCGCCAAAGCAACAACCGGCTTCTGATGATGTCCCGGTGCTTCAAGAGCAAAAGTCGGCCAACCCGGCGACTGACGTGCCTCCAGCTCAAGAGCAGAAGTAAGAAGGTTTCAAACGCTGTATTGCCGAGGTGGTGGAATTGGTAGACACGCAACCTTGAGGTGGTTGTGCCCATAGGGTGTAGGGGTTCGAGTCCCCTTCTCGGTACCAATTATCAGGAGAGCCCGCGATTGCGGGCTTTCTTGTAGGTGGAAGGGTTACATTGACCCTGTAAGGGATCGGTCGTATACTTCCGCCCCAGCTTTGTCGCGGGATGGAGCAGTCTGGTAGCTCGTCGGGCTCATAACCCGAAGGTCGTCGGTTCAAATCCGGCTCCCGCAACCAGTTTCAGGGGCCCCTTCCAAGGGGCTTTTTGTTAGCTGGACACTTTATAACGCCGCTATTCGACGGCGTTTCAGGGATGGGCGATTCGCCCATTTTTTTTTATTTGCACAGCATGCACAAACATGCACGAGGGGGTTCAGGTGTCGAGCAAGCTAGAACAGTTGCAGGCCTTGTTGGCCCCGGTGGTCGTGGCCCTTGGCTATGAATGCTGGGGTATTGAGTTTTCGGCTCAAGGTCGCCACTCACTGTTGCGCGTTTATATCGATAAGGAAGGCGGCGTGTTGGTGGATGATTGCGCCATCGTCAGCCGTCAGATCAGCGGTGTACTGGATGTTGAAGATCCAATCACCTCCGAATACACCCTTGAAGTTTCCTCGCCTGGCATGGAGCGCCCCCTGTTCACTCTTGAACAGTTCGCTTTGTTTGCCGGTGAACAAGTGAAGATCAAGCTGCGCTCGCCTTTCGAAGGTCGACGCAACTTCCAAGGCCTTCTGCGCGGTGTAGAAGAACAGGACGTCGTGGTGCAGGTAGATGACCATGAGTTCCTGTTGCCGATCGATATGATCGACAAGGCCAACATTATTCCCAGTTTTGACTGATACGTGCCAGATACTGCGGATCCCGCGGATCCAATGGCTTGCGAAAGGCGAGGCGTACGATGAGCAAAGAAGTACTGCTGGTTGTTGAGTCGGTATCCAATGAAAAGGGCGTACCGGCTAACGTTATTTTTGAAGCGCTGGAGCTGGCCCTGGCCACTGCTACCAAGAAGCGGTTTGAAGACGAAGTTGATTTGCGTGTGGAAATCAATCGCCACACGGGTGCCTACGAGACTTTCCGTCGCTGGACGGTAGTCGAGGAAGCCGACCTGGACGATCCGGCTATCGAAACCTGGCCGAGCAAGGTTGCAGAAACGCACCCGGGTGCCAAGGTCGGTGATGTCGTCGAAGAAAAAATCGAATCCATTGAGTTCGGTCGCATCGCTGCACAGACTGCCAAGCAGGTTATTGTGCAGAAAGTTCGCGAAGCCGAACGCGCGCAAGTCGTCGACGCTTATCGCGAGCGCCTGGGGGAAATCATCTCCGGCACCGTGAAAAAAGTGACCCGCGACAACGTGATCGTCGACCTGGGCAACAACGCTGAAGCGTTGCTGGCTCGCGAAGACATCATTTCTCGCGAAACTTTCCGGGTTGGCGTGCGTTTGCGTGCGCTGCTCAAGGAAATCCGCACCGAGAACCGCGGCCCACAGCTGATCCTGTCGCGTACCGCGCCGGAAATGCTGATCGAGTTGTTCCGCATCGAAGTGCCGGAAATTGCTGAAGGCCTGATCGAAGTCATGGCCGCCTCCCGTGATCCGGGATCGCGTGCCAAGATCGCGGTCCGCTCCAAGGACAAGCGCATCGACCCGCAAGGTGCTTGCATCGGCATGCGTGGTTCGCGTGTCCAGGCCGTATCCGGCGAGTTGGGCGGCGAGCGCGTGGACATCGTCCTGTGGGACGACAACCCGGCTCAGTTCGTGATCAACGCCATGTCGCCTGCTGAAGTGGCGGCAATTATCGTCGACGAAGATGCCCATGCCATGGACATCGCCGTTGGCGCAGACAATCTCGCTCAGGCTATCGGTCGTGGTGGTCAGAACGTGCGTCTGGCCAGCCAGTTGACTGGCTGGACCCTGAACGTGATGACCGAATCGGACATCCAGGCTAAGCAACAAGCGGAAACCGGCGACATCCTGCGCAACTTCATCGAAGAGCTCGAAGTCGATGAAGAACTGGCGCAGGTGCTGGTGGACGAAGGTTTTACCAGCCTGGAAGAGATTGCCTACGTACCGGTGGAGGAAATGCTCAACATCGACGGCTTTGACGAGGAAATCGTCAACGAGCTTCGCGCTCGGGCCAAGGATCGTTTGTTGACCAAAGCCATCGCTACTGAGGAAAAGCTGGCAGACGCCCATCCGGCCGAAGACCTGCTCTCGCTTGAGGGCATGGACAAGGATTTGGCGATGGAACTGGCGGTGCGCGGCGTAATTACCCGCGAAGACCTGGCCGAGCAGTCTATTGACGATCTGCTCGACATCGACGGCATTGACGATGATCGTGCCGGCAAGTTGATCATGGCCGCCCGAGCCCACTGGTTCGAGTAATTAGGCGCGGCCTGAGGAGAGAAGTGCATGACGCAAGTCACGGTGAAACAACTGGCCGATGAGGTCAAAACACCGGTAGAGCGCCTGTTGCAGCAGATGCGTGAGGCAGGTCTGCCGCACACCGCCGCCGAGGAACATGTGACCGACAGTGAGAAGCAGTCCCTGCTGACTCACTTGAAGAGCAGTCACAAGGCGAAAGTGGAAGAACCGCGCAAGATCACTCTGCAGCGTAAAACCACCAGCACCCTGCGTGTTGCCGGTAGCAAAAGCATCAGCGTTGAAGTACGCAAGAAGAAAGTCTTCGTACAGCGCAGCCCGGAAGAAATCGAAGCCGAGCGCAAACGCGAACAGGAAGAACGTCGCGCAGTAGAAAATGCTGCTCGTCAGAAGGCTGAAGAAGAAGCCAAGCGTCGCGCCGAAGAAGAAGCGCGCCGCCAGCCTGCTGCTGCGCAAACCGCTCCGGTGGAAGCTGTCGAGGCTGTTGCCCCGGTAGTCGAACCTGTGCGCGAAGCGGCTCCAGTCGTGGCGCCAGCTCCGGCTCCTGCCGATACTCGCAAGCGCGACGAACAGCGTCGTCCGGACAAGCCACGTGCCGACGACAATCGTCGTGGCAGCGGCGATGGCGAGCGCAAGAACGCGCCTCATCGTGCTTCGGTCAAGGAAAAGGCTCCAGCACCCCGTGTTGCGCCACGTACTACCGATGAAGAAAGCGATGGCTTCCGTCGCGGCGGTCGCGGCAAGGCCAAGCTGAAGAAACGCAACGCCCACGGTTTCCAGAGCCCTACCGGCCCTGTCGTGCGTGAAGTGAAGATCGGCGAGACCATCACTGTGGGCGATCTGGCCCAGCAGATGTCGGTCAAGGCTGCTGAAATCATCAAGTTCATGTTCAAGCTGGGTACGCCAGCCACCATCAACCAGGTACTGGACCAGGAAACTGCCCAACTGGTTGCTGAGGAGCTGGGCCACAAAGTGACCCTGGTCAGCGACACCGCCCTGGAAGATTCCCTGGCCGAGTCCCTGAAGTTTGAAGGTGAGGCGGTTTCCCGTGCGCCGGTCGTGACCGTCATGGGCCACGTCGACCACGGTAAAACCTCCCTGCTCGACTATATTCGTCGTGCGAAGGTTGCGGCAGGTGAGGCTGGTGGTATTACCCAGCACATCGGCGCCTACCACGTTGAAACCGACCGCGGCATGGTGACGTTCCTCGACACCCCGGGTCACGCTGCGTTTACCGCGATGCGTGCCCGTGGTGCCAAGGCGACCGACATCGTGATCCTGGTGGTTGCAGCGGACGACGGCGTGATGCCGCAAACCATCGAAGCCGTTCAGCATGCCCAGGCAGCTGGCGTGCCGCTGGTGGTTGCAGTGAACAAGATCGACAAGCCGGGCGCCGATCTCGATCGCATCCGCAGCGAACTGTCGGTCCACGGCGTGACCTCCGAAGAGTGGGGTGGCGACACTCCATTCGTTCCGGTCTCGGCCAAGATGGGTACCGGCGTTGACGAACTGCTCGAAGCCGTTCTGTTGCAAGCCGAGGTCCTGGAATTGACTGCTACGCCTTCGGCTCCTGGCCGTGGTGTGGTCGTTGAATCGCGCCTCGACAAGGGCCGTGGCCCTGTCGCGACCGTCCTGGTTCAAGACGGTACCCTGCGCCAAGGCGACATGGTGCTGGTCGGTTCGAACTACGGCCGCGTGCGTGCCATGCTCGACGAGAACGGCAAGCCAATCAAGGAAGCCGGTCCGGCTATCCCGGTCGAGATCCTCGGCCTGGACGGTACCCCGGACGCTGGCGACGAGATGAGCGTTGTGGCTGACGAGAAGAAAGCCCGTGAAGTGGCTCTGTTCCGTCAAGGCAAGTTCCGCGAAGTCAAACTGGCTCGTGCTCACGCCGGCAAGCTGGAAAACATCTTCGAGAACATGGGCCAGGAAGAGAAGAAGACGCTCAACATCGTCCTCAAATCCGACGTCCGTGGTTCGCTCGAAGCGTTGAACGGCGCCTTGAATGGCCTGGGTAACGACGAAGTGCAAGTGCGTGTGGTCGGTGGCGGTGTCGGTGGTATCACCGAGTCCGACGCCAACCTGGCACTGGCCTCCAATGCTGTACTGTTCGGCTTCAACGTGCGTGCCGATGCCGGCGCTCGCAAGATCGTCGAGCAGGAAGGCCTGGATATGCGTTACTACAACGTGATCTACGACATCATTGAAGACGTCAAGAAAGCGTTGACCGGTATGCTGGGCAGCGACGTCCGGGAGAACATCCTGGGTGTGGCCGAAGTTCGCGACGTGTTCCGTTCGCCGAAGTTTGGTGCCATCGCCGGTTGCATGGTGATCGAGGGTGTCGTTCACCGTAACCGTCCGATCCGTGTATTGCGTGAAGACATCGTGATCTTCGAAGGCGAGCTGGAATCCCTGCGCCGCTTCAAGGATGACGCTTCCGAAGTACGTGCCGGCATGGAATGCGGTATTGGCGTCAAGAGCTACAACGACGTCAAGGTCGGCGACAAGATCGAAGTCTTCGAGAAGGTTCAGGTTGCTCGCAGCCTCTAACTCGCGCACTTCAAGAGCCGCACCGGGCAGCCGCACGAATATGCGCCGCCTCGCTGCCGGACTCTAAACGCAACGCCCGGTCTGGCTTTTGCCAGGCCGGGCGTTTGCCGCTTTCAGACCTCACGGGTTTGACCGTGGGGCAGTAACAGGTAACAAGACATGGCAAAAGAATACAGCCGTACCCAACGAATCGGCGATCAGATGCAGCGCGAGCTGGCCCAACTGATCCGTCGCGAAGTCAAAGACCCGCGCGTCGGCCTGGTCACCATTACCGCTGTGGAAGTCAGCCGTGACGTCGGTCACGCGAAGATTTTCATCACCGTGATGGGCCAGGACAGCGCCGAAGAAATCGCCCAGAGCATCAAGGTGCTCAACTCGGCCGCCGGCTTCCTGCGTATGCAGTTGGCCCGGGAGATGAAGCTGCGCAGCGTCCCACAGTTGCACTTCCACTACGACGAAAGCGTCGTGCGCGGTGCGCATCTGTCGGCCCTGATCGAGCGCGCCGTGGCTGAAGACAGTCAGCACCCGGTTGCGGCTGAACCCGAAGACACCAAGGAGTAATCGGTGGCTCAGGTCAAACGCATCCGTCGTAACGTCAGCGGCATCATCCTGCTCGACAAGCCGCTGGGGTTCACCTCCAACGCGGCGCTGCAGAAGGTTCGCTGGCTGCTCAATGCCGAAAAGGCCGGGCACACTGGTAGCCTCGATCCGCTGGCCACCGGCGTGCTGCCGCTGTGCTTTGGCGAGGCGACCAAGTTCTCCCAGTACCTGCTCGATTCCGACAAGGGCTATGAGACCCTGGCGCAACTGGGCAAGACCACCACCACGGCGGATGCCGAAGGTGAGGTTCTGCTCGAACGCCCGGTGACCGTTGGTCAGGCCGATATCGAGGCTGTATTACCGGCTTTTCGTGGGCAAATCAGCCAGATACCGCCAATGTACTCAGCCCTCAAGCGTGATGGGCAGCCGTTGTATAAACTGGCCCGTGCCGGCGAAGTAGTGGAGCGCGAACCGCGTTCTGTTACTATTGCGCGCTTGGAATTGCTGGCCTTTGACGGTAATACTGCGCGGCTGGCTGTGGATTGCAGCAAGGGCACCTATATCCGCACCCTGGTGGAGGATATTGGTGAACGGCTCGGCTGTGGCGCGTACGTGGCAGAGTTGCGACGGACCCAGGCCGGGCCTTTTACGCTGGCCCAGACGGTCACGCTCGAAGAGCTCGAAGCGGTGCATGCCGAGGGTGGTAACGAAGCAGTCGATCGTTTCCTGATGCCATCGGATAGCGGGTTGCTGGATTGGCCGCTACTGCAATTCTCGGAACATAGCGCGTTCTACTGGCTCAACGGCCAGCCGGTACGTGCCCCGGATGCGCCGAAATTCGGCATGGTCCGGGTACAGGATCACAACGGTCGCTTCATCGGTATTGGTGAAGTGAGTGAAGACGGGCGTATTGCGCCGCGTCGACTGATTCGGTCGGAATGACCGGAACCAGCCTGCGTAACAGCAGGTTGGCGAGTGTGGCTGTTAACAGGCACGGTCACTACTCATTTATAGATACAGGGATTTGTCCCTGGCCTGTTGGTACGGTTTCCCTGGAGACGGTACCTCACAAGAGGAAAGCCACATGGCACTCAGCGTTGAAGAAAAAGCTCAGATCGTGACCGACTACCAGCAAGCTGTTGGTGATACTGGTTCGCCAGAAGTGCAAGTTGCACTGCTGACCGCCAACATCAACAAACTGCAAGGTCACTTCAAGGCCAACGGTAAAGACCACCACTCCCGTCGTGGTCTGATCCGCATGGTAAACCAGCGTCGCAAGCTGCTGGATTACCTCAAGGGCAAAGACGTTAATCGTTACAGCACCTTGATCGGCCGCCTGGGCCTGCGTCGCTAATCAGCGATTGCGCTATGAGGTTGGTTGTCTGCCAGTTGCCCGCGTTTTGCGCTGGCAGCCGGCAGGCTCCCAGCCTCAAGTTTTATCTGGACAGTCGTTGGGCCGATTCCCCGCACTGCCCAAGAATTTCGCAAGAAGACAAGTTCCCCAAGAGCCACAAAGAAGGTAGGACACCGTGAACCCGGTAATCAAAAAATTCCAATTCGGTCAGTCGACCGTTACCCTCGAGACTGGCCGTATCGCCCGTCAGGCCTCCGGCGCAGTGCTGGTCACCGTTGACGACGACGTCAGCGTATTGGTGACCGTTGTCGGTGCCAAGCAAGCCGATCCAGGCAAGGGCTTTTTCCCTCTGTCTGTTCACTACCAGGAAAAGACTTACGCTGCCGGTAAGATCCCTGGCGGTTTCTTCAAGCGTGAAGGCCGTCCTTCCGAGAAAGAAACCCTGACTTCCCGACTGATCGACCGTCCGATCCGTCCGCTGTTCCCTGAAGGTTTCATGAACGAAGTGCAGGTTGTCTGCACCGTCGTGTCCACCAGCAAGAAAACCGATCCGGACATCGCTGCGATGATCGGTACCTCGGCTGCCCTGGCCATCTCCGGCATTCCTTTCGATGGCCCGATCGGCGCTGCCCGCGTCGCGTTCCACGAAAGCACCGGCTACCTGCTGAACCCGACCTACGAGCAACTGAAGGCATCGAGCCTGGACATGGTCGTGGCCGGTACTTCCGAAGCCGTGCTGATGGTTGAATCCGAAGCCAAGGAACTGACCGAAGACCAGATGCTGGGCGCCGTGCTGTTCGCCCACGACGAGTTCCAGGTGGTGATCAACGCCGTCAAGGAACTGGCCGCCGAAGCCGCCAAGCCAACCTGGACCTGGGCTCCACAAGCCGAAGCCACCGAACTGCTGGGCGCGATCCGTGCCGAGTTCGGCGAAGCGATCTCCCAGGCCTACACCATCACCGTCAAGGCCGACCGTTATGCACGCCTGGGTGAGCTGAAAGACCAGGTCGTTGCCAAGCTGTCCGGCGAAGAAGGCCAGCCATCGGCCAGCGACGTCAAAGCCGCTTTCGGTGAAATCGAATACCGCACCGTTCGCGAAAACATCGTCAACGGCAAGCCGCGTATCGACGGTCGCGACACTCGCACCGTGCGTCCGCTGAACATCGAAGTCGGCGTCCTGCCGAAGACCCACGGTTCGGCACTGTTCACCCGTGGCGAGACCCAGGCCCTGGTCGTTGCCACACTGGGCACCGCCCGTGACGCGCAACTGCTCGACACCCTGGAAGGCGAAAAGAAAGACCCGTTCATGCTGCACTACAACTTCCCTCCGTTCTCGGTGGGCGAGTGTGGTCGCATGGGTGGCGCCGGTCGCCGCGAAATCGGCCACGGTCGTCTGGCCCGTCGTTCGGTCCAGGCCATGCTGCCTGCCGCTGATGTGTTCCCGTACACCATTCGCGTGGTCTCGGAAATCACCGAGTCCAACGGCTCGAGCTCGATGGCTTCGGTCTGCGGCGCTTCCCTGGCCCTGATGGACGCCGGTGTGCCGATGAAGGCGCCGGTTGCCGGTATCGCCATGGGCCTGGTGAAGGAAGGCGAGAAATTCGCCGTCCTGACCGACATCCTGGGTGACGAAGACCACCTGGGCGACATGGACTTCAAAGTGGCCGGTACCGCCAAGGGCGTCACCGCACTGCAGATGGACATCAAGATCAAGGGCATCACCGAAGAGATCATGGAAATCGCCCTGGGCCAAGCCCTGGAAGCGCGCCTGAACATCCTCGGCCAGATGAACCAGATCATCGGTCAGTCTCGCACCGAGCTGTCGGAAAACGCTCCGACCATGATCGCGATGAAAATCGACACCGACAAAATCCGTGATGTCATCGGTAAAGGCGGCGCGACCATCCGTGCGATCTGTGAAGAAACCAAGGCTTCGATCGACATCGAAGACGACGGCTCGATCAAGATCTTCGGCGAAACCAAGGAAGCGGCAGAAGCAGCACGCCAGCGCGTCCTGGGCATCACTGCCGAAGCCGAGATTGGCAAGATCTACGTCGGCAAGGTTGAACGCATCGTCGACTTCGGCGCCTTCGTCAACATCCTGCCGGGCAAGGACGGTCTGGTCCACATCTCCATGCTGAGCGATGCTCGCGTCGAGAAAGTGACCGACATCTTGAAAGAAGGCCAGGAAGTGGAAGTGCTGGTGCTGGACGTGGACAACCGCGGCCGTATCAAGCTGTCCATCAAAGACGTGGCAGCAGCCAAGGCATCGGGCGTTTAATCACTCCCTCGCTTAGCCGCTGAACAAGCAAACGCCCCGACTGGTTCGGGGCGTTTTGCTGTGTGGTGAAAATCCCTGTGTCGCAGGTTGCCTGGCCACGGGGGACGGTGCTAGTTTTAGCCACCGCCCGTGTAGCTCAGCCGGTAGAGCAGCGCACTCGTAACGCGAAGGTCGCAGGTTCGATTCCTGTCTCGGGCACCATCTTGCATTCCACAGAGCGCTTTTGAGTTCTTTGGAAGTCTTGAAAAACCTGCCTTCTGACGGTTTTTTTCGTTTCAGCTATTCCGTTGGAATGCGATCGGTGCAGGGGGCCAGTTGAGGTTGCCGCTGAAGAGGCCGAAATCGACTCAAAGCGGTCAATTACCGCAACCTGAAAAGGGCTTTATCTGCTGAATAGCTCCTTGTGTAACAGTCATCGGTGGCCGTCCCGTGACTTCGCCAATGATGAAATCCTCACCTCCGTGCTGGTAGTCCTTCGCAACTTCCAGCAGATGCTGAATGAGAAAAGGCTGTAGGCCATCGCTCTCCAATTCCTGGCGGTATTGATCCAGTGTTGTCGCCACGTACTTGATCTCACGATCCAAGACTTTGCCGACTGCATCAGCTATGGACTGTTGGTTCAGTTCAATCGGACCGTGTAGCGGGTAAGTCTTGCCCTTGTGGGGTTAAGGGGTTTCCAGGATGGCTGCGATTAGTCGAGCCTGATCCTCGGCTGCGATCGGGGCATGGCGACCTGAGCCAAACGGTAGGCGAATCTCTCCGTGTTCAACGATATGCTTACGCCAGTGCGGATAGATCAGCCACTGTGCAAAGGAAGTCGGTTGCAAGTGCGTCACATCCACACCCGACCAGTCAAACACTCGCTCCGCAGTGTAATGATCAAGGGCCGCGTGACTCTTGGCCACGCGACGTGCGGAAATCTGAGACGCGTTTACAGGCGAGCGACTGCTGTGGTTTCTGTGGCTGTCGCCCGTTATCAGAGTGGTTGCAAGCTAAGGTAGCAGGCCCATCGAGCGATAGGTTTCGATCGTTTGGTCAAAAACACTGATGTCGTCACGCCCACGCGCGATCAACTGAGCGCCTTCCACTGCCGCATAAATCGCTAGCGCCTGCTGCTGCCGTTCTTCTTGGTTCAACTGCGGCCGGCAAACGGACAACACTTCCGATAACCATCGGACATTGAGTGAGTTAAAGGCTTCGACCTCTGTCCTAACCTCCGGCGGCAGGTCGTCGAATTCGGCGGACATGATTCCGCAAAGGCACATGCGGTTATCGTTCACCAGCGCCAGGCGAAAAATGTCGGTGTATCCCTTCATCCACACGCGAAGGTCATCGGAACGGGTCCGCAAACCCTCGAGGTACTCCTGACCGTCTTCGGTGTAACGCTTGGCCAGCGCGGCACCCAGGTCGCCTTTGGTAGGGAAATGGTAATGAATGCTAGCGCTCTTGATGCCTACCTCTTTGGCTAGCTCACGAAAGCTCAAACCGTTGTAGCCCCGGGTCTGCACCATGGTTCGGGCGACTTGCATGATCGTTTCTCGCGTATCCGTCGTCACAAATTTACCTTCCTATCGATAGATAGATGTTGACAGTGAAAATATTCTTGCCGTAGTTTATACCTATCGATAGGTAGATAGATAGGTAAGGCATTTGTATGAAGGTTTTCGATATTCCCGGGTTCCCGAATCCTCTGCGTGTTCGCATTGTCCTGGCTGAAAAAGGCTTGGACTCGCAAGTGGAGTTCATCAAGATCGATCTGCCCGCGGCAGAGCACAAGCAACCTGCATTCCTGGCCATCAACCCGCTGGGCACTGTTCCCGTTCTTCAACTGGATGACGGCACCAACATTTCCGAGTGCACCGCGATCACCGAGTATCTGGACAATCTGGACGGAGAGCCGATTCTCACAGGCACAACGCCAAAGGAGAAGGCCATCATTCATATGATGCAGAAACGCGCGGAGTCAGAGCTGGTCGATCCGGTCGGGATCTATTTCCACCATGCCACGCCGGGACTCGGTGCTGCACTGCAGCCGTATAAAAGTCCGGAATGGGAAGGGCGTGTCGATTGGGGTAACCGCCAGCGCGACAGAGCGGTCGACGGAATGAAGTATTTCGATTATGTCCTCCGCAACCAGCCCTATATCGCCGGGGAGCAATTTTCCATGGCCGACATCACCGTATTCGCGGGGCTTGTGTTCGCCGGGTTCGCTTCTATCGCCATTCCCGAAGAATGCACCGCGCTCCTGGCCTGGCAAATCAAGGTGCAGCAACGCCCTAGCGTGAAAAATCCCGCTTGATTCTGCTCCGCCCCCATCTGCAACCCGTCCGGGGCGGACCTTATACCCACCTTTTGTATCAGGTACATCTCTATGACCGCTCTCAACACCCGTGGGGCGTTGCGCCGTACGTTCGCCCTCGTCACGCTGGCGGCTGCCTGCTCGACGCTGACTGTTCAGGTCAGCGCCTCCCCGGCAAAGCACAAAGTGGCTTCCAGCTACACCCATCAAACCGCGCCGACCCAATTCGTCGAAGTTGATGGTGCGCGCTTGGCTTACCGTCGTTTTGGCAAAGCCGGTGGCGTACCGTTGGTGTTTCTCCAGCATTTCGTCGGCAACCTCGACAGTTGGGACCCGAAAGTCATAGACGGTTTTGCCCATGATCGCGAAGTCATACTTTTCGACAATGCCGGCGTCGCCAGCTCAAGCGGTGAAGTGCCGAATAATATCCAGGGCATGGCCAAATACGCCGCCGGGCTGCTCCAGCGGTTGGGTGTAACCAAGGCTGATGTGCTTGGTTTTTCCATGGGCAGTCTGATCGCCCAGCAAATGACGCTTGATCATCCGGAACTGGTACGTCGACTGATTCTGGTCGGCTCCTCACCTCGCGGTGGCGTAGGCATGTCTTCGCTGACGCCCGAGTTCCAAGGCTACCTGGCGAAAAAGCGCGACGTACCGGATGAGCTGCTGTTGGACGTATTTTTCACCCAAACTGCAGAAAGCCAGGCCGCTGGACGTGAATTTCTTACCCGTCTGCGTGCACGTAAGGTCAATCGGGATGTCGACGTCGATAGCAAGACCGCACCAGCGCAAGCCGCGGCCATAGCAGGCTGGGGAGCGCGGATAGACAACGCCAACGACTACCTGAAGGCCATCAAGCAACCGACGCTAGTAGTCGCCGGCAGCCACGATATTGTCTTCTACAGCGTCAATGACGTGACCTTGCAGCAGACGTTGCCCAATGCCCAATTGGTGATCTACCCGGATTCAAACCATGGCGCGATCTATCAATACCCGGATCTGTTTTTGAAACACGCTACGTTGTTTCTCAATGGGGTGAAGTAATTGAAACATTGCGCTGACGATTTGCTCGGCAGCACACGCCGCACCACTGATTAGGCTCCAAGTCGGGCCTGCGTCTACAGATCTGACGAGCGAAGAATCCAGGGTCTCAGATTATGAAAGCAATTCAGTTCCGTAGCTTCGGCGGCCCCGAAGTGCTCGAGTACGTCGACTTGCCAACGCCCGTGCCGGGGCCCGGCGAGGTATTGATAGACACCTCTGCGATCGGGGTGAATTTTCCAGATATTCGTGAACGGTTGGGCATGTATAACCGGCCCGAAACACGCGTTGGTGGTGTTACGCTGCCACATGTCGCCGGACTTCAGGTGGTCGGACGCGTTTCGGAAACAGGGGAGGGTGTTGACCCTGGTGTCGTCGGTCGCAAGGTCATGGCGCTCATGTCCAAAGGCGCATACGCACAGCAGGCTATCGCTCGCGTGAACATGCTGGTTACGCTGGATGAGATGGCAAACGATGTCGCAATGGCTGGCCTGCCTTGTCAGGGGGTTACTGCGTACCTCGCTTTACGCGTATGCGCACATCTGCAAGCAGGTGAAAACGTTTTGATTCAGGGGGCCGCCGGCGGTGTCGGGAGCCTGGCTGTACAGATCGCCAAAGCCATGGGCGCACAGTTGGTTTTCGGTACGGCCAGCACTGAAAGTCGACGCGCATTCGTGCGCGGCCTTGGGGCTGACCATGCCATTGCCTACGACACTCCTCAGTGGCCGCAACGCGTTCTGGAGCTGACAGCGGGGCGCGGGGTGAATGTGATCCTCGAGACGATCGGCGGCGAGGTGTTCGATCAGAACTTTGAGTGCCTCGCTACGCTTGGGCGTTGTGTGGTGGTGGGCTCCACGCGGGGTCCAGGCGAGGCATTGGCGCCTCGTCGGTTGATGGCCAAAGCGCAAACCTTGGCCGGCGTTTACCTACCGACGTTCTTTCAGCGCCCAGCGTTGATTCGCGAGGCTTTGGAGTTCCTCGCTGACGGCGTTTCAAGCGGCGTGATCAAACCCGTCATCGGCGCGACGCTCCCCTTAAGCGAAACGGCCCTGGCTCATGCCTTATTGGAACGAAGGGAAGTGCAAGGCGTCATTGTGCTGGATCCAAACCTCTAAGAGTGGATCACCGATCCCCCGGAATTTTCTTGCGAACTAGGGACGCAGGAGTGTCTGCGTCCCAGTCGTACCATTGGAAAGCCCAATGAGGGTACACCTAGAGGTAGAGAAATTTTCTAACTTAAAAATTTCCTTCTTTATGTTCAGAGGCAAAGAGGAGGATCGATTCCGGTTTCGCCTCTCGTTATTTCACTTTCCTGCTCAGCTCCTCGACCGTGCGTTTGAGCTGGTCCATCTGACCGTCCTGATCGCTGAGCTCCCGTTTCAGGGACGAAATCTCGCTGTTGCTCGAACTCGAACTGGAGCCGCTATTGCGCTTGAGTTCTTCCACTTGTTTGCCAAGGTCCTTCAGATCGTCTTGCTGTTCCTTGATCGTGCGCTTGAGTTCATCAATCTCCTTGCTGCTGGAGGTGGAGCTGGAGCCGCTGTTGCGCTTGAATTCTTCGATCAGGCGGGCCTGCTCGCTGAGGGTGCGCTTCTGGTTTTCCAGTTCGGCGGCGTTATCCCTGACTGCTTCTGGCAAGTTTTCCAAGTCACCCACGCTGATATTGGTCTTGATGAGAACATCTTTATCAAATGAGTTGCGGAGCACGGGGATTGTGTCGGAAGGCAAAGGTGTACCGGAGCTAACTTCGACAGCCGCTTGAGCAAGGCCGGCCAAGCTCAGGCTGCCGAGCAGCAAGGTCGCGGTAGCAAGCCGAGTCAACGAACGTTTCGAAAAGCTGTGCATCACTAGGGTTCCTTGTGAAGTGCCTATATGGCACATCGCTATGACTGGTTATTTTGACAGATGTTCCCAAGCCCGCCTGGTTTCTCATACGCATGGTTTTTTGTGGGATAGATGTAAAGAACCGTGTAAATCGTCGGCAAAACGTCCTATATTCGTTGCCTGCATGTGCATCGCCCAGCAGTTTTCAGATGATCCCCGAATGGTTCTGAAGGCCAGATAAACCGGGCTTCACACGGTTTTTTGCGTCAGAGAGATCCTTGATGATCCAGATCCATCTTCCATTCCCCAGATCAACGAGAACGCCATGACCGTTAAAGCATTGACCCAGGAAGCCAGGCACGAAGAAGCGCTGAAGAAGTACGTGCTGGATGCGCCCCAACTGCTGGAAGAGATCAAGGACTTGCCTGCCGATGATCAAAAAGACCAGATCCAGTGGGCGTTCGAGGATGAGGCCGAAGCCCAGGGCCTGCAGCCTTGGGAGTTGACGCTCAAGTACACCTGTACACCTGAAGAGTTCGAGGCGCAGCGCCTTGCATTGCACAAGGAAGCGGCCGAGGTGCTGGGTGTGGAATGGGATGAGTACTGCGAGATGAATAATCTGGTGGTCTGAAAAAAACGCCAGCCTTTCGAGGCTGGCGTTTTTCGTTGTCAGAGGCTCAAGCGCATCGACAGATCCACCGCCTTCACATCCTTGGTCATCGCCCCGATCGAGATGTAGTCCACCCCGGTCTCGGCAATCGGACGCAACGTGCTTTCGTTGATCCCGCCGCTGGCTTCCAACTTCGCCTTGCCGCCGTTCAGGCGTACGGCTTCCCGCATGTCGTCCAGGCTCAGTTCGTCGAGCATGATGATGTCGGCATTGGCCGCCAGCGCTTCTTTCAATTCCGCCAGGCTTTCCACTTCGACTTCCACCGGCTTGCCCGGTGCGATCTTGTGGGCGGCAGCGATGGCCTGGGCGATCCCGCCGCAGGCAGCAATGTGGTTTTCCTTGATCAGGAACGCATCGTACAGGCCGATGCGGTGGTTATGGCAGCCGCCGCAGGTGACGGCGTACTTCTGGGCCAGGCGCAGCCCGGGCAGGGTCTTGCGAGTGTCCAGCAGCTTGACCTGGGTGCCGGTGACAAAGTCGGCCAGGTAACGAGCTCGTGTGGCAACGCCCGAGAGCATTTGCAAAAAATTCAGTGCGCTGC
Source organism: Pseudomonas bijieensis (assembly GCF_013347965.1). Lineage (NCBI taxonomy): Bacteria > Pseudomonadati > Pseudomonadota > Gammaproteobacteria > Pseudomonadales > Pseudomonadaceae > Pseudomonas > Pseudomonas bijieensis. Next base: position 3,188,769 of record NZ_CP048810.1, on the reverse strand, counting down.
GTTCGCCAGTCAGCAGCGAGCGGGCCGGGCCTTCGAGGTGGAACAGTGCCTGATCGGGGCTGACCCGGTCGCCGTCGTGCACTTGCCAATGCACTGCGACACGCGGATCCAGTTGCCGGAATACGGCATCGACCCAGGCCGTGCCGCTGATGATCGCCGCGTCGCGGGTGATGATGGTGGCCTTGGCCAGGCGTTCGGCGGGGATCAGTTGCGCGGTGATGTCGCCGCTGCCGATGTCTTCGAGCAACGCACGGCGCACGTTGGCTTCGATTTCGGCGGTCAGATCGGCGAGGCGTAGATTCGGCATAACAGGCTCCACAAACAAAGTGGCCTGATTATAGGGTGTCGAAACCTGCATTTGGTCGCGTCCTCGCAACATTTCCTCTTTTCGCCGGTCACTAATTGCGCCGTATTTCGAGCTGGATCACAGAGTCTACTGGTACGACGGGGTTCTTTTACCCGATAATCCGCCTTTCGATTGACGTCATGACTTTGACGTTACGAACCGAAGAAAGCCGTTTCAGGAGGCCAGGATGCACAACGACGGGAATGTAGTGCCTTTGCACAAGGTGTCTACCGATGAGGCGAATCGTTCGCCGCTCGCCCGCCTGCCTGTGATTCTGCTGCAGGTTCGCGACAAGGCTGCCCAGCAGCTGCGCCTGGGCTTGCAAGGGCTGTTCGATAACGCCGACGACACCTTGTTTGAAATGGCCGACCGCGCGCGCGACGACGTCGAGCAGAACCTGTACTTTGAGGCCATGCGGGACCTGCGCCTGAAACGCAAAAGTATCGAACGTGAATTTATCGAGCAGTTTTTCGAGACCTTCGTCAGCCTTGCCCAGTACGACCTGACCCACGTCACCTTGACGCCCAGCCTGGCGCCGGACAGCCAGACCCAGCGCTCCCAGGACGAGCTGGAGCGGCAGCTGGCGGTCGAGGCGATGGTCACTCGGGTGCTCAGGCGCGATGGCGTGGCGCTGGAACAACTGACGGCCCGACTCGGTGTGCTGCTGGCCCGACCGCTGTCCAACCAGCACAATCCCCTGAGCCCGGCACTGCTGTGCGAGAAGTTCCTGCAGGCCGGACGCAACCTGGGGGTGGGCATCAAGGTCAAGCTGATCCTGCTCAAGCTGTTCGAACGTTATGTGCTCAGCGAGTGCGACCAACTCTATACCGAGGCCAACCAACTGCTGGCCGCCACTGGCATCTTGCCGGAGCTCAAGGTTACGCCGGCGCGGCGCGCGTCGGATCGCTCCGAGGATCAGCCAAGGCCCAACGCCGAGATCGCTGCCAAGCCCAGCGATGGCGAGGTCGATGACAGCGTCCAGGAAGTGTTCGCCGCCTTGCAGAAACTGTTGATGCAAGTGCGTGGCAGCGTGGCGCCGACCCTGGAGCCCAGCGTACCGCCCCAGCCAATCTCCACGCGTGACCTGCTGCGGCTGCTCTCTCATTTGCAGCAATACGTACCGGCGCCTACCGTTCACGACGAATTCGACTTGCGTAGCCAGCTCGAACAGCTGTTGACCCGGGTCAGCGTCAGGAGTGGCAAGTCCCGGGTGGTCGAAGGCGCCGATGAAGACGTGATCAATCTGATCTCGATGATGTTCGAATTCATCCTCGACGATCACAACTTGCCGGACTCCTTCAAGGCTCTGATCGGCCGCCTGCAAATTCCGATGCTCAAGGTCGCGGTGCAGGACAAGAGCTTCTTCAGCCGCGGCAATCATCCGGCCCGGCGGCTGCTTAACGAAATCGCGGCTGCGGCCATGGGCTGGGGCGATTGCGACGATCATCAGCGCGACAGTCTGTACCTGCGCATCGAGCAGGTGGTGCAGCGCTTGCTGAATGATTTCGTCGATGACCCGGCCATTTTCTCCGAATTGCTGGCCGACTTCCTGGCCTTCACCAGTGACGAGCGGCGCCGCAGTGAGCTGCTCGAACAGCGTATCCGCGATGCCGAAGAGGGCCGGGCCAAGGCCGAACTGGCACGCCAGCGAGTCGAAGGGGCGCTGAACCAGGTGATGCTGGGCAAAGTCTTGCCGCAAGCGGTGGTGGAGTTCGTGCAACACGCCTGGAGCCAGGTGTTGTTGCTGACCTGTTTCAAGCACGGCAAGTATTCCGCCGAGTGGCAGGCCGACGTCCTGACCCTGGAGCAATTGATCTGGAGCGTCCAGCCTCACGACGAACCTGATGCCGGCCTGCGTTTGCTGGCGATGGTGCCGGAGCTGCTCAAGGCCCTGCGTGAAGGCCTGAGCCGTTCGGCGTTCGACCCGTTCGCCACCAGCGAGTTTTTCAGTGAGCTGGAAGTCCTGCATGTGCAGGCCCTCGAACGTACGGGCCAGGCAACGGAACAGGCCCAGCCGTTCGATTCGCCGGCCATGGTCGAGGTGCGGGACAGAATCGTCCTGCGCCCCCCGCAAAAATCGGCGGGAGAGAGCGTGGCGGTGCATTTGCCGGCGGATGATGTCGGCCTGCTGCAGGTCGACCAGTTGCACCTGGGGAGCTGGGTCGAGTTCCAGGAGGACGATGACAACACCTTGCGTTGCAAGTTGGCGGCGATCATCGAGGCCACCGGCAAATACGTCTTCGTCAATCGCACTGGCCTCAAGGTGCTGGAGCACAGCCGCACCAACCTGGCCCTGGAGTTTCGCCGGGGCGCGGCGCGGCTGTTGGACGACACCCTGTTGTTCGACCGCGCGCTGGAGTCGGTGCTGGGCAATCTGCGCCAGCTCAATCGCGGCAAGTGATCGCGCAGCCCGGTCCGATCACGGCATACTGGCGGCATTCACCGTCGTCATCGAAGGAACCTGTATGCAGTTGGACTCCGCGAGCGGTTGGTGCGAGGGGGTGCGTCATTGCCCATCGCCCAACTTCAATGCGCGCCCCGAAGGCGAAATCTCCCTGCTGGTGATCCACAACATCAGCCTGCCACCGGCACAGTTCGCCACGGGCAAGGTGCAGGAATTCTTCCAGAATCGTCTGGATGTCACGGAACATCCCTACTTTGCCGGTATCGCCGACCTGCGCGTCTCTGCGCATTTTCTGATCGAGCGTGACGGCACCGTGACCCAGTTTGTCTCTTGTCTGGATCGCGCATGGCATGCGGGCGTCTCGTGTTTCGAGGGACGTGAGACCTGTAACGATTTTTCCCTGGGCATCGAGCTTGAGGGCACCGATGATCTGCCGTTCACCGACGCGCAATATGCCGCATTGGTGGACCTGACCCGGCAGTTGCAAGCGGCGTTCAGGGCGATCACTGTGCAGCGTATCTGCGGACACAGCGACATCGCCCCGGGGCGCAAGACCGATCCAGGACCGGCATTCGACTGGGCGCGCTATCGCGCGGCCCTGACAGAAGGGGAAGGACAATGAGTTTTCTGGTGTTGCTGCTGGCCGTCTGGATCGAGAAGTTCTCGGCCTTGCGCCAGCGGGTCCAGCGCGACGGCGGTTGGCTGCACGAGCTGAACAAGCTCGAGGCGAGCCCACGTTGGGTCGACCGACCCTGGTTGGTGCTGACGGTGATGGTCCTGCTGCCCGTGGCGCTGCTGGCGTTGCTGCTGTGGGTGCTGGAACCGGTAGCCTATGGCCTGCTGGCGCTGCCGGTGCATTTGCTGGTGGTGATTTACAGCCTGGGGCGCGGTGATCTACTGGCGGACCTGGGACCGTTTCGCGACGCGTGGCGCCGGGAAGACCTGCAAGCGGCGGCTCATGTGGCCAAGCGCGACCTGGACATCGAAGCCGATGATGGCGAGCAGTTGCTGGAGCGGGTCCAAGGGCATTTGTTGTGGCAGGCCTACCAGAGCTTTTTCGCGGTGATTTTCTGGTACTTCCTGCTCGGCCCGGTGGCGGCCCTGAGTTATCGATTGCTGGCCTTGGCTGCCGAGCACAGCCAGAACCCCGGCGTGGCCGAGCGGGCCACGCAAATGCGCCATGCCTTCGATTGGGTGCCGGTGCGGGTGCTGGCGGCAAGCTTCGCCCTGGTGGGCAATTTCGTCGCGGTCAGCCGGGTCATGCTGCATGAGCTGTTGAACTGGAACATCAGCGCCGCCGAACTCATCGATAAAGTCGGCCTGGTGGCTGGCGAGATCCCCAAGCCCGTCGCCGGACCGGACGGCATCAACAGCCTGGACCGCCTCTGGGAGTTGCTGCTGCGTGCGGCGGTGCTCTGGTATGCCGGGTTTGCGTTGTGGACGGTGTTGGCCTGAGAACAACCACCGCATCTCTTTGTGGCGAGGGGGTTGTGTGGGAGCAAGGCCTTGCTCCCACAGATAAATCCCCTAGCCACAGCTGAACCGTGTCATTCCTTCTCGTTAACCTTAAGTTACAAACCTCCCCGCCGATTTAGGCTATACAAAGACAGCGCCCGAATAGTGGCTTTCTGCTGTCTCCGTGCGCGAGCTCATAACAATAAGAACACTACCGGGAGACTTCCTTGTGAAGAGTTTGCTCTGGCCCGCCGTCGCGCTGATGAACCGCCTGAGCTTCGGCATGAAGTTCAGCTTGATCAGCGTGCTGTTCCTGCTGCCTATGCTGGTGACCAACTTCTTTCTGGTGCGCGATTCCTATCGGGAATTCCAGGGCACACAAGTGGAGCTGCAAAGCCTCGATTTGCTAGGCAGCAGCCTGACTTTGCGTCGGGACCTGGAAACCCTCAACAACCTGGTACAGATCAACGCCAGCCTGGGCCAGTCCGGCAAGGCCGGTGATGTGGAAGCGAAGATCGGCAGCCTGGAGCAACAGGTTCTCGCACGCCTGCAAGGCATGACCGCCATGGCCATCGAGCCGGAGCAGGTCAGCGCCTTCGAGGCCAAGCGCGACGAGATGATCGGCGCTTTCAAGGCCCAGCAGGCCGAAAGCTCCCTGCAGAGCAAAAGTGCGCTGATCGGCAAGTTGCTCAACAGCGCCCAGATGTTCAGCCAGATCATCGCCAGCCAGGCGGGGCTCAGCCGCGACAACCAGAGCGACATCCGTCAGCTCAGCGAGTTGATCATCGGCACGACCCCCAAGGTCACCCAGATCCTCGGAGAGGGGCGGGCACTGGGGGCATCCTCATTGGGGCTGGGGTTTCTCAATTCGGCATCGAGCACCCGTTTCGACGAGTTGCTGGCGCAGATCGAAAAGCTTCAGGGCGAATATGATTTGAAACTGCAGGACGCCCTCGCTTCCAGCAAGGCCGCCGGGCAGGCCCTGGCCGTCCAGGCCGACGGCAGCAAGAGCAGCCTCAAGAAAGCCTCGGAACTGATCGAGGAGCAGGTGGTGATGGCCGACACCCTCGATGCACCTTGGCCGGCATTCTTTGAGCAGGTCAGCGGCCTGATGGCGCAGACGTATCGGCTGAACGAAGCGACCCAGGAATTTCTCGGCGTGCAGTTGCAGCAGCGCCTGGAGCAGAACCGCAGTCACATGGTGCTGCAAGCCGTGGCACTGATGCTGGTGTTCCTGTTGATTTTTTACCTGTACGCCGGCTTCTACGCATCGACCCGCACCACCCTCCAGCACTTGGGCCAGATGATGGACAAGGTGGCGGCAGGGGACATGACGGTCAATTTCGTGGCTCGCAGCAAGGATGAGCTGGGCGAGTTGGGTGAGGTGTTCAATGGTACGGTGGCGAAGATCCATGACCTGATCGAACAGGTCGGCCGCACCGTCGCGGAAGTCGAACGTCAGGCCGGGCAAGTGGAAACGGTATCGGCCCGAAGCAACCAGGCCGTCGCCGGTCAGCGCAGCCAGATCGAACTGGTGGCCACGGCGATGAACCAGATGTCGGCCACGGCCCAGGAGGTAGCCCGCAGTGCCGCCGCTGCGGTCAGCAGCGCCCACAGCGTGAACGATGAAACCCTCAGCGGGCGTGGGCTGGTGGAATCCCAGCAGGGCAGCATCGCCCGCCTGGCCAGCGAGATCGATCAGTCGGTACAGGTGATCAATCAACTGGCGACCGACAGCCAGGCCATCAGCCGCGTGCTGGATGTGATCAAGAGCATCGCCGAGCAGACCAACCTGCTGGCGCTCAATGCCGCCATCGAGGCGGCCCGGGCCGGTGAGCAGGGGCGCGGTTTTGCGGTGGTGGCCGATGAAGTGCGGACCCTGGCCAAGCGCACCCAGCAATCGACCGAAGAAATCGAAGCGATGATCACCCGCCTGCACGGCGGTGTCGGCGCCGCCGTCAAGGCCATGGGCTCCAGCCATGAGATGGCCAGCGGCACTGTCAGTCAGTCGGAAAAGGTCCAGCAGGCCTTGGAAAACATCCTGGGTGCGGTCGGCATGATCGTCGACCAGAACCAGCAGATCGCCGCCGCTGTGGAGCAGCAAACGGCCGTGGCCCATGACATCGACCAGAACATTGTCGAAATCAACCGCGCTGGCGAACGTACCGCCGAAGGCGCCCACCAGACCGAAAACGCCAGCCGTGAGCTGTCCGCCCAGGTGGTGCAGCTCAAACAACTGATCAATGCATTCAGGGTTTAGCTACACAATGATGTGCACTGCCGAACCAGTGTGGGAGCGAGCCTGCTCGCGATAGCGGTGTATCAGTCGACAAATATATTGTCTGGCACACTGCAATCGCGAGCAGGCTCGCTCCCACAGGGGGCAGTCACCAGTTGAACAGTTCGCGGGCGTTGGCCGTGCTGGCCTCGGCCAGTCGTTCCGGGCTCACCGCCATGAGCCCCGCCAGCGCCTCGCAAATCGCCGGCAAATGCGCCGGGCTGTTGCGCTGACCGGGGAACATCGCCGGAGCCATGTCCGGTGAATCGGTTTCCAGCACCACCGCTTCCAGCGGCAATTTCGCCAGCACCCGATGCATGCGCAGGGCCTGGGGCCAGGTGGCGGCGCCACCGAGGCCGAGCTTGTAGCCGAGCTTGATGTACTCGCGGGCCTCCTCAAAACTGCCGGCGAAGGCATGGATGATTCCCCCGCGCTTGAGACCAATGCGCTTGAGGGTGGCAGTCACGGCGGCATGGCTACGGCGCACATGGATCAGCGCCGGCAGTTCGAACTCCGCCGCCAGTTGCAGTTGCGCCTCGAACAACGCTTGCTGGCGCTCACGGTCGAGGGTCTCGATGTAGTAATCGAGGCCGATTTCCCCCACTGCACACAGCTGCCGATGCCCGGCCAGGCGGCTCAGCCACTCGCGCAATTGCGTCAGGTCTTCGGGGCGATGCTGATCAAGGTACACCGGGTGCAGGCCCAGGGCGGCGTGCAGGTCGGGGTCGCTTTGCACCAGGTCCCAGACCCGCTGCCAGTTGTCCCGATACACGCCCAGTACCACCATTTGCCGCACACCCAGGGCACGGCTTTCGGCCAGCAGCGCCGGGCGGTCCGCATCGAAGTCCGGAAAGTCCAGGTGGGTGTGGGTGTCGATCAACTCCATGCATCAATCCTGAAGAGTCTTCAGCCCTGGTGAATACGCTGCTTGAACGTCCGTGCGATGGCCTGCACGCCTGGCTGGTAGTCATCGTTTTCGATGGCCGCCAGCGCCAGCTCCAGGGCTTTGTCAGCGATCAGCTGATGCTGCTGGGACATGGCGTTGACAGGCAGCGGCAGGAAGTCCAGCAACTGCGTGTCGCCAAACGTACCCAGGCGCAACGGCCGCGACTTGAGCGGGAAATCGTGCAGGGCGTCGAATACCCCTTGCAGCAGCACGTAGGACGTCGTGATCAGCGCGTCGGGCAGATGCCCCAGGCGCGCGAGCATTTCATCCATCAACTGGCGGCCGCATTCACGGCTGAACGACTCGCCATGCTCGATCAACACCTGGCCCTCGAACCCGGCCAGGGCTTCGCGAAAACCGGCGGCCCGTTCCTGGCTGATGCTCAATTCGGGACGGGCGCTGATCAAGGCGATTTGCCGAGGGTGGGTCTCCAGCAGGCTGCGCGTCAGGTGCAGGCTGGCCTGGCGGTCGTCGCTGATCACCGAGCAGAACCGCGCCGGGTCCATCACCCGGTCGATGGCGATGATCGGAATGCCCTTGGCCTGCAATTGCAGGTAACTGTCGTCTCCGGCCGGCAGGCAACTGGCGACGATCAGCGCGTCGCAGCGCCGGGCGCGGAACAACTGCAACAGTTGCCGTTCACTGTCGGGCGCGTCGTCGGAGCTGGCGATCAGCAACTGGTAACCCCGTGCCCGTGCGCCTTGTTCCAACAACTTGGCGATGCGTGCGTAACTGGGGTTTTCCAGGTCGGGCAGGATGAAGCCCAGGGTGCGCGTATGCCGGCTGCGCAGCCCGGCGGCCTGGGGATTGGGCGTGAAGCCGTGTTCCTGGACCACCGCCCGCACCCGTTCGACGGTGGCGCTGCTGATGCGTTGCTGTTCGGCCTTGCCGTTGATGACGTAGCTGGCGGTGGTTACGGACACACCGGCCAGTTGGGCAATATCACTGAGTTTCAACCCGGTTTTCCTTGTTTTTTCGAGTTAGCCCTGACGATAAGGGCCATCCTACCCGATTCAAGCTGACGGTTATCGCCCAAGCGCTTACGACAAGTTGCACTTCAACGATGAGAGATTATCGAGTAACGTGCCAATCTTTCTAGATTAAACGTTTCAGCAAGCGTATTTTCAAGGCTAGCAGGATTTTTGGCGGTGCTGCCGCGATACCGCCAAAAGCCGTCCTGTAACGCTAAGCTGATTCATTCAAAACAATACCTGGCGCCAACCCGGACGCCAAAAAGGAGAAAGCATGCTCGAGCTCACTCTAGAGCAGATATCCATGGCTCAGACGGCTGTGGATAAAGACGCTGCACTGCAATTGCTCGCTGACAAACTGGTGGCCGATGGCCTGGTAGCCGAAGGTTACCTCGCCGGCTTGCAGGCCCGCGAAGCCCAGGGCTCGACCTTTCTTGGCCAAGGTATTGCCATCCCCCACGGCACTCCGCAAACCCGCGACCTGGTCTATTCCACCGGCGTGCGTCTGTTGCAATTCCCCGAGGGCGTGGATTGGGGCGATGGTCAGATCGTCTACCTGGCCATCGGCATCGCGGCCAAGTCCGACGAGCACCTGCGCCTGCTGCAACTGCTGACCCGCGCCCTTGGCGAGACTGACCTGGGCCAGGCCCTGCGCCGTGCCGGTTCCGCCGAAGCCTTGTTGAAACTGTTGCAAGGCGCGCCACAGGAACTGGCCCTGGATGCCCAGATGATCGGCCTCGGTGTGTCGGCTGACGATTTTGAAGAGCTGGTATGGCGCGGCGCCCGCCTGCTGCGCCAGGCCGACTGCGTGAGCAACGGCTTTGCCGGGGTGTTGCAGCAAGTCGATGCGCTGCCCCTGGGCGATGGCTTGTGGTGGCTGCACAGCGAGCAGACGGTCAAGCGCCCGGGCCTGGCCTTCGTCACCCCGGACAAACCGATCCGTTACCTGGGGCAACCTTTGAGCGGTCTGTTCTGCCTCGCCAGCCTCGGCGAGGCCCACCAGGCCTTGCTGGAACGGCTCTGCGCCTTGCTGATCGAAGGTCGCGGCCACGAACTGGGCCGCGCCACCAGCAGCCGCAAGGTACTGGAAGTGCTCGGCGGCGAATTGCCCGCCGATTGGCCCAGCGCGCGTATCGGCCTGGCAAATGCCCACGGCTTGCATGCCCGTCCGGCGAAGATTCTTGCCCAGTTGGCGAAAAGCTTCGAAGGCGAGATCCGCGTGCGCATTGTCGACGGCCAGGACAGCGCCGTGTCGGCCAAGAGCCTGAGCAAACTGTTGAGCCTGGGCGCCCGTCGCGGCCAGGTCCTGGAGTTCATCGCCGAACCGAGCATCGCCAACGACGCGTTGCCGGCGCTGCTGGCGGCCATTGAGGAAGGCCTCGGCGAAGAGGTCGAACCGCTGCCGCCGCCCAGTGCGCCGCGGGAAACCGTGATGGCCGAAGTCGCGACCGTCATGTTGGCCCCCGAACCCGGCAGCCTGATCCAGGCTGTCGCCGCCGCCCCGGGCATCGCCATCGGCCCGGCGCACATCCAGGTCTTGCAGGCTATCGACTATCCGTTGCGCGGTGAATCGGCAGCCATCGAGCGCGAGCGCCTGCAAAACGCCTTGAACCAGGTACGCCGTGACATCCAAGGCCTGATCGAACGCGCCAAGGCCAAGGCCATCCGCGAGATCTTCATCACTCACCAGGAAATGCTCGACGACCCGGAACTGACCGACGAAGTCGACACCCGCTTGAAGCTGGGTGAGAGTGCGCAAGCGGCATGGATGGGCGTGATCGAAGCTGCCGCGAAAGAGCAGGAGGCCTTGCAGGATGCCTTGCTGGCCGAACGCGCCGCTGACCTGCGCGATGTCGGCCGTCGTGTGCTGGCGCAGCTGTGTGGCGTCGAAACCCCGAACGAACCCGAGCAACCCTACATCCTGGTGATGGACGAAGTCGGCCCGTCCGACGTGGCCCGCCTGGACCCGACGCGTGTGGCGGGGATTCTCACCGCCCGTGGCGGCGCCACCGCCCACAGCGCCATCGTCGCCCGGGCCCTGGGCATTCCGGCGCTGGTGGGCGCCGGTGCGGCGGTGCTGCTGCTGGCGCCGGGCACGTCCTTGCTGCTGGATGGCCAGCGCGGTCGCTTGCACGTGGACCCTGACGCCGCCACTTTGCAGCGAGCCAGGGAAGAGCGCGACACCCGCGAACAGCGCCTCAAGATCGCCGCCGAGCAGCGCCACCAACCGGCGCTGACCCGTGACGGTCATGCTGTGGAAGTGTTCGCCAACATCGGTGAGAGCGCTGGTGTCGCCAGCGCGGTGGAGCAGGGCGCCGAAGGTATTGGCCTGTTGCGCACCGAACTGATTTTCATGGCCCACACCCAGGCGCCCGACGAAGCGACCCAGGAAGCCGAGTACCGCAAGGTGCTCGATGGCCTGGCCGGGCGGCCGCTGGTGGTGCGCACCCTCGACGTGGGCGGCGACAAGCCGCTGCCGTACTGGCCGATCGCGAAAGAAGAAAACCCGTTCCTCGGTGTGCGTGGCATTCGCCTGACGCTGCAGCGTCCGCAGGTCATGGAAGCACAATTGCGTGCCTTGTTGCGCTCGGCGGACAACCGTCCGCTGCGGATCATGTTCCCGATGGTGGGCAGCGTCGATGAGTGGCGCCAGGCCCGGGCCATGACCGAGCGCCTGCGCCTGGAAATCCCCGTGGCAGACCTGCAACTGGGAATCATGATCGAAGTACCGTCCGCCGCGCTGCTAGCACCGGTGCTGGCCAAGGAAGTCGACTTCTTCAGCGTCGGCACCAACGACCTGACGCAATACACCCTGGCGATCGACCGCGGTCATCCGACGCTTTCGGCCCAGGCCGACGGCTTGCACCCGGCCGTGTTGCAATTGATCGACATCACCGTGCGCGCTGCACATGCCCATGGCAAATGGGTGGGTGTGTGTGGCGAACTGGCGGCCGATCCGCTGGCGGTGCCGGTGCTGGTGGGCCTGGGCGTGGACGAGTTGAGTGTTTCGGCCCGCAGCATTGCCGAGGTCAAGGCGCGCGTGCGCGAATTGAGCCTGGTGCAAGTACAAACCTTGGCCCAAGAGGCCTTGGCCGTGGGCAGCGCCGATGATGTGCGCGCATTAGTGGAGGCGCTGTAATGGCGAAGATTCTTACCCTGACCCTCAACCCGGCGCTCGACCTCACGGTGGAGTTGGCGCGCCTGGAGCCGGGCCAGGTCAACCGCAGCGACGCCATGCACGCCCACGCCGCCGGCAAGGGCGTGAACGTGGCCCAGGTGCTGGCCGATCTCGGTCATACGCTGACGGTCAGTGGTTTTCTGGGCGAAGACAATGCCCAGGTGTTCGAGACGCTGTTCACCCAGCGCGGTTTCGTCGACGCCTTTATCCGGGTTCCCGGCGAAACCCGTAGCAATATAAAGTTGGCCGAGCAGGACGGGCGCATCACTGACCTCAACGGGCCCGGCCCGGTGGTCGATGAAGCCGCACAACAGGCCTTGCTGACGCGGCTGGAGCAGATCGCCCCCGGCCATGACGTGGTCGTGGTAGCGGGCAGCTTGCCTCGGGGCGTCAGTCCGCAATGGTTGCAGGCCTTGATCACTCGCTTGAAAACACTCGGCCTGAACGTGGCCCTCGACACCAGTGGCGAAGCCTTGCGCGTCGCCCTGGCGGCGGGGCCGTGGCTGATCAAGCCGAACACCGAGGAACTGGCCGACGCGTTGGGTTGCGAGGTGGTGAGCGAAATGGCCCAGGCGCAAGCGGCACAGCGCCTGCATGCCCAGGGCGTCGGGCATGTGGTGATTTCCCACGGTGCCGATGGCGTGAACTGGTTCAGTGTCGGCGCGGCGCTGCATGCCTCGCCGCCCAAGGTCAGTGTTGCCAGTACCGTGGGCGCCGGGGATTCGCTGTTGGCGGGCATGCTGCATGGCCTGCTCAGCGCCGACACCCCGGAACAGACACTGCGCACCGCCACGGCCATCGCCGCCATGGCGGTCACGCAGATCGGTTTTGGCATCCACGACACCGCGTTGCTGGCGTCGCTTGAACAGGGCGTGCGCGTGCGCCCCCTGACAGAACAATAAGAGGGTTCGCAAGAATGAAACTAGCCATTGTGACGGCCTGCCCCAACGGCATGGTCACCAGTGTGTTGTGCGCCCGCCTGCTGGACGCCGCGGCTCAGCGCCAGGGTTGGAGCACCAGTGTCGAAGTCCATGACGCCGCCCATCCGGAACGCCAGTTATCGGCCGCGACTCTCGAAGCGGCCGAATGGGTCTTGCTGGTTGCCAGCGGCCCGGTGGATATGTCGCGTTTCGTCGGCAAGCGTCTGTTCCGCAGCACGCCGGCCCAGGCCCTGCAAGACGTCGATTCGGTGCTGCGGCGCGGCGCCGAAGAGGCCAAGGTCTTTCTCGCCTCGGATGTCGTGGAGCAGGTGCCAACGGTGTCGAGCGAACGCGCGCCACGCCTGGTCGCCATCACCGCCTGCCCGACAGGCGTTGCCCATACCTTCATGGCCGCCGAGGCATTGCAGCAGGCAGCGAAGAAGCTGGGCTACGACCTGCAAGTGGAAACCCAGGGTTCGGTGGGCGCACGCAACCCGCTGAGCCCCGAGGCCATCGCCGAGGCGGACGTGGTGCTGCTGGCGACCGACATCGAAGTCGCCACCGAGCGTTTTGCCGGCAAGAAAATCTACCGCTGCAGCACGGGCATTGCCTTGAAACAGGCCGAAGCGACGCTGAACAAGGCGTTGGTCGAAGGTCGCCAGGAAAGTGCGTCGAGCAGCGCCAGCGCCCCGGCCAAGTCGGAGAAGACCGGCGTCTACAAGCACCTGCTGACGGGGGTGTCGTTCATGCTGCCGATGGTGGTGGCCGGTGGTCTGTTGATCGCCTTGTCGTTCGTGTTCGGCATCACCGCCTTCAAGGAGCCCGGCACGCTGGCGGCCGCGCTGATGCAGATCGGCGGCGACACCGCGTTCAAATTGATGGTGCCATTGTTGGCCGGCTACATCGCCTATTCCATCGCCGACCGCCCGGGTCTGGCGCCGGGCATGATCGGCGGGCTGCTCGCGAGCACCTTGGGCGCCGGTTTCATTGGCGGGATCATCGCCGGTTTCCTGGCCGGTTACGTGGCGAAGGCGATCAACCGCTACGCGCGCCTGCCCCAGAGCCTGGAAGCGCTCAAGCCGATCCTGATCATCCCACTATTGGCGAGCCTGATCACCGGCCTGGTGATGATCTACATCGTCGGCAAACCGGTGGCGGGCATGCTCGAAGGGCTGACCCATTTCCTCGACAGCATGGGTACCACCAATGCGATTTTGCTGGGCGTGCTGTTGGGGGCGATGATGTGCGTCGACCTCGGCGGGCCGATCAACAAGGCCGCCTATGCGTTTTCGGTTGGGCTGCTGGCGTCGCAGAGTTATGCGCCGATGGCCGCGACCATGGCCGCCGGCATGGTGCCGCCGATTGGCCTGGGCATCGCCACCTTCATCGCCCGGCGTAAATTCGCCCAGACAGAGCGCGAGGCCGGTAAAGCGGCGCTGGTGCTCGGGCTGTGCTTCATCTCCGAAGGGGCGATTCCGTTCGCCGCCAAGGACCCGCTGCGGGTGATCCCGGCCAGCATCGCCGGCGGCGCGCTGACCGGTGCGCTGTCGATGTACTTCGGTTGCAAGCTCATGGCCCCCCCACGGCGGCCTGTTCGTGATGCTGATCCCCAACGCCATCAACCATGCGCTGTTGTATTTGCTGGCGATCGTGGCGGGGAGCCTGCTGACGGGAGTGGCGTATGCGCTGCTCAAGCGGCCTGAGGTGGTGGAGATGGCGTTGGAGCCGGCGAAGGCTTGATCACTTTTATTTGAGCAATGAAATTCCCTGTGGGAGCGAGCCTGCTCGCGATAGCGGTGTGTCAGTCGACAAATGGGTTGCCTGACACTCTGCAATCGCGAGCAGGCTCGCTCCCACAGTGGTTTTGGGGTGGTTATAAAATTCCTGTCACAGCCATTTCACAGAGCCATGCTTAAGTTTTCCCATTTCAAGGGAGAACACCATGAGCGAATTCGACCTGGGCCGTCGCCGTGTGATGCAAGCCGTGGGGGCGGGATTGTTGTTGCCGGGGCTGGCGCCGGCGGTGATGGCTTCGGTCAAGGATCGGCCGGTGCTCACCGAGGGGGGTGCAGTCGGGCGACTTGCAGGGCGACCGGGTGATGATCTGGAGCCGCAGCGACCGCCCGGCGCGGATGGTGGTGGAGTGGGACACCCGCAGCAAGTTCAGCAATCCCCGCCGCTTCGTCTCGCCACTGGCCGACTCGCGCAGCGATTTCACCGCCCGGGTCGAACTCACCGGCCTGCCGCCCGACCAGGCGATTTTCTACCGCGTGCATTTCGAAGACGCCCAGAGCGGTGTCGCCAGTGAGCCCTGGCTAGGCCACCTGCGCAGCGTGCCGCAGTTCAAGCGCAACATCCGCTTTGTCTGGAGCGGCGATACCGTCGGCCAGGGTTTCGGGATCAACCCGGACATCGGCGGCATGCGCATCTACGAAGCCATGCGCCTGCGCCTGCCGGACTTTTTTATCCACAGCGGCGACACCATTTATGCCGACGGCCCGGTGCCGGCGCAGATCACCACCGAGGGTGGACGCGTCTGGCGCAACCTCACCACCGCAGCCAAGAGCAAGGTCGCCGAGACCCTGGATGAATATCGCGGCAACTATCGCTACAACCTGATGGACGAAAACGTGCGCCGCTTCAACGCCGAAGTGCCACAGATCTGGCAGTGGGACGACCATGAAGTGGTCAACAACTGGTCGCCGGGCAAGCAACTGGACGAGCGCTACCAGACCAAGGATATCCACAGCCTCGTCGGCCGGGCGCGACAGGCCTGGCTGGAATACGCACCGATGCGCCGGCAGAAGGCCGACGGCGGTGGGCGCATCTACCGCAAGCTCGGTTACGGGCCGCTGCTGGATGTGTTCGTGCTGGACATGCGCAGTTACCGCGGAGCCAATGACGCCAACCTCGGCGCGGCCAAACCGTTCCTGGGGCGTGAGCAATTGAATTGGCTCAAGCGCGAATTGAAGCACTCCCGTGCCCAGTGGAAAGTCATCGCCGCCGACATGCCCATCGGCCTGGGCGTGCCGGATGGCGAGGTCAGCCCCGGCGTGCCACGCTGGGAAGCGGTCGCCAACGGTGACCCGGGCGCGGCCCAGGGGCGTGAGCTGGAAATCGCCGAATTGCTCGGTTACCTGCGTAAGCATCAAGTGCGCAACTACGTCTGGCTCACGGCCGATGTCCACTATTGCGCCGCTCACCACTACCACCCCGAACAAGCCGCGTTCCAGGATTTCGAACCGTTCTGGGAATTCGTCGCCGGGCCATTGAACGCTGGCAGCTTCGGGCCCAATGCCCTGGACAAGACCTTCGGCCCCGAGGTGGTGTTCCAGAAAGCCCCACCGGCCCAGAACACCTCGCCGTTCGCCGGGTATCAGTTCTTTGGCGAAGTGAACATCGACGGGCAGAGCGGGGGAGATGAGCGTGGTGTTGCGGGATCTGGAAGGCGTGGCGGTGTTCGAGAAGAAGTTGCAGCCGGTTTGATGATTGGCTGTAGTTATCTTCTGTGGGAGCGAGCCTGCTCGCGATGCGGTTTGTCAGCCGACACATAGGCTGTCTGATACTCCGCTATCGCGAGCAGGCTCGCTCCCACAGGGGATGGTGTGTGGCTGTGGATGAGGGGCGGTCAGTAGACATCCCGCCGATACCGCCCCTGCTCGATCAGCCGCTCCACTTCCTCGCGCCCCAGCACCATGTTGAGCACGTGATCCACCCCTGACGCCATGCCCTGCAAGCTGCCGCAGACATAGATCACCGCACCGTCGGCCAGCCATTGCTTGAGCAGTGCGGCCGATTCCAGCAGGCGATCCTGGACGTAGATTTTCTGTTGCTGATCCCGGGGAGAACGCCAGGTCCAGGCGTTCCAGGTCGCCGGAAGTCACCCATTCCTGCAGTTCGTCGCGGCAGTGGAAGTCGTGTTCGCGGTTGCGTTCGCCGAACAGCAACCAGTTGCGCTGCATGCCTTCGGCGACGCGGGCCTTGAGCAGGCTGCGCAGGCCGGCCAGGCCGGTGCCGTTGCCCAGCAGGATCATCGGCACGCCGTGGGCCGGCAGATGGAAGCTACTGTTGCGACGCAGCCGCAGGCTGATGGCGCTGCCCAGCGGTGCGTGTTCGGTCAGCCAGCCGGAACCGACGCCCAGGCTGCCGTCGGCATGGCGCTCCTGGCGTACGATCAGCTCCAGCACTCCGTCGGCCGGGATCGAGGCGATGGAATACTCGCGCATTGCCAGCGGCGCCAGCGCATCCACCAGTGCCTGGGCATGCAGGCCAACCAGATGGGAGCGGTTCTCCGGCAGTTGGCGGGTCGCCAGCGCCTGAACGAGGCTCTGGGCCAGGCCATCGACTTGCACGCGTGCGTGGCCGGAGAGGCCGAGCCCGTCGAGGAAATGCTCGATGGCCCACAGGTCATTGCGCGGCAGGATTTCCACCAGGTCACCGGCCAGCCAACTGCTCGGGCCGGGGGCGGTGAGGCCCAGCAGGTACACGCCCGAGCCGCTGCTGGCGGGGTTGAGCAGGGTGCGTTGGCTGAGGGTCCAGTTTTCGAAGCTGGGTGCCTGCCAGGTGTCCACTGGCGCCTGGCCGGTCAGTTCGGCCAGTTGTTGTTGCCAGTGGCGCAGGGCGTAAGGGTCGCCGCTGTCGACTTCCACCGGCGCGAACAGGGTCTTGCCGCCGTGTTCCGCCAGCCAGGCGTGCAGGCGTCGGGCGAAACCACAGAAGTGTTCATATTGCCGGTCGCCCAGGCCCAGCACCGAATATTGCAGGCGCTCCAGGCTCAAGGCCTGGCCCAGCACCTTGCGTTCGAAACCGCGGGCACTGTCCGGCCCTTCGCCGTCGCCAAAAGTGCTGACGACAAACAGCGCGTGGGTGGTGTCGTTCAAGTCCTGCTCACGAACATCAGCCAGCGGCTGGACCTTCACCGGCAGGCCGGCCGCCTGGAGTTGGCCGGCGGTCTGCCAGGCCAGGCGCTCGGCGAAACCGCTTTGGCTGGCGAAGCCGATCAACCAGGCCGGTGCATGGTCGGGGGGCGCGATGAGTGCCTGGCGGGCTTGCCGGACTTGGCGTTTCTTGCGGCGACGGTCCAGGTACAACAACCAGCCGGTGATGAAGAACAGCGGCATGGTCAGCGCGGCGACGGTCACCAGGATCCGCCCGACCAGGCCGAAGTAACTGCCGACATGCAGGGCATAGACACTGGTCAGCAATTGCGCCTTGAGGCTCTTGTCGCTGTAGCGGCTGTGTTGGCTGACAACGCCGGTGGTCGGGTCGAGGGTGAGCTGGTTCAGTGCTCGGTCATGGGGCGAGTTTTTCAGCAAGTAGAACACGGTGGCCGGCTGCCCGGCCACGGGCGGCATGCGCACGTTATAGGCGGACAAACCCGGGCCGGCGGCGCTGTAGATGCTGCTCCACATCGCCCGGTAATCGGCCACGGGCAGTGGGCCGCTTGGCGCCGGGCCGCGATTGCGCACCCGCTCCTCTTTGGGGGAATCGGAGAGCAGGCGGGTCACGCCTTTGTTGTACCACTCGTAGGACCAGGTCAGCCCGGTCAGTGCCGCCAGCAGGTAGAACAGCAGGCACCAGGTGCCTGCCACCGAGTGCAGATCCCAATTGAAGCTACGACCTTTTTTCCCCCAGTCGAGGGTCAGCCAGGCGCGCCAGCTTTTCCATTGGCGCGGCCAACGCAAGTACAGCCCGGACAGGCAGAAAAACACCAGGATCAACGTGCAGGCACCGGTGATTTGCCGGCCCACGTCATCCAGGGTCAGGACGCGGTGCAGCCTGAGCAGCAGGCCGAAGAAATCCTGACCCACCACATCACCCATGAACTGAGCGTTGTACGGATTGAAATAGCGCATTGGCCCGCGCTTTTCCCCAGGCGGTGCCGCGAAGATCACCCGCGCGGCGTTGCCGCTGTCAGTCTCGACCCAGAGCATGGCGACGGTCTTGCCGGTGACGGCCTCGATCTGTTCCACCAGTTCGGCGGGCGGCAGGACGCCGGCCGGTTGCTTCTCGACCGTCAGTACCTGCGGATTCAAGGCTCGCAGGATTTCATCCTGAAACGACACCGCCGCCCCGGTAACGCCCATCAACGCCAGGACCAGCCCGGCACTGATGCCGAAAAACCAGTGCAACTGGAACAGGGTTTTCTTCAACACGTCGCCCGCCTTTGAGTCATTACTGTTCATCACGGCGCGCATGTTATCGAGAATCATTAATAAACACACATAAAAGCCATGCTCTATGGGGATGAACGGGGCTATTTTTGTGGCCGATTGTCTAATCGGATGATGTATCGAACACCTCCTTGTGGCGAGGAGATCTATCGAAACGTCGCATCGCCCCGCTGGACTGTGGGAGCAAAGCTTGCTCGCGAAACAGGCGCCTCGACTTCTGGAAAACCGCTTCCATCGCGGGCAAGTCTTGCTCCCACAAAAAAGCCCGTGACACAGTCACGGGCTTTCGGGGCCGGCGATCAGCGCGTTATACGTAGAACGACTTCAGCGGCGGGAAGCCATTGAATTCCACCGCGCTGTAACTGGTGGTGTAGGCACCGGTCGACAGCCAGTACAGGCGGTCACCGATGGCCAGGTTCAGCGGCAAACCGTACTTGTAGTTTTCGTACATGATGTCGGCGCTGTCGCAGGTCGGGCCGGCGATGACCACTTCTTCCATCTCGCCTTTTTTCTCGGTCCAGATCGGGAACTTGATGGCTTCGTCCATGGTTTCGATCAGGCCGGAGAACTTGCCCACATCGGTGTATACCCAACGCTCGACGGCGGTACGGGACTTGCGCGCCACCAGCACCACTTCGCTGACCAGGATACCGGCGTTGGCGATCAACGAACGGCCCGGCTCCAGGATGATTTCCGGCAGGTCGTCGCCGAAGTCTTCCTTGAGGAAGCGGATGATCTCCTCGGCGTAGGTTTCCAGGCTGTTGGTGCGGGTGATGTAGTTGGCCGGGAAGCCGCCACCCATGTTGATCAGCTTCAGGACGATGCCGTCTTCTTCTTTCAAACGCTCGAAGATCACCTTGACCTTGGCGATGGCTGCGTCCCAGACGCTGATGTCGCGCTGTTGCGAGCCAACGTGGAACGAAATGCCATACGGCACCAGGCCCAGGTCGCGAGCCAGGATCAGCAGGTCCATGGCCATGTCGGTCTGGCAGCCGAACTTGCGCGACAACGGCCAGTCAGCGGTGGTCGAGCCTTCGGTGAGAATGCGCACATAGACTTTCGAGCCCGGCGCAGCCTTGGCGATGTTGCGCAGGTCGGCTTCGGAGTCGGTGGCGTACAGGCGCACGCCCTTCTCGTAGAAGTAGCGAATGTCGCGGGATTTCTTGATGGTGTTGCCATAGCTGATCTGATCCGGGCCCACGCCGCGGCTCATGACCTTGTCCAGCTCGTAGATCGAGGCGATGTCGAAGTTCGAGCCTTTATCCTTGAGCAGGTCGATGATTTCCACCGCCGGGTTGGCCTTGACGGCGTAGTAAACCTTGGCGAATTCGAAACCGGCGCGCAGGTCGTCATAGGCCTGGGCGATCATCGCGGTGTCGATCACCACGAACGGGGTTTCCTGCTTGTCGGCGAACGCCTTCATTTTCTGGAAGGTTTCGCGCGCGAAATAATCTTCGACCTGGATCGACATACTTGGGACTCCTACTGGCAAACATCAGGATCAATGGGTGTGAGGGCAAGCAGCCCTCGTGAACGTCCTCCGTATCCCCACTTTGGTTCGCCTACTTCCCAAGGCATGTCGCCGAAAGCAAAAAGGCCATGGGATGCATGATTCCCTTGGCCTTGCTGTCTCGTCGTCAGTACTTGAGCCGGATGGATCGTTTCCAGCATGGACGTTCGGCGCGAACTTTAGGGCGTGAGGGGGCCTGAGATCAACTAAAAATGTCGCGTTTTTGCACACATCCGTCGTGCGGCCCGCGACAGCTCATGATGTAACCGACCGGCGTGACAGATTGATGTTCCCCTCAATAGGTTTATTGAGGCTATTCAATGGGGGGGGGCTTTGTGGCGAGGGAGCTTGCTCCCGCTTGAGTGCGAAGCGCTCATCGCTTTTTTGGGGGCCGCTTCGCGACCCAGCGGGAGCAAGCTCCCTCGCCACAAAAACCTCGCCACAAAGCCTGCGGTGCCTGATCAGACCAACGCTGTCTCGGCCGGCGAAACAATGCTGGTCTTGCCCCCCACGGGATTTACCGGAGCTCAGGTACTCGGCAATCGATTCCTGGGTCACTTCACCGAGGAACACCCGCTCGGCGTCCATCACCGGCAGCCACGACCGGTTGAACTCGTACATGCGCGACAACAGGATCCGCAGGTGTTCGTCGTAGGCGGCGGTGGCGTTGAATTCGCGCAGGTATTGGCCGCACGTGCCGGCCTGGCGGTACAGGTCGCGACGGCGGACATAGCCCAGGGCCTTGTTCTCGGCACAGGTGACCACCACGTAGCGGCGGTCATGTTCGTCCATCAGCTCCAGGGCCTCATTCACCGGCGTCTCGGGGCTGACCGACGGAGCGTTGTCCGCCGCGTCCTCGGCCTTGACCAGCAACAGGCGCTTGAGGGTGCTGTCCTGGCCGACGAAGTTGCTGACGAACTCATCGGCAGGATGCGCCAGCAGGGTGTCCGGGTGATCGCACTGGACCAGCTTGCCGGCGCGGAAGATCGCGATCTTGTCCCCCAGCTTGATGGCTTCGTCGATGTCGTGGCTGACCATGATCACGGTCTTGTTCAGCGCCCGTTGCATCTCGAAAAACTCGTTCTGGATCATCTCGCGGTTGATCGGGTCCACCGCGCCGAAGGGTTCGTCCATCAGCAGCAGTGGCGCATCGGCCGCCAGGGCGCGGATCACGCCGATCCGTTGCTGCTGGCCGCCCGACAGTTCACGGGGGTAGCGATGCAGGTACTGCTTGGGTTCAAGCTTGATCATGCTCATCAATTCGCGGGCACGGTCGTGGCATTTCTGCTTGTCCCAGCCGAGCAGGCGCGGGACCACGGTGATGTTCTCCTCGATGGTCATGTTCGGGAACAGGCCGATCTGCTGGATCACGTAGCCGATGTTGCGACGCAGGGTCACTTCGTCCAGGCCGGTGGTGTCCTCGCCATTGATCAACACCTTGCCTGAGGTGGGCGGGATCAGGCGATTAATCATTTTCAGCGTGGTGCTTTTGCCACAGCCCGACGGCCCGAGGAACACGCAGATCTCGCCTTCGTTGACGATCAGGTTCACCGAGTCCACGGCCTTGACGTCTTTGCCGTTGCTCTTGAAGGTTTTGCTGAGGTTTTGAAGTTCGATCATTTCAATAGTCCTTTTGGGGTCAGCGAGCGTTGCAGCCATTGCAGAAGCAGGTCGGCGAAGATGGCCAGGAGACTGACCAGCACGGCGCCGACGATCAGCATCGACATGTCGCTGCGGCTGATGGAAGCGAGGATGAGTACGCCCAGGCCACCGGCACCGATGGTGGCGGCGATGGTCATGACACCGATGTTCATGACCACGGCGGTGCGCACGCCGGCGAGGATCACCGGCACGGCGATGGGCAGTTCGACCATGCGCAGGCGCTGGCCGAAAGTCATGCCAATGCCGCGGGCGGCTTCACGGATGCCCGGTTCGACGCCGGTGAGGGCCAGGTAGGTGTTGCGCATGATTGGCAGCAGGGAATAGAGGAACACGGCGGTGATCGCCGGCATCGGCCCCAGGCCCTGGCCGAATTTGGAATAGAACGGCAGCAACAGGCCGAACAGGGCAATCGACGGAATCGTCAGCAGCACCGTGGCGCTGGCCTGCAATGGGCCGGCGAGCGCCGGAAAGCGGGTCATGAAGATGCCCAGCGGCACGCCGACGACAATCGCCAGGGTCACGGCGATGCCCACCAGGGTGATGTGCTGCCAAGTCAGGTGCAGCACCAGCGGCCAGTCCAGATGGGAAAAGGCGTCAAGAAAATCCATGGCTTTTCCTCCAGGTCATTGGGTTGAGAGCAGGGAATGCTGGCGCAGGAAATCGGCGGCAACGGTGGAAGGGCTTTCGTGGTTGACGTCCACGCGGGCGTTGAGCTGGCGCATGGTTGCATCGTCGAACAGTTCGGCCAGAGGCTTGAGCTGTGCGGCCAGTTGCGGATGGGCGTCGAGGAACGCCTGGCGCACCACTGGCGCGGCGGTGTAGTCGGGGAAGTAATGCTTGTCGTCTTCCAGCAATTTCAGCTTGAACGCGTTCAGCCGACCGTCGGTGGTGTACACCAGCCCGGCGAATACCTGGCCGTTGCGCAAGGCGGTGTAGACCAGGCCCGCGTCCATCTGCCGGATATTCTTGCGGGTCAGGTTCATGCCGTACTGCTCGACCATGCCCGCCAGGCCGTCGGAGCGGTTGGCGAACTCGGTGTCCAGGGCTACCAGGTGATTGTCATCGGCTTCGGCCTGCAACACCGTGTTCAACTGGCTGATGCTGTTGATCTGCGGGTATTGGCGGGCGATTTTTTCCGGCAGGGCCAGGGCGTAGGTGTTGCTGAACTTCGACGGCGCCAGCCAGGCCAGGCCTTTTTTCGCGTCGAGTTCCTTCACTCGGGCGTAGGACTGAGCGCTGTCGAGTTTCTCGGTGACGTGGTTGTAGGCCACCAGCGACACGCCGGTGTATTCCCACAGCAGGTCCAATTGCCCGGTTTCATGGGCGCTGCGGGCCAGGTTACTGCCCAGGCCACCGGTGATCTGTGCGTCGTAGCCCTTGCTGCGCAGGTATTGCGCGGTGATTTCCGCCAGCAGTGTCTGTTCGGTGAACACCCGGGCGCCGAGGCGGATCAGGGGTTTTTCAGCGGCTTGGGCCAATCCTGCGAACAGCAGGACACAGCCCAGTATCAAGCTCAACTTCTTCATAACGATTTCCTTTATCCGGCCTGGCTTATGACGGGCGCAGACCGCGTTCCAGCCAGAGACGGCTGGCCAGTGTCACCAGGCCGTCGAGCAGCAACGCCAGCAGGGCGGTGCAGGCCGCGCCGAGCAGCAACTGCGGCTGGTTGTTCAAGGCAATGCCGGGGAAGATCAGGCTGCCGAGGCTGTTGGCGCCGATCAGGAACGCCAGGGGCGCGGTGCCGACGTTGATCGCCAGGGCCACGCGCACGCCGCCGATGATGATCGGCACGGCATTGGGCAACTCGACTTTCCACAGCACTTGGCGCGGGGTCATGCCGATGCCGACGGCGGCTTCCTTGAGGGAGCCCTGGACATTCTTCAGGCCTTCATAGGTGTTGCGCACGATGGGCAGCAACGAGGCGAGGAACAGGGCGAAGATGGCGGGCCCGCTGCCGATGCCCAGGATGCCCAGGGCGATGGCCAGTACGGCCAGGGGCGGTACGGTGTTACCGATGTTGAACACTTGCATGAAGCGTTCGGCGCGCCCGACCAGGCTGGGGCGGCTTAAGGCGATGCCGGCGGGGATGCCGACAATCAGGGCCGCCAGCATGGAGGCCAATACAAGCATCAGGTGCGCTTGCAGGTAAAACAGCAGATCGTCTTGGTAGCGTTGGATCGTATCGATGCCGATCCAGTGGACCAACAGGGCCAGGAGCGCGACGACGACCGCCCCCCCGATAAGCCCTTTGCCATAGCGGATAGCCACAGGCGGACTCCTTTGTCTTTCAGTCGGCGCACGCTTTCCCGGGCGGCGAACCATCACTGGTTGCCGGGAAAACGTTCGCGAGAAGCAGCTCTTTGGATGCCGGTAAACGGCCGCCAAATCGAGCCATGAGCGCAGCCTCGTCAGGCTAACTTGCTGATTTTTCAGACCCTGACGAATAGCCGTAACAGGGGGGTGGACGCCTCCACGCGGCAAAAGGTTCCCATGCCAGGGAAGATCTGGCCACCCTGGATGTGCTCAACGGTTCGGTTCCTGGCGCAAGTTGAGCTATAATCGCCGCCCTTTTTTGAATCACCTGCCAGGCGATTTCCCATGACCAAACAGGCCGCCGAAGTCGCGAAACGCCGCACTTTCGCCATTATTTCCCACCCCGATGCCGGTAAGACCACCATCACCGAGAAGCTCTTGCTGATGGGCAAGGCGATTGCGGTCGCCGGCACGGTGAAATCTCGCAAGTCCGACCGCCATGCCACCTCCGACTGGATGGAAATGGAAAAACAACGGGGTATTTCCATTACCACGTCGGTCATGCAGTTCCCGTATCGCGAGCACATGATCAACCTGCTCGACACCCCGGGCCACGAAGACTTCTCCGAAGACACCTATCGCACCCTGACGGCAGTGGACTCGGCGCTGATGGTCCTCGACGGCGGTAAAGGCGTCGAGCCACGGACCATCGCGCTGATGGACGTCTGCCGCCTGCGGGACACGCCGATTGTCAGCTTCATCAACAAGCTCGACCGTGATATCCGCGACCCGATCGAACTGCTCGACGAGATCGAAGCGGTCCTGAAGATCAAGGCGGCGCCGATCACCTGGCCGATCGGTTGCTACCGCGACTTCAAGGGCGTGTACCACCTGGCCGACGACTACATCATCGTCTACACCGCCGGTCACGGCCATGAGCGCACCGAAGTCAAGATCATCGAGAAGCTCGACTCCGACGAGGCTCGCGCGCACCTGGGCGACGAGTACGAGCGTTTTGTCGAGCAACTGGAACTGGTGCAGGGCGCCTGCCATGAATTCGACCAGCAGGAATTCCTCGACGGCCAACTGACCCCGGTGTTCTTCGGTACCGCCCTGGGCAACTTCGGTGTCGACCATGTGCTCGACGCCGTGGTCGATTGGGCCCCGCGCCCGCTGGCCCGCGTCGCCAACGAGCGCACCGTGGAACCGGTGGAGGAGAAGTTCTCGGGCTTCGTGTTCAAGATCCAGGCGAACATGGACCCCAAGCACCGCGACCGCATCGCCTTCATGCGCATCTGCTCCGGCAAGTACGAAAAAGGCATGAAGATGCGCCACGTGCGTACCGGCAAGGACGTGCGCATCGGCGACGCCCTGACCTTCTTCTCCTCGGAACGCGAGCAACTGGAAGAGGCCTTCGCCGGCGACATCATCGGTTTGCATAACCACGGCACTATCCAGATCGGCGACACCTTCACCGAAGGCGAAGCCCTGGGTTTCACCGGCATCCCGCACTTCGCCCCGGAACTGTTCCGCCGCGTGCGCCTGAAGGACCCGCTCAAGTCCAAGCAACTGCGCCAGGGCCTGCAGCAACTGGCCGAAGAGGGCGCCACCCAGGTGTTCTTCCCGGAGCGCAGCAACGACATCATCCTCGGTGCCGTCGGTGTGCTGCAGTTCGACGTTGTCGCCAGCCGCTTGAAGGAGGAATACAAGGTCGAGTGCTCCTACGAGCCGATCACCGTGTATTCCGCCCGTTGGGTCGAATGTGGCGACAAGAAGAAACTCGAGGAGTTTTCCAACAAGGCCGTGGAAAACCTCGCGCTCGACGGTGGCGGTCACCTGACCTACCTGGCCCCGACGCGGGTCAACCTGGCGCTGATGGAAGAGCGCTGGCCGGATGTGAAATTCCGCGCGACCCGCGAGCATCACTAAACGCTGAGCTGCAAATCAAAACCCCCGTTGTGAAAACAGCGGGGGTTTTTTATGGCTTGTCCCATGTCCTGAACATAAATAACTCACTGTGGGATCGAGCTTTGCTCGCGATAGCGGTGGGTCAGTCAGCATCTATGTCGGATGTGCCGCCGTCATCGCGAGCAGGCTCGCTCCCACACTGGATCTTCATGGGCAAATACTTGTGTTCGGCACAGATCTCCTTGTGAGAGCAAACCTGCCCCCATACGAGCGTTAGTAGGTTTGGAGATAACCCTTATTCGAAACCAATCTGTCGGGCAGCGGCATTTCTGGTTGTTCTTAAGCGTCCTATCTGGTGAACCGGCCTGTTCAGAACTAGATTTTCTTGAGCGCCGTCAGGCCCCGGCTTTATCCGGAAAAGAAGGAATTGGCTATGAACAAGCTTCTACGCATGATGTTTTTGCTGAAGGTGCTGGTGATGCTGTCTCTGGGGTCTACGGCTGCGTGGGCGGAATGCGATGAGCACGAGCAGCACGCGTCGAGTGGCTCGGTGGTGCAAGGTGAGTGGATGCTTGCCGCGACCGATGCGGACGCAGGTGATTCGGACGATGGCGAGGACGATGATGGTGCGCCAATCGACACGCCAGATGACGATGAGGATGCAGAGGGCGATAGCCAGACGTAGATTTCTGACCTAAAGAAAACACCCCTCCAGCCCCAACTGATACTCAGTCGGGACTGGAGGGGTTTTTTAGGCCGGGCGCATGACCCCAGGCGAAGACTTACCCTTGTGGCGAGGGAGCTTGCTCCCGCTGGACTGCGCAGCAGGCCCAAAAAAGAGGGTCCGCTGCGCGGCCCAGCGGGAGCAAGCTCCCCTCGCCACGGTTTATCGCAAGTGCTGGCTGTTACGCCGCGCCTTCGAGGAACTGCTCGGCGTAGTGACACGCTACCTGCCGGTTATCGAGCAAGCGCAGGGCCGGTTCTTCCGTCTTGCAGCGCTCGGTTGCGTACGGGCAGCGCTTGTGGAAGGCGCAGCCGGACGGTGGGTTGAGCGGGTTGGGCAGTTCGCCGACGATCTTGATCTTCGGCTTGTTCGGGTCCGGGTGGATGGTCGGGGTGGCCGACAGCAGCGCCTGGGTGTACGGGTGCAGCGGGCGACTGTAGATCGACTCGTTGGGGCCCATTTCCACCGGGCGACCGAGGTACATCACCATCACGTCGTCGGCCACGTGTTGCACCACCGCCAGGTTGTGGGAAATGAACACGTAGGCGGTGTTGAATTCCTCCTGCAAGTCCATGAACAGGTTCAGCACCTGGGCCTGGATCGACACGTCCAGCGCCGACGTCGGTTCGTCCGCCACCAGCACCTTGGGTTGCAACATCATGGCGCGGGCCAGGGCGATGCGCTGGCGCTGGCCGCCGGAGAACATGTGCGGGTAGCGCTGGTAATGCTCGGGGCGCAGGCCCACCTGCTTCATCATCGCCTGGACTTTTTCCCGCCGCTCGGTGGCCGACAGGCTGGTGTTGATCAGCAACGGCTCGGCCAGCTGATCACCGATTTTCTGCCGCGGGTTGAGGGACGCATACGGGCTCTGGAAGACCATCTGCACGTCTTTACGCAATTGCTTGCGCTCGGCCTTGTTGGCACCGGTCACTTCCTGGCCGGCGATTTTCAAGGAGCCGGAGGACGGTTCTTCGATCAGCGTCAGGGCCCGGGCGAGGGTGGATTTGCCGCAGCCGGATTCACCCACCACGGCCAGGGTCTTGCCAGCTTCCAGTTCGAACGACACACCGTTGAGGGCGCGCACGGTCGCATGGCCCTTGAACATGCCACGGGACACTTCGTAATGACGGGTCAGGTCACGGGCGGTAAGTACGACGGCCATCACGCCACCTCCTGGTTCAACGGGTAGAAGCAGCGGGCGAGGCTGTTGGATTTCGGATCAAGGGCCGGGCGTTGCTGGCGGCAGTTGTCCTGCACATAGGGGCAGCGCGGTGACAGCAGGCAGCCTTGCGGACGGTCGTAGCGACCGGGGACGATGCCGGGCAAGGTCGCCAGGCGCTCGGCGCCCATGCTGTGCTCCGGAATCGCCGCCAGCAACGCTTCGCTGTACGGGTGGGCGGGGATGTCGAACAGCTCCGGCACCTTGCCCACTTCCACCGCTTGGCCGGCGTACATCACGCACACGCGCTGGGCGGTTTCAGCCACCACGGCCAGGTCGTGGGTGATCAGCACCAGGCCCATGTCCTGCTCTTTTTGCAGGGCCAGGAGCAGGTCCATGATCTGCGCCTGGATGGTCACGTCCAGGGCGGTGGTCGGTTCGTCGGCGATCAACAGTTTCGGCTCGCCGGCAATCGCCATGGCAATCGCCACGCGCTGGCTCATACCGCCGGACAGTTGGTGCGGGTAGGCGTCCATGCGGCTGGCCGCGCCGGGGATCTCGACTTTTTCCAGCAGTTCGATGGCGCGCTTGCGGGCGGCCTTGCCGGACATCTTCAGGTGCAGGCGCAGCACTTCTTCGATCTGGAAACCCACGGTGTAGCTGGGGTTGAGCGCGGTCATCGGGTCCTGGAAGACCATCGCCAGGTCCTTGCCGACGATCTGCCGGCGCTGGCGGCTGCTCAGCTTGAGCATGTTCTTGCCGTCGAAGTTCAGTGCATCGGCGGTGACGATGCCGGGGTGCTCGATCAGGCCCATCAGCGCCATCATGGTCACGGATTTGCCCGAGCCCGATTCGCCGACGATGGCCAGCACTTCGCCCTTTTCCACGGTCAGGTCCAGGCCGTCGACCACCGGCACGGCGGTGGCGTCGCCGAAGCGAACGTTGAGATTCTTGATTTCTAGCAGTGACATGGGAATCTCCTCAGGCGGCATTCTTGAGTTTCGGGTCCAGCGCATCGCGCAAACCGTCGCCCATCAGGTTGATTGCCAGCACGCTGAGCAAAATGGTCAAGCCAGGCAGGCTCACGACCCACCAGGCGCGTTCGATGTAGTCGCGGGCCGAGGCCAGCATGGTGCCCCACTCCGGGGTTGGCGGTTGTACGCCGAGGCCGAGGAAGCCCAGGGCGGCGGCGTCGAGGATCGCCGAGGAAAAGCTCAGGGTCGCCTGCACGATCAGCGGCGCCATGCAGTTGGGCAGCACGGTGATGAACATCAGGCGTGGCAGGCCGGCACCGGCGAGGCGGGCGGCGGTCACGTAGTCGCGGTTCAGCTCGCCCATCACGGCGGCGCGGGTCAGGCGCACATAGGACGGCAGCGAGACGATGGCGATGGCGATCACGGTGTTGATCAGGCCTGGGCCGAGGATGGCGACGATCGCCACGGCCAGCAGCAGCGAGGGCAGGGCCAGCATGATGTCCATCAACCGCATGATGGTCGGGCCGAGCAGGCGCGGGAAGAACCCGGCGAACAGCCCCAGCAGGATGCCCGGGATCAGCGACATCACCACCGACGACAAGCCGATCAGCAGCGACAGGCGCGAGCCCTGGATCAGGCGCGAGAGCAAATCGCGGCCCAGCTCGTCGGTGCCCAGCAGGAACTGGATCTGCCCGCCCTCGAGCCACGCCGGCGGCGTCAGCAGGAAGTCGCGGTATTGCTCGCTCGGGTCGTGAGGTGCGACCCACGGCGCGAAGATCGCACAGAACACCACCAGGATCATGAACAGCAGCCCGGCCACGGCGCCCTTGTTACGGGAAAACGCCTGCCAGAATTCTTTGTACGGGGACGGATACAGCAGGCTTTGATCGACTGCTACCGCGGTAGTTGGAGTACTCATGGTTTTGATCTCAGCGCTGGTGACGGATGCGTGGGTTGGCAAAGCCGTAGAGGATGTCCACGACGAAGTTGACCAGAATCACCAGGCAGGCGATTAACAGGATGCCGTTCTGCACCACGGGGTAGTCCCGGGCGCCGATGGCTTCGATCAGCCACTTGCCGATGCCCGGCCAGGAGAAGATCGTTTCAGTCAGGACCGCACCGGCCAGCAGCGTGCCGACTTGCAGGCCGACCACGGTCAGCACCGGGATCAGCGCGTTGCGCAGGCCATGCACGAATACCACGCGCGAAGGCGACAGGCCCTTGGCTCGGGCGGTACGGATGTAGTCTTCGCGCAGCACTTCGAGCATCGAGGAGCGGGTCATGCGGGCGATTACCGCCAGCGGAATGGTGCCCAGCACGATGGCCGGCAGGATCAGGTGGTGCAGCGCATCGAGGAACGCGCCGGGCTCATCGGCCAGCAGCGTGTCGATCAGCATGAAGCCGGTCCGCGGCTCGATGTCGTAGAGCAGGTCGATCCGCCCCGACACCGGCGTCCAGCCCAGGGACACCGAGAAGAACATGATCAGGATCAGGCCCCACCAGAAGATCGGCATCGAATACCCCGCCAGGGAGACGCCCATCACCCCATGGTCGAACAGGGATCCTCGCTTGAGTGCCGCGATCACCCCGGCCAAAAGGCCCAGGATGCCGGCGAACAACAGGGCGGCCATGGACAGTTCCAGGGTCGCGGGAAACAGAGAGCTGAACTCGGTCCATACGCTTTCACGGGTACGCAGCGATTCGCCGAGGTCGCCGTGGGCCAGTTTGCCGATGTAGTCCAGGTACTGGGCATACAGCGGTTTATTGAGGCCAAGGCGTTCCATTGCCTGTGCATGCATTTCGGGATCGACCCGACGTTCGCCCATCATCACTTCCACGGGATCGCCGGGGATCATGCGAATCAACGCGAAGGTCAGCAAGGTGATGCCGAAGAACGTGGGGATCAGTAATCCCAGTCGGCGGGCAATAAAACTAAACATCTTCAGGTGTACCTCATCAGCCGGTTAGGCGTGCCCGGCAACTCTTGGGTCAAGAGCGGCCGGGCGTTTTCTTATCTACTTCACCTGGGTGGTGGCGAAGTTGTTGGTGGTGAGCGGGCTAATCACATAACCCTCTACGTTGTTGCGCATTGCGGTGAACATGCGGGTGTGGGCCATGCTGATCCATGGCAGGTCCTGGTTGAAAAGCACCTGGGCCTGTTCATAGAGCTTGATGCGTTCCTCAGGGTTCACTGTGGCGCGAGCCTGGTCGATCAGCGCCTGGAATTTCTCATTGCACCAGCGCGCGTAGTTTTCGCCGTTCTTGGCCGCCTCGCAACTGAGCATAGGCGTCAGGAAGTTATCCGGGTCGCCGTTGTCGCCCGCCCATCCGGCGGAAACCATGTCGTGCTCGCCGTTTTTCGCGCGCTTGAGCATTTCGCCCCATTCCATCACGCGGATGTCGACCTTGATTCCGACCTTGGCCAGGTCGGCCTGCATCATCTGCGCGCCGAGCATCGGGTTGGGGTTGGTCGGGCCGCCACCGTTACGGGTGAACAGGGTGAATACGGTACCTTCCGGCACACCGGCTTCCTTGAGCAACTCACGGGCCTTGTCCAGGTTGCGAGGCGGGTTCTTCAGGTCGTGGTTGTAGCCCAGCAGGGTTGGCGGATACGGGTTGACCGCCACGGTGGCGTTGCCCTTGCCGAACAGCGCGTTGACGTAGGCTTCCTTGTCGAAGGCCAGGTCGATGGCTTTGCGCACCCGCACGTCGCTCATGTATTTGTGGCTGGTGTTCAGGGCGGTGTAGGAGACGGTCATCGCGTCCAGTTCAGCGACCTTCAGGTTCGGGTCTTTCTTGATGCTGGGGATGTCATCCGGTTTTGGATACAGCGCGATCTGGCACTCGTTGGTCTTGAGTTTTTGCATGCGCACGTTGTTGTCGGTGGCGATGGCCAGCACCAGGGCATCGGCCGGCGGCTTGCCACGGAAGTAGTCCGGGTTGGCCTTGAAGCGCACCTGGGCGTCCTTGTTGTAGCGCTGGAAGATGAACGGCCCGGTGCCGACCGGCTTGCTGTTGAGATCGCCGGCCTTGCCTGCCTTGAGCAACTGGTCGGCGTATTCGGCCGGGTAGATCGAGGAGAAGGCCATGGCGATGTCGGCCAGGAACGGCGCTTCGCGGCGGGTCAGGCTGAACTTGACCGTGTGCTCGTCGACTTTCTCGACGCTCTTGAGCAGCTCTTTGAAGCCCATGCTTTCAAAGTACGGGAAGCCCACGCTCGACAGCTTGTGCCATGGGTGATTCGGGTCCAGCTGGCGCT
This sequence comes from Pseudomonas bijieensis, assembly GCF_013347965.1. Taxonomy (NCBI): domain Bacteria; kingdom Pseudomonadati; phylum Pseudomonadota; class Gammaproteobacteria; order Pseudomonadales; family Pseudomonadaceae; genus Pseudomonas; species Pseudomonas bijieensis. The sequence continues at coordinate 3,156,649 of NZ_CP048810.1, read as the reverse complement.
GGAAGCTCCAGACCACGTCGTCGGCGTTCATGTCGCGGGTCGGCTTGAAGTATTCGGTGGTATGGAACTTGACGCCCTTGCGCAGGTGGAAGGTGTACGTCAGGCCATCGTCACTGATGTCCCAGGATTCGGCCAGGGCCGGAATCACTTCGGTGGTGCCGGGCTTGAAGTCGGCCAGGCGGTTGAAAATGGTTTCTGCCACGGCGTCGGCAGTGACTGCAGTCGTGTACTGGACCATGTCGAAGCCTTCCGGGCTGGCTTCTGTACAAACCACCAGGGGTTTGGCCGCGGCGCCAACGGCGACACTCAGCAACGCAGCGGCGATGGCTGCGCGTAGGGGGATCATGTTCATCGTCAATCCTCTGCAATCGGGTAAATGGCAAAAGACCGGGCGGTTGACCTTGTGAGTCGACCGCCCGGTGGGAGTTTAGAGAATGTTGAACGGAATGGTGGTGACCAGGCGGAACTCGTTGAGGCTGCCGTCGGCCTGGTTTTCGCTGGCGCGGTGTGCGGTGTAGGTCGCACGGATCGCGGTGGCTTTCAGAGGACCGCTCTGTACGGCATAGGACGCGCCGACGCCGTATTCATAGTGGTGCTCACCGTCCATGGCCCGCACGTCGCTATAGCCAGTGCTGTTGTAGTGGGTACCGTCGATGCCCCAGCCGCGCGCCTGGTAAATGTTGAACTTCAGGCCAGGCACGCCGTATTCGGCCATGTTCAGGCCGTAGGCGATCTGGAAGGATTTCTCGTTCGGGCCGTTGAAGTCCGACAGCAGGGAGTTGGCCAGGTAGATGCCGTTGGTTTCGTGCAGGTAGTCGAAGTACTCGTTGCCGTTCACTTCCTGGTACGAGAAGGTCAGGCTGTGGGCTTGGTGCGTCAGGCCGAACGACAGGGAGTAGGTGTCGTTGTCGATCTCGCCGAGTTTGCTTTTGCCCGAGTCCACGGTCTTGTAGTAGTTCAGGCCGGTGGTCAGGCTCAGCACCGAGCTGTCGCCCAGTTCATGGGTGGCGCCGAAGTAGTACTGGTTCCACATGTCCTCGGCCTGGGTCGCCCAGAGGCTGGTCTTCAGGCTGGCCAGGGGCTGGTAGGTGATACCGGCGGTGTTGACGTGATCGGTTTCAACGCTGCTGTCGCCGTATTCGGAACGGAACTTGCGCAGGCTCTCTTCGGTACGCGGCGAGTTGCGGTCGAAGGTGGCGATGTCAAAGCCCAGGTTTTCGAACTCTTCGCTGTGCAGGCTAACACCCTGGAAGCTGGAGGGCAGGGCACGGTTGCCGATGACGTCGACCATCGGGCTGCTGAAGTTCTGGCGGCCAGCGGTCAGGGTGGTGTTGGAAACGCGGGCCTTGATGTTGGCCAGGCCCAGTTTGCTCCACTGGCCTACGGCGTCGCCGCCTTCGCGGGTCAGGGTACGGTTGTTGCCGGCGCCAGGACGGGTGGTCGGTGCGCCGCCATTGTTGGACGCCAGGTCCTTGCGGTCCTGGTCCAGGGCGATGGCGTTGTAGGCGGCCAATTCGGTGCTGAAGCCTACGGTGCCTTCGGTGAAGCCCGAGTTGTACTTGATGATAGTGCCTTGCACCCAGTTGATACGCCGGTCGGTCTCGCGTGCTTCGCCGTTCTTGCGATAGGTGAGTTTCGCGCCGCGCTTGAATTGCTCGTTGGCGTACCAGTTGCGAGTGGTGCCACTGATGGACTGGCCTTCGATGAAGCCCTTGGCTTCGCTTTGCTCGCTGGTGGTCTTGAGGGTCACTGGAGTGACCGCCTGGCTCTGGGATTCTGCATAGGCTGTCGCGGTGATGCTGCTGATGGCCAGGGCCAGTATCGCGGTGCTGCTCAGTTTCATGGGTAAAGCTCCTTTTCTTTCTTTTTTAATGCCGGTCTTTTTTGGTGATACGGCTATTGGTTTTTACAACTCATTCACAGCTGGCAAACGTTTGCATGGCGCCTGATCGGCGAATTCAGGCAAGACGTCTGCGTGAGGGCTTCCAGAGGAAACCCTCGCTGCGTGGCTATACGGTTATGGGTTCAGGCTGACGCCCGAGAACACGTTGCGACCGAAGGGGCTGACTTTGAACCCTTCGACTTTGGCACTCAGCGGCTGGTTGACCGTCGAGTGGGCAACAGGGGTGATCGGCACTTGCTGCTTGAGCAACTGCTGGGCCTGTTTGTAGAGCACGGTGCGCTGGTCGCGGTCGGTGACGACCTTGGCCTGCTTGATCAGCTTGTCGTAATCCTGGTCACACCACATGGAGTAGTTGTTGCCACCAATGGCGTCGCAGCTGTACAGCGTGCCCAGCCAGTTGTCCGGGTCGCCATTGTCGCCGGTCCAGCCGATCAGGCTGATGTCGTGCTCGCCGTTCTTGGTGCGCTTGATGTACTCGCCCCATTCGTAGCTGACGATCTTCACTTTCAGGCCGATCTTCGCCCAGTCGGCCTGGAGCATCTCGGCCATCAGCTTGGCGTTGGGGTTGTACGGGCGTTGTACGGGCATGGCCCAGAGGGTGATTTCGGTACCTTCCTTGACCCCGGCGGCCTTGAGCAATTCCTTGGCCTTTTCCGGGTTGTAGGCGGTGTCCTTGATCGTATCGTCGTAGGACCATTGGGTCGGCGGCATGGCGTTGACCGCCAGTTGCCCCGCGCCCTGGTACACGGCATTGAGAATGCCCTGCTTGTTCACCGCCATGTCCAGCGCCCGCCGCACCTCGACCTGGTCGAACGGCTTGTGGCGGGTGTTATAGGCGATGTAGCCAAGGTTGAAGCCGGGCTTCTCGATCAACTGCAGCTTGGGGTCGTTTTTCAAGGCCGGCACGTCGGCCGGGCGCGGATGCAGGGTGACCTGGCATTCGTTGGCCTTGAGCTTCTGCACCCGTACCGAGGCATCGGTGTTGATGGAGAAGATCAGGTTGTTCAGCTTGACCCGTTCCGGCGCCCAGTACTGCTTGTTGGCGACGTAGCGGATGTTGGAGTCTTTCTGGTAGCTCTTGAACTCGAATGGCCCGGTGCCGATCGGTTTCTGGTTGATGTCGCTCGGCTTGCCGTTCTTGAGCAACTGGTCGGCGTATTCGGCCGACAGGATCGCGGCGAAACTCATGGCGATGTTCTGGATGAACGCGGCGTCCACGCTGTTGAGGGTCATGACCACCGTCAACGGCCCGGTCGCTTCCACCTTGGCGATGTTCTTGTTCAGGCTCATGCCGTTGAAGTACGGGAACTCGGTGGGGTAGGCCTTGCGGAACGGATGCTGCGGATCGAGCATGCGGTTGAAGGTGAACAGCACGTCGTCGGCGTTGAAGTCCCGGGTCGGGGTGAAGTAGTCGGTGGTATGAAACTTCACGCCTTCACGCAGGTGAAAGGTGTATTTCAGGCCGTCCTCGGAAATGTCCCAGCTGGTCGCCAGGCCCGGAACGACATTGGTCGCGCCTTTTTCGAACTCGGCCAGGCGGTTGTACAGCGGTTCGGCGGCATCGTTGTCGGTGGCCGTGGTGTATTGCGCGGTGTCGAAACCGGCGGGGCTGCCTTCGGAACAGAACACCAGGCTGCCGTCAGCGGCCTGGGCTGCGGATGTCGCGGCCAGCAGGCCGGTGCCCAGCAATGCGGATAAAACCAAGGTATGGCGCATGTGGCTCCCTCTCTCGTTCGGGGTGTTTTAACAGTGAACCGGTATTTGTCCGGGGACAGGTCCGGAGCACTGAGCTCATTCCATTGCGTAGCGATGCCGCAGGGCAGGCAAGCCGTCCAGGCCTCGACGGTATGAGTCGTGGACCGGTCGGTAAATGCGTAATGCCTGAAAGACTTGTGGGAAAAGGCGATACGTCCTAAACCAACTGCTGTGGTACGCAGTGTTTTTGGATGTAGGCGATTTCCTGAGTCTTGGTCTCGGCCGATAAAGCAACGGCGACGTTGAAGACGCCGCCGTTGCCTATCTTTATTTGCTGACGCTGACGCCGTAGAAGGAGTTCAAGCCGAATGGGCTGATCTTGAAATCCTGCACGTTGGCGCGCATGGGTTGATACACCGTCGAGTGAGCGATAGGTGTCATCGGCACGGCATCCTTGAGGACGTGTTGTGCCTGTTTGTACAGTTCGGTGCGCTTGGACTGGTCGGTGGTGCGCTTGGCTTCCTTGACCAGGCCATCGAACTTCTTGTCGCACCATTTGGAGAAGTTGTTACCGGCCAGCGAGTCGCAGCCGAACAGCACGTTGAGCCAGTTGTCCGGGTCACCGTTGTCACCGCTCCAGCCGATGATCATCGCCTGGTTCTCGCCGCCTTTGGAGCGCTTGATGTACTCACCCCATTCATAGCTGACGATGTTGACGTTCAGGCCGATCTTCTTCCAGTCCGACTGCAGCATCTCGGCCATCAACTTGGCGTTCGGGTTATACGGACGCTGGACCGGCATCGCCCACAGGGTGATGTTGGTGCCTTCCTTGACGCCGGCTTCCTTGAGCAGCGCCTTGGCTTTCTCAGGGTCGTACTTGGCGTCCTTGATGGTGGTGTCGTAGGACCATTGGGTCGGTGGCATGGCGTTGACGGCCAACTGGCCGGCACCCTGGTAGACCGAATCGATGATCTGCGGCTTGTTGACCGCCATGTCCAGCGCCTGGCGGACTTTCAGGTCAGCCAGCACGTTCGGCTCGTTGCTGCCCTTGATCTTGTCCATCACGTTATAGGCGATGTAGCCCAGGTTGAAACCGGCCTGGTCAGGCATCTTCAGCGTCTTGTCTTCCTTCAGGGCCTTGAGGTCGGCCGGGCGTGGGAAGAGGGTGATCTGGCATTCGTTTTTCTTGAGTTTCTGCATGCGCACCGACGGGTCGGTGGTGATGGCGAAGATCAGGTTGTCGATCTTCACGTCCTCAGGCTTCCAGTAATCCTTGTTCCCGGTGTAGCGGATGTTGGAGTCTTTCTGGTAGCTCTTGAACACGAACGGGCCGGTGCCGACCGGCTTCTGGTTGATGTCGGGTGCCTTGCCTTCCTTGAGCAGCTGGGCAGCGTACTCGGCGGACTGGATCGAGGCGAAGCTCATGGCCATGTTCTGGATGAACGCGGCGTCGACATCCTTGAGGGTGAACTTGACGGTGTGGTCGTCGACTTTGTCGATCTTGGTGATGTTGGTGTCCATCCCCATGTCGGTGAAGTACGGGAATTCGGTCGGGTACGCCTTACGGAACGGGTCGTCCTTGTTGATCATGCGGTTGAAGGTGAACAGCACGTCGTCGGCGTTGAATTCGCGGGTCGGCTTGAAGTACGGGGTGGTGTGGAACTTGACGCCTTCACGCAGGTGGAAGGTGTAGGTCAGGCCGTCTTGGGAAATATCCCACTTGGTCGCCAGGCCAGGAATCACAGCGGTGCCGCCGCGTTCGAACTGGGTCAGGCGGTTGAACATGGTCTCTGCAGAGGCGTCGAAGTCGGTTCCGGTGGTGTACTGACCAGGGTCAAAACCGGCCGGGCTCCCTTCGGAGCAGAACACCAGGTTAGTCGCGGCTTGGGCGAAAGGTGCGCTGGCTAGTAAGCTGGCGCCGACTAAAAACGGAATGACCGCTTGTTTAAGCATGTTGGCCTCATGATTTGTTGTCATTTTTGGATTTGAGGGCGACCTCGTGAGTCGTCCTGCGGATACTTATGCAGGCCCCATACCCAATGCAAGATCCAGAGCGGTCACAAGTCCGAAACAGTGGCACGAACGTACCTTAATGTCGCATCTGTGTAACTTCCGACGCATTTGATCGTTTGCGCGTGTTTTTTTGAGGAAAAACGCGCCCTTTCCCGGTGCGCTGCGCAGCCGCAATGCACCGGAAATGGGCGGGTGTTACTTCTTCAAACCCACGCCGTAGAAGGGTGTGAGGCCGAATGGGCTGAGTTTGAAATCCACCACTTGCCTGTTTATTGGCTGGAATACCGTGGAGTTGGCGATCGGGGTGATCGGCACCTGTTGCTTGAGGATTTTCTGCGCTTGTCGGTACAAATCGATACGTTGCTGGCGGTCGGTCGAGACCTTGGCCTGCTGGATCAAGCGGTCATACGCCGGGTCGCACCACTTGGCGTAGTTGCTGCCCTTGACCGCCGCGCAGCTGTACAGCACGCCCAGCCAGTTGTCGGGGTCGCCGTTGTCGCCGGTCCAGCCGTAGATCATTGCATCGTGTTCGCCATTTTTTGCACGCTTGATGTACTCGCCCCATTCGTAGCTGACGATGTTGGCCTTGATCCCGATCTTGGCCCAATCCTGCTGGATCATCTGCGCAGACATTCGCGCATTGGGGTTGGAGGCACGCTGCACCGTCATCGCCCATAAATCGATGGTGGTACCCGGTGCAACCCCGGCTTCCTTGAGTAGCGCCTTGGCCTTGGTTATGTCGTGGGGCGCGTCCTGGATGGTCGGGTCGAACGACCACTGTGCTGGCGGCAAGGCGTTCTGTGCCAACTGTCCGGCACTCTGGTACACGGCCTTGATGATCGCCGGCTTGTCGATGGCCATGTCCAAAGCCTGGCGGACCTTGAGCTGGTCCAGGGGCGGGTGCGTGACGTTGTAGGCCAGGAAGCCCAGGTTGAAGCCAGGCTGCTTGAGCACTTGCAGGTTCGGGTCTTGCTCGATCACTTCGATGTCGGCCGGACGTGGGTAACCACTGACCTGGCATTCGCCACGCTTGAGTTTTTGCAGGCGCACGGCGGCGTCCGGGGTGATGGAGAAAATCAGGTTGTCGAGCTTCACGTCCTCGGGTTTCCAGTACGCCGGATTGGCGGCGTAGCGGATCTGCGAGTCCTTCTGGTAGCGCTTGAACACGAACGGACCGGTGCCGACGGGTTTCTGGTTGAGGTCGCTGGCCTTGCCTTCCTTCAGCAACTGCGCTGCGTACTCGGCGGATTGTACGGATGCAAAACTCATCGCCAGGTTTTGCACGAAAGCCGCGTCGACGTTGTTCAGGTTGAAGCGCACGGTGTGCTCGTCGACTTTCTCGACGCTTTTGATCGTGGTGTTCAGGCCCATGTCGGTGAAGTACGGCGACTCGGTGGGGTAGGCCTGGCGGAATGGGTGTTGCGGGTCGAGCAGGCGCTGGAAGGTGAACAGCACGTCGTCGGCGTTGAACTCGCGGGTGGGGGTGAAGTAGTCGGTGGTGTGGAATTTCACGCCTTCACGCAGGTGGAAGGTGTAGGCCAGGCCGTCGGGTGACACGTCCCAGCTCGTGGCCAACCCGGGTTCGACCTCGGTGCCGCCGCGCTTGAATTGGGTGAGGCGGTTGAAGACGGTTTCGGCCGAGGCATCGAAGTCGGTGCCGCTGGTGTATTGGCTGGGGTCGAATCCGGCGGGGCTGGCTTCGGAGCAGTAGACCAGGGTGGTGGCGGCTTGGGCTATTGGGGCGCTGCTGATCAGGGCTAGGGTGAGCAGGAGGGGCTTGAAGGTGGTTCTGTCCATGAAATCCCTTGGGGTGGTGACGGTTTTCAGGAGGGTAGCGTTGTGGGTGGGGGTGTTGGAAATATCGAAAAGTGAGGGGGACTGTTGGGTTTGGGTATAGCGCTTTGGACGAGGCGGCCTTATAGCCGGCCTGTTTCTCCCGGGCGTACTCCGATCGGATCTGTGGGAGCAAAGCTTGCTCGCGAGGCGGCCTTACAGCCGACCTGTTTCTCCCGGTTGTACGCCGATCAGATCTGTGGGAGCAAAGCTTGCTCGCGAGGCGGCCTTATAGCCGGCCTGGTTCTCCCGGTTGTACGCCGATCAGATCTGTGGGAGCAAAGCTTGCTCGCGAGGCGGCCTAGTAGCCGACCTGTTTCTCCCGGTAGTACTCCGATCAGATCTGTGGGAGCAAAGCTTGCTCGCGAGGCGGCCTTATAGCCGGCCTGGTTCTCCCGGTTGTACGCCGATCAGATCTGTGGGAGCAAAGCTTGCTCGCGAGGCGGCCTAGTAGCCGACCTGTTTCTCCCGGTAGTACTCCGATCAAACTGTGGGAGCGAGCCTGCTCGCGATGGCGGCCTGATAGCCGGCCAGGATTTTGTTGACCGGGTACATATCCATTGCTGCGGTAACGGCTACTTAGGGTTCCGCCCTTACGGCGGGTCACTTTCGAAAAGCGCGAAAGTAACCAAAGCGCTTTTGCCCCACCACTCGGTGCCTCGCCTAGGCTCGGCATGCCCTCACTCCGGCATTGCTCCGTGGGCCCGCCGCGAAGGGCCATCCATGGCCCAGCGCGGCTATCCCGGCATCCATGCCGGGATGCCCACTCCACAATGCCTGCGTTCGGCCATCGTGGTTAACGGGGCGCCAAAATCTACGTCCTCCGCGAGGCGGCCTGATAGCCGACCTGATTCTTGGTGAGATCGCGTTTCTCCTGTGGGAGCGGGCTTGCTCGCGAAGGCGGCCTAGTAGCCGGCCTATCCCTCATGGATGTACTCAATCAGTTGTGTACGGGTTTATTCGCGAAGGTAGCTTGAAAGCCCAAGCATGAAGGCTGGTGATTTCATTTCTAAGAAAATATTTGACTTTCCAATGAGGCCTAATTTTCGCTGTCCACATTCCATAAAACGTGGACAGTTTTCTCGTACTGTTTTTGATGATGTCAAAACTATTTGCGAATCCGCTGAGGAAGATCCCTGCGGAGGTTGAAGCAAGACGCCTACGCTTCGTCGAACATAAAACCCGTGGCGTGGGACTCAGGAAGTGGCATGAGTCATTCATTTATGTCGGAAGGATCAGCGGCCCCGAAACGAAACATCCCACAGCTTTTTAGGGTTGTCGCTCGGAAGTGGGCTCTCTAACCTTTGAACGTCGCTGCCTAATCAGCGACCGGGTGTGGAAACCTGAACCTTTTAGCAGTGGCATGGCTGAACATCGTGTTGCCGACGTCTCGTTTCGTCTGCAAACTGCGTCTTGGCGGCTGTGCGTGGGCAGACTTCGGTCTGGCCGGGTCCTGCTAACCGGTATTTCCACCCCGCGTACCGCTGCCACCTTATTGTCGCGTGGAAACGACACAGGGATGGCTCCAATTTTTAAGCAGGAGCATTGAATATGGATAAATCAGTCCCCGATCCACCCCTCAACAAAACCAACCCCCTTTCCGGCTTCGATTCCACCGAAGACCTACTCAAAGACCGCGCCGCCGCCGAGCGGGCACTCGATCACTACCTCAACCCAAAGCCTCCAGAGCCAAGCACCGATCAGCGCATCGACAGTCTGTTTTCAGTCACGGCAAAAGCCGACACCGACACGCTACTGACCAGCACCTCCGAAACCCTGGCCTCGGTAAAAGCCATGGCCGAGGATCTGGCCTTTGAGGTAGAGGGCACGCGGCGCAGTGTGGCGTTGGGGATTCATCAGTTGGTGGAGTTGTGCCAGTTGCTGGTGGACAAGGCGTTGGATCAGTTGGAAGCGTCCGGCAGCCCGGCCGAAATGTAGCGAGGGAAGGTGTTACCGACCACCCATTTAAGGTCGGGCACAAACTTGTGGCGAGGGAGCTTGCTCCCGCTGGGCCGCGAAGCGGCCCCAACAGCAGCGACGCCATTCAACTGACACACCTAGGTGTCAGGTTTGGGTCTGCTGCGCAGCCCAGCGGGAGCAAGCTCCCTCGCCACGGGGAATTTTGTTGCTGGGTGTTAGCGTTCAACCAGTACGAAACGGGTTTACTGCATCAGTACCTCAATCGCCCCATCCGCCGTCATGCTGACCTGGCTGGTGCCCGCTTCCACTTCCGGCGTAACCGACTCAGCATCCATGGACGCCGCTTTCATCATCATTTGCGGGCGCATGAACGGCTGTGGATAACCGTTGGTGTTGAAGTTCAGGTTGACGATTTTGTAGCCCTTGCCGCCCAGGGCGTCGGTGGCCAGTTGGGCGCGGGCCTTGAAGGCGTTGACGGCGTCTTTGAGCAGGGCGTCTTCGCTGCTTTGGCGCACGGCGGTCGAGATGGCGAAGTCCATGCCGCCCATTTTCATATCGGTGAGCAATTCGCCGGTGAGTTTGGACAGGGCGGCGAAGTCGGCGCTTTCCAGGCGCAGTTCGGCGCGTTCACGCCAGCCGGTGATTTTCCCGCCTTTGTTGTCGTAGATCGGGTAGCTGCTGCGGCTGCCCTGGCGCAGGGTGATGTCCTTGACCTGTTTGGCCTGGCCGATGGCTTTGTTCAGTGTGGTGCTGACGGCTGCGGCGAGTTTGGCCGGGTCGGTGTTCTGCTCCTCGGTGTAGAGGGTGACGATCATCAGGTCGCGCGCCACGTCCTTGTTGACTTCGGCGCGTAGGGAAATCTGGTTGTAATGCAGCTCATCGGCGGCCAGGGCCGGCAGGCTGGCGAGGGTGCCGAGGCTGAGGGCGAGCAGGGCGGCGGGGCGACTGAACGTGTGCATGAAAGCTCCTTGGGATGAGGCGCAGGGGTAAGGTCCGGGCCTGCGTGAACGGTAAGACTCTAGCTTTTATGGGTGGGTTCGCACAGTTACAACTTCTATACAGATTGCGGGTGGGAGGCTTTTTGTGGCGAGGGGATTTATCCCCGCTGGGCTGCGCAGCAGCCCCAATAGTGTCATGACACTGTGATGGCCGATCTTTTGGGGGCGCTTCGCGCCCCAGCGGGGATAAATCCCCTCGCCACAAGGTCATGCAGCGAGGCTGGAAGCTGTGGCGCTTTGCCGCATATCTGCCGCTGCAACCCGTGCCTTGGTTATACTCCGTGCGATCCGCCTGGAGCGCTCATCAGGAGAGCTCATGCTCGCCCCTTTGCAAATGACTTCCGCCTCTCGCCAGAACCTCTGGCGCCTGACGTTTATCCGCATTCTGGTCCTGGCGGCCCAGGCCGGGTCCGTGGGGCTCGCCTATTGGTTCGACCTGTTGCCGCTACCCTGGCTGCAATTGGCGATCACCCTGGTCTGTTCCAGTGTGCTTTGCGCGCTGACGGCGATTCGCCTGCGCACTTCGTGGCCGGTGACCGAGCTCGAATACGCCGTGCAACTGGCCTGTGACCTGTTTATCCACAGCGCGTTACTGTATTTCTCCGGCGGTTCCACCAACCCCTTCGTTTCCTATTACCTGGTGCCGCTGACCATCGCCGCGGTGACGTTGCCATGGCGGTTTTCGCTGATCCTTTCGGGCATCGCCCTGGCGCTGTACACCTTGCTGCTGGCGCGTTTCTACCCGCTGGAAACCTTCCCCATCGCCCGGGAAAACCTGCAGATCTACGGCATGTGGCTGAGTTTCGCCCTGGCCGCGGCGGTGATCACGTTTTTTGCCGCGCGCATGGCCGAGGAACTGCGCCGCCAGGAAGAACTGCGGGCCATCCGCCGCGAAGAGGGCCTGCGCGATGAGCAATTGCTGGCCGTGGCGACCCAGGCCGCTGGCGCCGCCCATGAATTGGGCACGCCGCTGGCGACCATGAGCGTGTTGCTCAAGGAGATGCGCCAGGATCATCACGACCCGGCACTGCAAGAGGACCTGGGCGTGTTGCAGGATCAGGTCAAGCTCTGCAAGGAAACCCTGCAGTACCTGGTGCGCGCCGCCGAGGCCAATCGCCGGCTGGCCATCGATATGCAGGACGTCACTGACTGGCTCGATGAGGCGCTGAACCGCTGGCACCTGATGCGCCCGGAAGCCAGTTACCGCTTCCAGCGCCTGGGCCAGGGCCCGGTGCCGCGCATGGCACCGCCGCCGGACCTGACCCAGGCGTTGCTGAACCTGTTGAACAACGCTGCCGATGCCTGCCCCGAAGGGCTGGAAGTGGCGCTGGACTGGAACGCCTATGAGCTGACCATCAGCATCCGCGACCACGGCGCCGGTGTCCCGTTGGCGATCGCCGAGCAGATCGGCAAGCCGTTCTACACCACCAAGGGCAAAGGCTTCGGCCTCGGCCTGTTTTTGAGCAAAGCCAGCGTGACACGCGCCGGCGGCTCGGTGAAACTCTACCCCCATGAGGAAGGCGGCACGCTCACCGAGCTGCGCTTGCCCCATGCCGACCGAGGAGACGAAACATGAGTGACGAGATCCAAGTCGACGGCGAAGAACTGCCGCACCTGTTGCTGGTGGATGACGACGCCACGTTCACCCGCGTGATGGCCCGGGCCATGTCCCGTCGCGGCTTTCGCGTGAGCACCGCCGGCTCCGCCGAGGAGGGCCTGGCCCTCGCCCAGGCCGACCTGCCGGACTACGCCGCCCTGGACCTGAAAATGGACGGCGATTCCGGCCTGGTGCTGCTGCCCAAGCTGCTGGAGCTGGATCCGGAGATGCGCGTGGTGATCCTCACCGGCTATTCGAGCATCGCCACCGCGGTCGAGGCGATCAAGCGCGGTGCGTGCAATTACCTGTGCAAACCGGCGGATGCCGATGACGTGTTGGCGGCGCTGTTGTCCGAGCACGCCGACCTCGACACCCTGGTGCCGGAAAACCCCATGTCGGTGGATCGCCTGCAATGGGAGCACATCCAGCGGGTGCTGACTGAACACGAAGGTAATATCTCCGCGACGGCCCGCGCCCTGGGCATGCACCGGCGGACCTTGCAGCGCAAATTGCAGAAGCGCCCCGTGCGTCGCTGAACCTGCGCTGAACAAATGTTGTCCACCCTCGCGATAAATCGGGCCGTTGCTCTATGATCGGCCCGAGTTCTTTTCTCTATTGAGCCTTAACCATGAATCAGAACGCTGAATATTCCGCGGTCAATGACGCGGTGCGCGGGCAGTTTTTCCGTCGTGTCTGGCAAATGACCACGCCATACTGGCGCAGTGAGGAGAAGGGCAAGGCCTGGACGTTGTTGATCGCTGTCATCGCACTGTCGCTGTTCAGCGTGGCGATCTCGGTGTGGATCAACAGTTGGTACAAGGATTTCTACAACGCCCTGCAAGAGAAGAACAGCGCGGCGTTCTGGCAGTTGATCCTGTATTTCTGCGGCATTGCGGCGGTGGCGATCCTGGGCGCGGTGTACCGCTTGTACCTGACGCAGATGCTCACCATTCGCTGGCGGGCCTGGCTGACGGAGCAGCACTTTGCCCGTTGGCTCAATGACAAGAACTATTACCGGCTGGAGCAGGGCGGTTATACCGATAACCCGGACCAGCGGATTTCCGAAGACCTCAACAGCTTCACCACCAATACCCTGAGCCTGGGCTTGGGGCTGCTGCGGACCGTGGTCAGCCTGGTGTCGTTCTCGATCATTTTGTGGGGCGTTTCGGGCAGCATCGAAGTGTTCGGCTACACCATCCCGGGCTACATGTTCTGGTGCGCACTGGTGTACGCGGCGGTGGGCAGTTGGCTGACGCACCTGATCGGCCGTCGCCTGATCGGGCTGAACAACAACCAGCAACGCTTCGAAGCCGACCTGCGTTTCTCCATGGTCCGGGTGCGTGAAAACGCCGAGAGCATTGCGCTGTACAACGGCGAACCGAACGAGAACCGTCGCCTGAGCGGGCGGTTCGGCCTGGTCTGGCATAACTTCTGGGACATCATGCGGGTGTCCAAGCGCTTGACGTTCTTCACCTCCGGTTACGGCCAGATCGCGATCATCTTTCCGTTCATCGTCGCCGCGCCGCGTTACTTCGCCGGCAAGATTCAGCTGGGCGAGCTCATGCAGATCAACTCGGCGTTCGGCAATGTGCAGGAGAATTTCAGCTGGTTCATCAGTGCCTACGCCGACCTCGCCGCGTGGCGCGCCACCTGTGATCGTCTGCTGAGCTTCCGCCAGGCCATGAGCGACAACGAAGACCGCGTGCCGGCCATCGATGTGCAAAACCAGGGCGACGCATTGAAGGTGCGCAACCTGGGGCTGGACCTGGCCGACGGCCGTCATTTGCTTGATAACGCCGACATGAGCGTGGCGCCGGGCGAGCGGGTCATGCTCAGCGGTCGTTCCGGCAGCGGCAAATCCACCCTGTTTCGTGCGATGGGGCATTTGTGGCCAGCGGGGCACGGGACGATCCGGCTTCCGGCGGCGCGTTATCTGTTCCTGCCGCAGAAACCCTATCTGCCGATTGGCAGCCTGCGCGAAGTACTGAGTTATCCACAGGCTGGCGACGTCTACCCCAACGAACGTTATGCACAGGTGCTGGAAACCTGCCGCCTGCCGCACCTGGTCCCGCGGCTGGATGAAAGCAACCACTGGCAGCGCATGCTCTCGCCCGGTGAGCAACAGCGCCTGGCGTTTGCTCGCGCATTGCTTTATGCCCCGCAATGGTTGTACATGGACGAAGCCACGTCGGCGATGGATGAAGAAGACGAGGCGACGCTGTACCAGGCGCTGATCGACCAGTTGCCGGGCCTGAGCATTGTCAGCGTTGGCCATCGAAGCAGTTTGAAACGTTTCCACCCGCGACATGTGCGGATCGAAAATGGCCAACTGGTGGAGCGCACCGTGACCGCCTGAACACTACAAAACCTGTGGGAGCGAGCCTGCTCGCGATGAAGGCGACTCGGTGTCAGTACCAGACTTGCCACCGCACCCACGGTGATCGTACAACCACGTTGCGCTATGATGATGCCATTCAGCCGCTTGCCGAGACACAGACCCATGGAAAACCCGATCGACGTACCACGCCTTCCCCGCAAACGCCGCAGCCTGGCGCAGGAGCTGGTGACGGTGCTGACCGAGCAGATTCGCGACGGTCTGCTCAAGCGTGGCGATAAATTGCCCACCGAGTCGGCGATCATGGAAGCCCATGGCGTCAGCCGCACCGTGGTGCGCGAGGCGATTTCCCGGTTGCAGGCGGCCGGCCAGGTGGAAACCCGCCACGGCATCGGCACCTTCGTGCTGGACACCCCGAGCCCGAGCGGTTTCCGCATCGACCCGGCCACGGTGGTCACCTTGCGGGACGTGCTGGCGATCCTGGAGTTGCGCATCAGCCTGGAAGTGGAGTCCGCTGGGCTGGCGGCGCAGCGCCGTAGCGATGAGCAACTGGCGACGATGCGCGCCGCCCTCGATGCCTTGAAGGAAAGCGCCGCCCATGCCAGCGATGCGGTGGCTTCGGACTTCGCCTTCCACCTGGAAATCGCCCTGTCCACCGGCAACCGTTATTTCACCGACATCATGACCCACCTGGGCACCAGCATCATCCCGCGCACCCGGCTGAACTCGGCGCGCCTGGCCCACGATGACCACCAGCACTACATGGATCGCCTGAGCCGCGAGCACGAGGAAATCTACGAAGCCATCGCCCGCCAGGACTCCGACGCCGCCCGGGCGGCCATGCGCTTGCACCTGACCAACAGCCGTGAGCGGCTGCGCCAGGCCCATGAAGAGGCGCAGGCGCAGGGTTAGGTTCTGCCAGTTGAGAAGAGGTGAGTCACTGTTCTGGCTGGACCGGGGCATGATTTCTGTGGCGAGGGGATTTATCCCCGCTGGGCTGCGAAGCAGCCCCAAAGCAGTCGACCCAATCCTGATATCCAGAGGTATCAGTTTGGGGGCGCTTCGCGCCCCAGCGGGGATAAATCCCCTCGCCACAAGAGAATGGTGTCTGGCTTTGTATCTGGGTGTCTGTCTGATAGTAGGCGACCAGCCTTATGCCTCAACCCGCAACATTTGCGGCTCGGATCGATCGTTGTCCCAGCCGGCCTCGTAACTGACCTCGTAACGAAGCTCAACCAATTTGCCTTCGAATGCCATCAAGTCGGCGTTGGTTAAAGTCAATGTCACATCCTTGCGTGGCGTAGACTCCTCGCCCTCAGTCAGGGTGGCAAAAGCGCCCACACGTTTGGAGTCGAGGGTCAATTGGGCTGACGAGTTCGGTTCGAAATCTGCATTCGGAATCTCTATGGTCAACGTCTCGATCTTCGACAAGCGGATCGTGACCTCTTCATTGGCTGGAAAATCCTGAAGCGTCGGCTTCGCATACGTCGTCATGATTTCACTCCCTGTGAGGCGGCCCTGGTCGTCGCGTGCGGGCGGGCTCACTAAAAGATTGAAAAAGCACACGGCCGGGCGTGGCGCGGCCATACGGGGGTTATGCCCCCCTTGCCGTGGCGATGCCTACTGGCAGAGTTGACAGTGGCGATGAATGGTCCCGGCCTCGGCCGACAAGTTTCATCCTCTTCCAATCCCCTCAAAGTCCCGATTTACAAGGCTTCGCGACAAATCCCCCAGCCCCCGGCACCCGACAAAAGACGAAATGCAGTTGACGTTCACATTTTAAGTTGTACGATGACCTACAACTTCTGGCCGAAGCTTAACCATTTCATACACATCATTTGCGTCCCAGGGTGTTCGAATAATGAATCCACAAGAACTGAAGTCCATCCTCTCGTCTGGCCTGCTGTCGTTCCCGGTCACCGATTTCACTGCCCAAGGCGATTTCAATCGCGACAGCTACATCAAGCGCCTCGAGTGGCTGGCCCCGTATGGCGCCTCTGCACTGTTCGCAGCGGGCGGCACCGGTGAATTCTTCTCCCTGGCCGCCAGCGAGTATTCGCAGGTCATCAAGACCGCTGTCGATACCTGCGCCACCAGCGTGCCAATCCTTGCCGGTGTCGGCGGTGCCACCCGCCAGGCCATCGAATACGCTCAAGAAGCCGAGCGTCTGGGTGCCAAAGGCCTGTTGCTGCTGCCGCACTACCTGACCGAAGCCAGCCAGGACGGCGTTGCCGCCCACGTTGAAGCCGTGTGCAAATCGGTGAAGATCGGCGTGGTGGTGTACAACCGCAACGTCTGCCGCCTGAACGCCACTCAGCTGGAACAACTGGCCGAGCGCTGCCCGAACCTGATCGGCTACAAGGATGGCCTGGGCGATATCGAACTGATGGTGTCGATCCGTCGTCGTCTTGGCGATCGCTTCAGCTACCTGGGCGGCCTGCCGACTGCGGAAGTCTACGCCGCGGCCTACAAGGCCCTGGGCGTGCCGGTGTACTCCTCGGCGGTGTTCAACTTCATCCCGAAAACCGCGATGGACTTCTACCACGCCATTGCCCGCGACGATCACGAAACCGTGGGCAAGATCATCGACGACTTCTTCCTGCCTTACCTGGACATCCGCAACCGCAAGGCCGGTTACGCGGTGAGCATCGTCAAGGCTGGCGCGAAGATCGTTGGCTATGACGCAGGCCCGGTGCGCACGCCGCTGACCGATCTGTTGCCAGAAGAGTACGAAGCCCTGGCCGCGCTGATCGACAAGCAAGGCAAGCAGTAACAAACCCGATGAGGCCGCTGAGTAATCAGCGGCTTTTTACGTAAGGTTTGTTCGTCCCCACGCTCCAGGTGGGAATGCCACCAGGGACGCTATGCGTCCCTAGACAGCTTTTGTAGAAGGAGTAGCTCCGTGGCAGATTCAAAGCGTTTCGATAACTACATCAACGGTCAGTGGGTGGCCGGTGCCGACTATTGCACCAACATCAACCCGTCTGACTTGTCCGATGTCATTGGTGAATACGCCAAGGCTGATGCAGCGCAAGTCAATGCCGCCATCGAAGCCGCCCGCGCCGCGTTCCCGGCCTGGTCGACCTCGGGCATCCAGGCCCGTCATGATGCGCTGGACAAAGTCGGCAGCGAGATCCTCGCCCGCCGTGAAGAACTCGGCCAACTGCTGGCCCGGGAAGAGGGCAAGACCCTGCCCGAAGCCATTGGCGAAGTGACCCGCGCCGGTAACATCTTCAAGTTCTTCGCCGGTGAATGCCTGCGCCTTTCGGGCGATTACGTGCCGTCGGTGCGCCCGGGCGTCAACGTCGAAGTGACCCGCGAAGCCCTCGGTGTGGTCGGTCTGATCACCCCGTGGAACTTCCCGATCGCCATCCCCGCGTGGAAAATCGCTCCGGCCCTGGCCTACGGTAACTGCGTGGTGATCAAACCCGCCGAGTTGGTGCCGGGCTGCGCCTGGGCCCTGGCCGAGATCATTTCCCGCGCCGGTTTCCCGGCCGGTGCGTTCAACCTGGTGATGGGCAGCGGCCGCGTGGTCGGCGAAGTGCTGGTCAACAGCCCGAAAGTCGACGGCATCAGCTTTACCGGTTCGGTGGGTGTGGGCCGGCAGATCGCGGTCAACTGCGTGTCGCGCCAGGCCAAGGTGCAGTTGGAGATGGGCGGCAAGAACCCGCAGATCATCCTCGACGACGCCGACCTCAAGCAGGCCGTCGAACTGGCGGTGCAGAGCGCGTTCTACTCCACCGGCCAGCGTTGCACGGCTTCGAGCCGCCTGATCGTCACCGCCGGCATCCACGACAAGTTCGTCGCGGCCATGGCCGAGCGCATGCAGTCGATCAAGGTCGGTCATGCGTTGAAGGCTGGTACTGACATTGGCCCCGTGGTTTCCGAAGCCCAGCTCAGCCAGGACTTGAAGTACATCGACATCGGCCAGAGTGAAGGCGCGCGGCTGGTCAGCGGCGGTGGCCTGGTGACGTGCGACACCGAAGGTTATTTCCTGGCGCCGACCCTGTTCGCCGACAGCGAAGCCTCTATGCGCATCAGCCGCGAAGAGATCTTCGGCCCGGTGGCAAACGTCGTGCGTGTGGCCGACTACGAGGCGGCGCTGGCGATGGCCAACGACACCGAGTTCGGTCTGTCCGCCGGTATCGCCACCACCTCGTTGAAGTATGCCAATCACTTCAAGCGCCATTCCCAGGCGGGCATGGTGATGGTCAACCTGCCGACCGCCGGCGTGGATTACCACGTGCCATTCGGCGGGCGCAAAGGTTCGTCCTATGGTTCGCGTGAGCAAGGTCGCTACGCGCAAGAGTTCTACACCGTGGTGAAGACCTCTTACATCGGATCGTAAACGCAACACCGGCCGGAGCTGGATTTCCAGCCCCGGCCGTACAATCTGCTGACCCGCATAAAAATAAATAGTGGGAGTACTTTTACATGCAAGCGACCAAGCCGACTCACGTCCGCTATTTGATCCTGCTCATGCTGTTCCTGGTGACGACGATCAACTATGCCGACCGTGCCACCATCGCCATCGCAGGCTCCAGCCTGCAAAAAGACCTCGGCATCGACGCCGTCACCCTCGGTTATATCTTCTCCGCTTTCGGCTGGGCCTACGTGGCCGGGCAGATTCCCGGCGGCTGGCTGCTCGACCGTTTCGGGTCGAAAAAAATCTATGCCTTGAGCATTTTCACCTGGTCGCTGTTCACCGTGCTGCAAGGCTATGTCGGTGAATTCGGCATGTCCACGGCTGTGGTTGCGCTGTTCATGCTGCGCTTCCTGGTAGGGCTGGCCGAAGCGCCGTCCTTCCCCGGCAACGCACGGATCGTCGCCGCCTGGTTCCCTACCGCAGAACGCGGCACCGCCTCGGCGATCTTCAACTCGGCGCAGTATTTCGCCACCGTGTTGTTCGCACCGCTGATGGGCTGGATCGTCTACCGCTTCGGCTGGCAGCACGTGTTCATCGTGATGGGTGTGATCGGCATCGTGTTCTCGCTGATCTGGCTGAAGGTGATCTACAGCCCGCGTCAGCATCCGATGATCAACGAGGCCGAGTTCAATCACATCGCTGCCAATGGTGCGATGGTCGATATGGACCAGGACAAGGGCAAGGAAAAGAAAGCCGACGGTCCGAAGTGGGATTACATCCGCCAACTGCTGACCAACCGCATGATGCTCGGCGTGTACCTGGGCCAATACTGCATCAACGGTATCACCTACTTCTTCCTGACCTGGTTCCCGGTGTACCTGGTGCAGGAACGTGGCATGACCATCCTCAAGGCCGGTTTCATTGCGTCCTTGCCGGCGATCTGCGGTTTCATCGGCGGCGTGCTGGGCGGGGTGATTTCCGATTACCTGCTGCGCAAGGGCCACTCGCTGACCTTCGCCCGCAAGACGCCGATCATCGCCGGCCTGCTGGTGTCCAGCAGCATCGTGGCGTGCAACTACGTCGACATCGAATGGATGGTAGTGGGCTTCATGGCCCTGGCCTTCTTCGGTAAAGGCGTCGGCGCACTGGGCTGGGCCGTGGTCTCCGATACGTCGCCAAAACAGATCGCTGGCCTGAGCGGTGGCCTGTTCAACACCTTCGGCAACCTGGCATCGATCACGACGCCAATCGTCATCGGCTACATCATCAGCGCCACCGGTTCGTTCAAGTGGGCACTGGTGTTCGTTGGTTGCAACGCGCTGGTGGCGGTGTTCAGCTACCTGGTCATCGTTGGGCCGATCAAGCGTGTCGTGCTCAAGGAACCCACGGCCAAGGATGCCGACATCTCCAGCCTGTCTGAAGCTAAATCCTGAAGGAGCGGCGTCAATGCAACTGATTGAACATGCCGATTCGCCCCGTTACATCCGCCTGCACGAGCGGGATAACGTGGTGATCGTCGTCAATGACCAGGGCGTACCAGCCGGGACCGAGTTCCCGGATGGCCTGGTCACCGTCGACTTTGTGCCGCAGAGTCATAAAGTCACCTTGCAAGACATTCCCGAGGGTGGCGAGGTGATCCGCTACGGCCAGGTCATTGGCTACGCGCTGCAACCGATCCCCCGTGGCAGCTGGGTCAAGGAAGACCAGTTGCGCATGCCCACCGCGCCGCCGTTGGACAGCTTGCCGCTGTCCACCGATGTGCCGACGGCCGATGCGCCGCTGGAGGGCTACACCTTCGAGGGCTATCGCAACGCTGACGGTACTGTCGGCACGCGCAACATCCTGGGCATCACCACCACGGTGCAGTGCGTCACCGGCGTGCTGGACCATGCGGTCAAGCGCATCAAGGACGAATTGCTGCCCAAATACCCGAACGTCGATGACGTGGTGGCGCTGACCCACAGCTACGGCTGCGGCGTGGCGATCACCGCCACCGACGCCTACATCCCGATCCGCACCGTGCGTAACCTGGCGCGCAACCCGAACCTGGGTGGCGAAGCACTGGTGATCAGCCTGGGCTGCGAGAAATTGCAGGCCGGGCAGGTGATGCATGAGAACGACAGTTCGGTGGACCTCAGCGAGCCGTGGTTGTATCGCTTGCAGGATTCCAGTCACGGCTTCACCGAAATGATCGAACAGATCATGGAGCTGGCCGAGACTCGCTTGAAGAAGCTCGACCAGCGCCGTCGCGAAACCGTGCCAGCCTCGGAGCTGATCCTGGGCATGCAGTGCGGTGGCAGCGATGCGTTTTCCGGCATCACCGCCAACCCGGCGCTGGGCTATGCCTCGGACCTGCTGTTGCGCGCGGGGGCGACGGTGATGTTCTCCGAAGTCACCGAAGTGCGCGATGCGATCTACCTGCTGACCTCCCGGGCACAAACCCAGGAGGTGGCCCAGGAACTGGTGCGGGAAATGGACTGGTACGACCGCTACCTGGCCAAGGGCGAGGCCGATCGCAGCGCCAACACCACGCCGGGCAACAAGAAGGGCGGGCTGTCGAACATCGTCGAGAAATCCCTCGGCTCGATCGTCAAGTCGGGCAGCAGCGCGATCAATGGCGTGCTCGGCCCGGGCGAGCGGTTCAAGCAAAAGGGCCTGATCTTTTGCGCCACACCGGCCAGTGATTTCGTCTGCGGCACGCTGCAACTGGCGGCGGGGATGAACCTGCATGTCTTCACTACCGGTCGCGGCACGCCGTACGGCTTGGCCATGGCCCCAGTGGTGAAGGTCTCGACCCGCACCGAACTGGCCCAGCGCTGGCCGGACCTGATCGACATCGACGCCGGCCGGATTGCCACCGGACGCGCCACCATCGAGGAGCTGGGCTGGGAGCTGTTCCACTACTACCTGGACGTGGCCAGCGGCAAGAAACAGACCTGGGCCGAGCGGCACAAGCTGTACAACGACATCACCTTGTTCAACCCGGCGCCGATTACCTGATGATTTCGTGATCGCTGGAGATCCTGTGTGGGAGCGAGCTTGCTCGCGATAGCGGTGGTTCAGCTTGGATTGATGTTGCATGTGCCGCCGTTATCGCGAGCAGACTCGCTCCCACAGGGACTGGAGTGAATTCAGTTTCTGTGAGCCCCCAAAAAATGTGGGAGCGAGCCTGCTCGCGATAACGCTCTACCAGACGCCAATGCCGTGAGTGGCTTATCATTAGCCACCTAACGACACCCCTCTGAAGGTCCTCGGCATGCTGGCAATTTTCCTCGAAACCCTGAACGTCACCGCGCCGGTGTTTGCCATGCTGTTTCTGGGGGTGTTGCTCAAGCGCATCGACTGGATCAACGACAACTTCATTCACATCGCCTCGTCCCTGGTGTTCAACGTCACCATGCCGGCGTTGTTGTTCCTCGGCATCCTCCATGCCGACCTGCATGCGGCGTTGCAGCCTGACCTGCTGATCTATTTCTCCGTCGCTACCCTGGCGAGTTTCGCCATGGCCTGGGGCTGGGCGATCTGGCGATGCCCGCGGGAAGATCGCGGCATCTACACCCAAGGTGCGTTTCGCGGCAACAACGGCGTCATCGGCCTGGCGCTGGCGGCGAGCATGTATGGCGACTACGGGATTTCCTTGGGGGCGATTCTCGCGGCGCTGGTGATCCTGTTCTACAACACCTTGTCGACCATCGTGCTGGCGGTCTACAGCCCAGTGATCAAGTCCGACCCGTGGAGCATCTGCAAAAGCGTGATCAGCAACCCGCTGATCATCAGTGTGATTGTCGCCACGCCGTTCGCCTACTGGCAGATCGGCCTGCCGAACTGGTTCGAGACCTCGGCCAAGTACTTGTCGCAAATGACCTTGCCCCTGGCGTTGATCTGCATCGGCGGCACACTGTCGCTGGCGGCCTTGCGCAAGAGCGGCAAGATGGCCTTGAGTTCGAGCCTGGTGAAAATGGTCGGCTTGCCACTGCTGACCACCCTCGGCGCCTGGCTCTGGGGCTTTCGCGGGGCGGAGCTGGGGATCCTGTTCCTGTACTTCGGCAGCCCCACCGCCGCCGCCAGCTTCGTCATGGCCCGGGCAGCCGATGGCAACCATGAACTGGCGGCGGCGATCATCGTCATCACCACCTTGATGGCAGCGATTACCACCAACCTGGGGATTTTTGTGTTGCAGTGGGGTGGGTGGATCTAGGTTCGAAGGTTGTGGTGTTCTTTAGGCCCAATCGCGAGCAGGCTCGCTCCCACAGAGCAGGTGTATCGGAATTTTATGTACACCGAAAATCCACTGTGGGAGCGAGCCTGCTCGCGATAGCGATCTAACGGTCACTCAGATTTCTGATAACTATCGATCACTTCCTGCGCCGCCCGAAACGCATCGATTGCCGCCGGCACGCCCGCATACACCGCGCAATGCAGCAACGCCTCGCGAATCTCTTCCACCGTGCAGCCATTGTTCAGCGCGCCACGTACGTGGCCTTTCAATTCCTGCGGGCATTTGAGGGCGGTGAGGGCGGCCAGGGTGATCAGGCTGCGGGTCTTCAGCGGCAGGCCTTCGCGGCTCCAGACGCTGCCCCAGGCATGTTCGTTGACGAAGTCCTGCAACGGTTGGGTGAATTCGGTGGCGTTGCCCAGGGCGCGGTCGACGAACGCGTCGCCCATGACCTGGCGACGCATGTCCAGGCCGGTCTTTGGAGTGTCGGTCATGGCAAATCCCTCTTGTGGTGTTGGCGGCGCCAGGCGCGCAGGGAGGTGAACAGCAAAAACGCGAGCAGGGTCGGCAGCACATAGAACAGCATCAGCCGTTCCAGTTGGCCGGCCAGGGGCATGCCGGTGGTGAACGCCACCACATGCAGCCCATAGGCCAGGTACAAGCCCAGGAACAGCAGGCCTTCGGCACGGGTGACACGGTAACCGGAATAGAACACCGGCAGGCACAGCACGGCGACGCCGAGCATTACCGGCAGGTCGAAATCCAGGGCGTTGGGCGAGACCGACAATGGCGAGGGTGCCGCCAGGGCGGTCACCCCCAGTACACCCAGCAGGTTGAACAGGTTGCTGCCGATCACGTTGCCCACCGCGATGTCCCGCTGCCCCCGCAGGGCGGCGATCAGCGAGGTGGCGAGTTCCGGCAGTGAGGTACTGACGGCGACGATGGTCAGGCCGATGATTCGCTCCGACAGCCCCAGGTCCGTCGCCACTTCCACCGCCGCACCCAACAGCAGGTGCCCGGCGAAAACCAGCATCGTCAGGCCCGTCACGATCATCGCCAGGCTTTTGGGCCAGGACATCTGCGCCATGTCGATACCCACGGTGTGCGGTCGTGCCGAATGCCGGGACTGGCGCAGCAACAGGCCCAGGTACACCGCCAGGGCCACCAGCAGCCATACGCCGTCCAGTCGGGTCAGTTCTTCGTTCCAGGCCAGCACGAACACCAGCAGGCTGGCACCGATCATCAACGGGATGTCCAGGCGCACCAGTTGGCGCGAAACGCGCAGCGGAATGATCAGCGCCGACAGCCCGAGGGTGACGAGGATGTTGAAGATGCTGCTACCGATCACGCTGCCCACGGCGATGTCGGCGTTCTGCGCCAGGGTCGCCTGCAGGCTGACGGCCATTTGCGGCGCACTGCTGCCGAAGGCTACGACGCTCAGGCCGATGATCAGCGGCCGGATTTGCAAGCGTGCCGCCAGGCCCACGGCGGCGCGTACCAGTAGCTCGGCACCGCCGACCAGCAACAGCAGGGCGCCGAACAGTTCGATCAGGCTGAGCAGCGGTAGGGCGGTGAGTAGGGAAATGGCCGGGCTCCGTCTATCAATCGTCGAGGGCTTGCACGCGCACCCGTGCGGTGCCGCTGCGCAACATGCCCAGTTGCTCGGCTGCTTCGCGGGATACGTCGATCAGGCGGCCTCGAGAGTATGGGCCACGGTCGTTGATGCGCACCACCACGCTGTTATTGTTGCCCAGGTTGGTGATTTTCACTCGTGTGCCGAACGGCAACTGGCGATGGGCGGCGGTCAGGCCATTCTGGTTGAAACGCTCGCCGCTGGCGGTGCGCTTGCCGTGGTGTTTTGCACCGTAATAAGAGGCGACGCCGGTCTGGTCGTAGCCGTGTGGATCGACCGTCCCGCTCTGGCTGGCGCAACCGGCCAGCAGGGACAGCAGGGCGCAGGCGCCGAGGAGACGCTTCATGTTCGGGGTTCCCACATCAATGGGGTTGTGGAATGCATTGTGGCGAGGGGAGCTTGCTCCCGCTGGGGCGCGCAGCGGCCCCCATTTCCGCTGCCGGATTGAGGGGCTGCTGCGCAGCCCAGCGGGAGCAAGCTCCCTCGCCACAGGTGTCCGAGCCAGATACCGGTACTGGCTCCATGGCTATCAGCCCTCGAGCTTGCTTTTGAGCAGTTCGTTGACCTGCTGCGGGTTGGCCTTGCCCTTGGAGGCTTTCATGGCCTGGCCGACGAAGAAGCCGAACATCTTGCCGCGCTTGGCTTCGTCTGCCGCACGGTACTGTTCGACCTGCTCGGCGTTGGCCGCGAGCATTTCATCGAGCACGGCGCTGATCGCACCGGTGTCGGTGACTTGCTTCAGGCCGCGCTTCTCGATGATCTCGTCGGCGCTGCCTTCACCATTGGCCATGGCTTCGAAGACCATCTTGGCGATCTTGCCGGAGATGGTGTTGTCCTTGATCCGCAGCAGCATGCCGCCCAATTGCTCGGCCGAGACCGGCGACTGGTCGATTTCCAGGCCCTGCTTGTTCAACAGGCTGCCCAGCTCCACCATCACCCAGTTGGCCGCCAGCTTGGCGTCGCCGCCGATGCTCACGACTTTCTCGAAGTAATCGGCCTGTTCGCGGCTGGTGGCCAGGACGTTGGCGTCATAGCTCGACAGCCCGAACTGCGCCTGGAAGCGCTCGCGTTTCTGCGGTGGCAGCTCCGGCAGGGTGGCGCGTACATCATTGAGGAACGAGTCCTCGATGACCACCGGCAGCAGGTCCGGATCGGGGAAGTAACGGTAGTCGTTGGCTTCTTCCTTGCTGCGCATCGGACGGGTCTCGTCCTTGTTCGGGTCGTACAGACGGGTCTGCTGGATGACCTTGCCGCCGTCCTCGATCAGTTCGATCTGGCGCTGGATCTCGCTGTTGATCGCCTTCTCGATGAAGCGGAACGAGTTGACGTTCTTGATCTCGCAGCGGGTGCCGAACTCGGCCTGGCCCTTGGGGCGGATCGACACGTTGCAGTCGCAGCGCAGCGAGCCTTCGGCCATGTTGCCGTCGCAGATACCCAGGTAACGCACCAGCGCGTGGATCGCCTTGACGTAGGCCACGGCCTCCTTGGCGCTGCGCATGTCCGGCTCGGAGACGATTTCCAGCAGCGGCGTGCCGGCACGGTTCAGGTCGATGCCGGTGGCGCCGTTGAATTCTTCGTGCAGGCTCTTGCCGGCGTCTTCTTCCAGGTGCGCCCGGGTGATGCCGACGCGCTTGACCGTGCCGTCTTCCAGGGCGATGTCCAGGTGGCCCTTGCCAACGATCGGCAGTTCCATCTGGCTGATCTGGTAGCCCTTGGGCAGGTCCGGGTAGAAGTAGTTCTTGCGGGCGAACACGTTGTGCTGGCCGATCTCGGCGTCAATCGCCAGGCCGAACATCACCGCCATGCGCACCGCTTCGGCGTTGAGCACCGGCAGCACGCCGGGCATGCCCAGGTCGACCAGGCTGGCCTGGGTGTTGGGCTCGGAGCCGAACGTGGTGGAGCTACCGGAAAAGATTTTCGACCGGGTGGTGAGCTGGGTATGAATCTCCAGCCCGATCACGACTTCCCATTGCATGTGTTTCTCCTCAGAAGCCGGTTGGGGTGCGGGTGTGCCAGTCAGTGTTCAGCTGATACTGATGGGCAACGTTCAACAGGCGGCCTTCCTGGAAATACGGCGCGAGCAGCTGTACGCCCACCGGCAGGCCATCGACGAAGCCGGCCGGCATGGACAGGCCCGGCAAGCCGGCGAGGTTGGCGG
Organism: Pseudomonas bijieensis; assembly: GCF_013347965.1. Lineage (NCBI taxonomy): Bacteria > Pseudomonadati > Pseudomonadota > Gammaproteobacteria > Pseudomonadales > Pseudomonadaceae > Pseudomonas > Pseudomonas bijieensis. The sequence goes on along the minus strand of NZ_CP048810.1, from coordinate 3,129,982 downwards.
TGATGGTGTAGACGTCTTCCAGGTACTCGGCGACCGGGTCGCTGTTCTTGGCGCCGAGTTTCCAGGCCGGGTTCGGCGTGGTCGGGCCGAGGATGATGTCGACTTCGTTGAAGGCGGCCATGAAGTCGTTCTTCACCAGGCGGCGGATTTTCTGCGCCTTGAGGTAGTAGGCATCGTAGTAGCCAGCGGACAGCGCGTAGGCGCCGACCATGATCCGGCGCTGCACTTCGGCGCCGAAGCCTTCGCCGCGGGAACGCTTGTACAGGTCGATCAGGTTTTCCGGGTTCTCGCAGCGATAGCCGAAGCGCACGCCGTCGAAGCGCGACAGGTTCGAGGACGCTTCCGCCGGGGCGATTACGTAGTACGCGGGAATTGCGTGCTGCATGTTCGGCAGGCTGATTTCCTTGATGACCGCGCCGAGCTTCTCCAGCGCCTTGACGCTGTTGTGCACCAGCTCGGCGATGCGCGGGTCGAGACCGGCGCTGAAGTATTCCTTCGGTACGCCGATGCGCAGGCCTTGCAGCGAGCCGTTTAGGCTGGCGCTGTAGTCCGGCACCGGTTCATCGATGCTGGTGGAGTCGTTCGGGTCGAAGCCAGCCATGCCTTGCAGCAGGATCGCGCAGTCTTCGGCAGTGCGCGCCAGCGGGCCACCCTGGTCGAGGCTGGAGGCGTAGGCGATCATGCCCCAGCGCGAGACGCGGCCGTAGGTGGGCTTGAGGCCTGTGAGGTTGGTGAACGCCGCTGGTTGGCGAATCGAGCCGCCGGTGTCGGTGGCGGTAGCGGCTGGCAGCAGGCGCGCGGCCACGGCGGCGGCCGAACCGCCGGACGAACCGCCCGGTACGTGTTCCCGGTTCCACGGGTTCTTGACCGCGCCGTAGTAGCTCGACTCGTTGGCCGAGCCCATGGCGAATTCGTCCATGTTGGTCTTGCCCAGGGTCACGGTGCCGGCGGCGGCCAGCTTGGCGACCACGGTGGCGTCGTACGGTGCCTTGAAGTTGTCGAGCATCTTCGAGCCGCAACTGGTACGGATGCCCTGGGTGCAGAACAGGTCTTTATGGGCGATCGGGGCACCGAGCAGGGCGCCGCTCTCACCGTTGGCGCGCCGGGCGTCGGCGGCCTTGGCCTGGCCCAGGGCCAGCTCTTCGGTGAGGCTGATGAAGCTGTTGAGCTGCGGGTCGAGCTGGGCGATGCGCGCCAGCAGGACCTTGGTCAGTTCTTCGGAGGAAAACTTCTTGTCGGCGAGTCCGCGGGCGATCTCGGCCAGGGTCATGTGATGCATGAGAGGCTCTTTCCCTTTAGTCGATGACTTTCGGAACCAGGTACAGGCCGTTTTCGACCGCTGGTGCGATGGACTGGTAGGCCTCGCGGTGATTGGACTCGGTCACGACGTCGGCGCGCAGGCGCTGGCTGGCTTCCAGTGGGTGAGCCAGTGGTTCGATGCCGTCGGTATTGACCGCCTGCATCTCGTCGACCAGCCCCAGAATGCTGTTCAGGGCAGAAGTGATGTGTGGAAGATCGGCTTCATTGAGGCCCAGACAGGCCAGATGAGCGATTTTTTCCACGTCGGAGCGTTCAAGCGCCATGGGATTCTCCAGTGGAAAACAAAACGGACGCAGTCTGTCCGTGTGTTAGATTGTCGGAACACTACCGCATTTCTACGGCCTTACGGCCGCGATTGTGGGGTTTGGTGCACAGAAAAGCGGCCAATTTAACATATTGGCGCCTTGCCCAAAATCCCTGTCGTTGTTAGAGTTTGCCGCACTTTTTTACCCACGCGTTGCCTAGGGTCCCTTTCCCATGTTCAAGAAACTGCGTGGCATGTTTTCCAGCGATCTCTCCATTGACCTGGGCACTGCCAACACCCTTATTTACGTGCGCGAGCGCGGTATCGTCCTGAATGAACCCTCGGTCGTGGCCATCCGCACCCACGGTAACCAGAAGAGCGTCGTGGCTGTCGGCACCGAAGCCAAGCGCATGCTGGGCCGTACACCGGGCAACATCGCGGCCATTCGTCCGATGAAAGACGGCGTGATCGCCGACTTCAGCGTCTGCGAAAAGATGCTGCAGTACTTCATCAACAAGGTTCACGAAAACAGCTTCCTGCAGCCCAGCCCTCGCGTGCTGATCTGCGTTCCATGCAAGTCCACCCAGGTAGAGCGTCGGGCTATCCGTGAGTCGGCCCTCGGTGCCGGTGCCCGTGAAGTGTTCCTGATCGAAGAACCCATGGCCGCTGCCATCGGTGCCGGTCTGCCGGTGGAAGAAGCCCGTGGCTCGATGGTCGTTGACATCGGTGGCGGTACCACTGAAATCGCGCTGATCTCCCTCAACGGTGTGGTCTATGCCGAATCCGTGCGTGTGGGCGGCGACCGTTTCGACGAAGCGATCATCACTTATGTGCGTCGCAACTACGGCAGCCTGATCGGCGAATCCACCGCCGAGCGTATCAAGCAGGAAATCGGCACGGCCTACCCGGGCGGTGAAGTGCGTGAAGTCGACGTACGCGGCCGTAACCTGGCCGAAGGCGTTCCACGGGCCTTTACCCTCAACTCCAACGAAGTGCTCGAAGCGCTGCAAGAGTCGTTGGCGACCATCGTCCAGGCCGTCAAGAGCGCCCTGGAACAGTCGCCGCCGGAGCTGGCATCGGATATCGCCGAGCGCGGCCTGGTGCTGACCGGTGGTGGCGCACTGCTGCGTGACCTCGACAAACTGCTGGCCCAGGAAACCGGCCTGCCGGTGATCGTGGCCGAAGACCCGTTGACCTGCGTTGCCCGCGGCGGTGGCCGTGCATTGGAAATGATGGACAAGCACACCATGGACCTGCTCTCCAGCGAATAAGTTGGCTGGATCGTCTATGTTGTTCGCTCCCGGGCAGCACTTTGCAGTGCTGCCCGTTGGCGTTTATCTTCTGTCATTCGTATCCAGGCCGGTTTGATGCCGTATGAATAAAGAAAACATTTGCCTGGGAGGAGCGGCCTATTAAACCGCTTTTCGCCAAAGGCCCCTCATTGGGTGTGCGCCTGTTGGTGCTGACCGTGCTATCGGTCGCGCTGATGGTGGTCGATGCCCGTTTCACGGTGCTCAAGCCAGTGCGCAGCCAGATGTCGCTGGTGTTGATGGAATCCTACTGGATCACCGATCTGCCGCAGCGGTTGTGGCAAGGTGTGGCCAGTCAGTTTGGCAGCCGGACCGAGCTGGTCGCCGAAAACGAAAAACTCAAGACCGAAAACCTGCTGTTGCAGGGACGCATGCAGAAGCTGGCGGCCCTCACCGAGCAGAACGTTCGGCTGCGCGAGTTGCTCAACTCTTCCGCGCTGGTCAACGAGAAGGTCGAAGTGGCCGAGTTGATCGGCATGGACCCCAACCCCTTCACCCACCGCATCCTGATCAACAAGGGCGAGCGTGACGGTGTGGTCCTCGGCCAGCCGGTGCTCGATGCCCGTGGCCTGATGGGCCAGGTGGTGGAGTTGATGCCTTATACCTCCCGCGTCCTGTTGCTGACCGATACCACCCACAGCATTCCGGTGCAGGTCAACCGCAACGGCCTGCGGGCGATCGCCAGCGGCACCGGCAACCCGGAACGCCTGGAGCTGCGGCACGTGGCCGATACCGCCGACATCAAGGAAGGCGACCTGCTGGTCAGCTCCGGTCTTGGCCAGCGCTTCCCGGCTGGGTATCCGGTGGCGACGGTCAAGGAAGTCATTCATGACTCCGGCCAGCCGTTCGCCATCGTGCGCGCGGTGCCGACGGCGGCCCTGAATCGCAGCCGCTATCTGCTGCTGGTCTTCAGCGACAACCGCACCCCGGAAGAGCGGGCCAACGATGCCGCCGCGGCCCAGGAAGCCCAGGACCGGCAGGGCGGTGAGTCGGTCGCCCCGGCGCCAGCAGTTCCGGCGCCAGTCCCTGCCACCGTGCCAAAACCACAAGCGCCTGCATCGGCTGCACCGGCGGCACCGACACCCGCGCCGGCCGCTGCACCGGCTACGCCCGCTGCGAAACCGACCCGTTCGAGCACTCACGCGCCGGCGTCCCAGCCTGCCCGGCCCGCCGCCAAGCCGCCAGCCTCCACGCCGGACACCGCGCCAGCCACCAGGGGAGCACGAGAAGAATGAGCAGTACCCAATCCGGTAACGGCTGGATGGTCTGGCTGACCTTCGCCATCGGCCTGTTGCTCAGCGTTTCGCCGCTGCCGCAGTTCATGGAAATCCTGCGCCCACTGTGGCTGGCCCTGTTGCTGGCCTTCTGGGCACTGGCCTTGCCGCACAAGGTCGGCATGGTCACCGCCTGGTGTCTGGGCCTGGCCGAGGATGTGCTCTATGGCACGCTGCTGGGGCAGAACGCGCTGATCCTGACGTTGATCACCTTCCTGGTGCTGTCGCTGCAACAACGCCTGCGAATGTTCCCCATGTGGCAACAGTGCCTGGTGATCCTGGTGATCTTTGGCCTGGCGCAACTGGTGCAACTGTGGCTCAGCGCACTGACCGGCAATCGCCAGCCGACCCTGGCCCTGGTGCTGCCGGCTCTGGTCAGCGCCTTGCTCTGGCCTTGGGTGAGCTTCGGTTTGCGTGGCCTGCGTCTGCGTTTCAAAATCAACTGATTCGGTCAGGCATTGGCCTTGATAGGGAGATGTCTTGATGAAGCCGCTTTACCTCGCCTCAGGCTCACCGCGTCGGCGTGAGCTGCTCACGCAGATCGGCGTACCGTTTACCGCCGTCAGCGCGGACATCGACGAAACTCCCCTGGCTCACGAAACCCCATCGGCTTATGTCGAGCGCCTGGCACGCGGCAAGGCCGAGGCCGGGCGACGGGCCTTGCGCGCCGATGTGGATGGCTGCGTGCTAGGTGCGGACACCGCCGTGGTGCTGGACGGGCGGATTCTCGGCAAGCCACTGGACCAGGCCGACGCCATGACGATGCTCTTGAGCCTGTCCGGTCGCGAACATGAAGTACTGACTGCCATCGCCATACTGGATGGGCAGCATTGCGAATCTCGCGTGGTGCGCAGCCTGGTGCGCTTTCGTTCGATCACGGAGCAGGAAGCGGCGGCCTACTGGGCCAGTGGCGAACCCCGGGACAAGGCCGGCGGCTATGGCATCCAGGGTTTGGGGGCGGTTTTTGTCGCCGGGCTTGAGGGCAGTTATTCGGCCGTGGTCGGCCTGCCGCTGTGCGAAACCGCAGAACTACTGGGCCATTTCGGCATACCCTGTTGGCAAACCTTGAGCGCGCGCTGAGCGCCGTCTGACTGATGCGGCCATAATCGTGAACATGCCTGAACGAGACCCTGCCATGAGTGAAGAGATCCTGATCAACATCACGCCGATGGAATCGCGCGTGGCGGTGGTTGAAAACGGTGTGCTGCAAGAGGTCCACGTCGAGCGCACGCAAAAGCGTGGCATCGTCGGCAATATCTATAAAGGCAAGGTGGTGCGGGTGCTGCCGGGCATGCAGGCGGCCTTCGTCGATATAGGCCTGGACCGCGCGGCGTTCATCCATGCGTCGGAAATTTCCATGCGCGAAGGGCCGGCCGTGGAGAGCATCAGCGCGCTGGTCCATGAAGGCCAGAGTCTGGTAGTGCAGGTCACCAAGGACCCCATCGGCTCCAAGGGCGCGCGCCTGACCACGCAACTGTCGATTCCGTCGCGCTACCTGGTGTACATGCCGCGCACCGCCCATGTCGGCATTTCCCTGAAAATCGAAGACGAAGCCGAGCGCGAGCGCCTCAAGCAGGTGGTCAGCGACTGCGTGGAAAAAGAAGGCATCAAGGAAGCCGGTGGTTTCATCCTGCGTACCGCCGCCGAAGGGGCCGGGGCCGATGAAATCCTCATGGACATCCGCTACCTGCGCAGGCTCTGGGACCAGATCGCCGCGCAGATCAAGACCATCGCCACCCCCAGCGTGATCTACGAAGACCTGGGCCTGGCGCTACGTACGCTGCGGGATCTGGTCAGCCCCAAGATCGAGAAAATTCGCATCGACTCCCGGGAAACCTTCCAGAAAACCACCCAGTTCGTCGCCGAGCTGATGCCGGAAATCGCCGACCGCCTCGAGCATTACCCTGGCGAGCGACCGATTTTCGATCTGTATGGCGTCGAAGATGAAATCCAGAAGGCCCTGGAACGCAAGGTGCCGCTCAAGTCCGGCGGTTACCTGGTGGTCGATCCGGCCGAAGCCATGAGCACCATCGACGTCAACACCGGGGCGTTCGTCGGCCATCGCAACCTGGAAGAAACCATCTTCAAGACCAACCTGGAAGCCGCCACCGCCATCGCCCGGCAACTGCGCCTGCGTAACCTGGGCGGGATCATCATCATCGACTTCATCGACATGGAAGATGAAGAGCACCAGCGCCAGGTGCTGCGGACCCTGGAAAAACAACTCGAACGCGATCACGCCAAGACCAACATCATCGGGATCACCGAGTTGGGCTTGGTGCAGATGACCCGCAAGCGCACCCGCGAAAGCCTTGAGCAGGTGCTGTGCGAACCGTGCAGCAGTTGCCAGGGCCGCGGCAAGCTCAAGACTCCGGAAACCGTGTGTTACGAAATCTTCCGCGAAATCCTCCGGGAGGCGCGCGCCTACCAGGCGACCGGCTATAGAGTGTTGGCCAACCAGAAAGTGGTCGATCGCCTGCTCGACGAGGAGTCAGGTAATGTCGCGGAGTTGGAAGCATTTATCGGGCGCACGATTCGCTTCCAGGTGGAAACCATGTATTCCCAGGAACAATACGACGTGGTGTTGCTCTGAAGAGCTTGGGAAGCGGCGGGCCCGCGGATTTGATTGTCTTTGCCAGGGGAGCCCACTGACATGGAGCGTCTGACACGCATTATGGCGACGCTGACCCGTTGGGGGCTGGGTCTGTGCGCGCTGCTGTTGGTGCTGCTGGCGTTGTACGTCAGCCTCGGTCGCGAGCTGGTCCCGCTGGTAGCCGAATACCGTGCCGAGGTCGAGACCCGGGCCGGCGCAGCCCTGGGCATGCCCGTGCACATCGGCAGCCTCGACGGTAGCTGGAGCGGCCTGGCGCCGATCCTGGCGGCGCGCGACGTGGTGGTTGGCGAAGGCCCCAACGCCCTGCACCTGGACCAGGTGCGGGCCGTACCTGACCTGTGGGACAGCCTGTTGGCACGTCAGGTGCGCATCGCCCACCTGGAAGTCAGCGGCCTGAAGATCAGCCTCAAGGAGAGCGTCGACGGCAAGTGGGCCCTGGAAGGCTTGCCGGTGCAGGGCGATCAGCCCCTCGATCCGCAGCAATTGCTCGAACGCATGCAAATGGTTTCCAAGCTCTCGGTGCTCGATAGCCAGGTGACCTTGCAACCCGTCGAGCAACCACCGCTGACCCTGACCTACGTCGGCTTGAGCCTGCGCATCGGCGCCACCCGCCAGCGCCTGGATGCCCGCCTGACCCTGCCGGACGGCCAGCCGGTGGCGATCAACCTGCGTACCCGCCTGCGTGCCAGCGACTGGAAGAATGGTCAGGCCGATGCCTACTTGAGCCTGCCGCAAAGCGACTGGTCCAAATGGCTGCCGAAACGCCTGACCCAGCAATGGAATTTCTCCCAGATCAAGGCCGGCGGTGAGTTCTGGCTCAGTTGGGGCGAGGGCACGGTGCAAAGCGCGGCCATGCGCTTGAACGCACCGCAGCTCCAGGGCGCCTACGGCGAACGCAAGCCTGTGCAGATCCACAACCTGGCCCTCAACGGCTATTTCCAGCGCGGCAGCCAAGGGTTCACCGCAACCTTCGATTCCCTGGCGATGAACCTGGGCGAGACCCGCTGGGAATCGCGCCTGCAGCTGCAACAGAGTGCCGCCAGCGAAAAGACCGAGGAGCGCTGGCATCTGCAGGCCGACCGCCTCGACTTGACCCCGCTCACGCCTTTGCTCAATGCCCTGGCACCGCTGCCCGAGGGCCTGGCGACGACCATTGACCGTCTCAAGGTCACCGGTGGCCTGCGCAACGTGTTGCTGGACTACCGGCCGCAGAACACCGGTGACCAGAAAATCAGCTTCGCCACCAACCTGGACACCGTGGGCTTTGATGCCTATCGCGGTGCTCCGGCGGCGCGCAACGTCTCCGGGAGCTTGAGCGGTGACCTGGGCGGCGGCGAGCTGCGCATGGACAGCAAGGATTTTTCCCTGCACCTGGACCCGATCTTCGCCAAGCCCTGGCAGTACCTGCAGGCCAACGCCCGGCTGACCTGGAAGCTCGACAAGCAAGGATTCACCCTGATCGCGCCGTATCTGAAGGTGCTGGGCGAGGAGGGCCGGATTGCCGGCGACTTCCTGATCCGCCTGCATTTCGACCACAGCCAGGAAGACTACATGGACCTGCGGGTCGGCCTGGTGGACGGTGACGGACGCTACACCGCCAAGTACCTGCCGGCGGTCCTCAGCCCGGCGCTGGATGAGTGGCTGCGCACGGCCATCGTCAAGGGCGCGGTGGACGAGGGCTTTTTCCAGTACCAAGGCTCGCTGAATAAAGGTGCCGGGGACGCGGACCGCAGCATCAGCCTGTTTTTCAAGGTGCATGACGCCGAGCTGGCGTTCCAGCCGGGCTGGCCTTCGGTCAGCAAGGTCAGCGGCGATGTCTTCGTCGAAGACAGCGGCGTGCGCATCTTCGCCAGCCAAGGGCAACTGCTCGATACCCAGGTCAAGGATGTGTCGGTGAACATTCCCCATGTGCCGACCGGGCAGAGTTCTCATCTGCTGCTGGACGGCGGGTTCGCCGGAGGGCTGGGCGACGGCCTGAAAATCCTCCAGACGGCACCGATCGGGACCGCCGAGACGTTCGCCGGCTGGGAAGGCGAGGGCGACCTGCAAGGCAGCGTGAAGCTCGATATCCCGCTGGTCAAAGGCGAGCAACCGAAGATCCTGGTGGACTTCGCCACCGACAAGGCCCGCCTCAAGCTCAGCGAACCGGCGTTGGAGCTGACTCAGCTCAAGGGCGATTTCCGCTTCGACAGCAACAAGGGCTTGAGCGGCAAGGGCATCAGCGCCCGGGCATTCGACCGGCCTGTGACCGCGCAGATTTTCGCTGAGGGCCGTGCCGGCGCGCTCAATACGCGGGTCGCTGCGTCCGGGCAGGTGGAGATCAAGAAACTCAGCAGTTGGCTGAATGTCACCCAGCCGTTGCCGGTATCCGGTGTCGTGCCCTACCAGTTGCAAGTAATCCTCGACGGTGCCGACAGCCAGTTGTCGGTCAGTTCCAACCTCAAGGGCGTGGCCGTCGACCTGCCGGCACCTTTTGGCATGGCCGCCGATGTCGGGCGTGACACGGTGTTTCGCATGACCCTGCAAGGGCCGGAGCGGCGTTATTGGGTCGATTATGGCGACCTGGCCAGCTTCACTTACGCTGCACCGAGCGGGAAAATCGCCGACGGTCGCGGCGAGTTGTTGCTGGGTGCCGGTGATGCGGTCCTGCCTGGGGCCAAGGGGTTGCGACTGCGCGGCAAACTGTCGGAACTGGACGTAAGCCCGTGGCAGGACCTGGTGAACAAGTACGCCGGTCAGGATCCGGGCGGCAGCGCCAAGCAACTGCTCAGCAGCGTCGATCTGAGCGTCGGCAAGCTCACGGCCATGGGCACCACCCTGGACCAGGCGTCGGTGCAACTGGACCGCAAGCCGGACGCCTGGGCCTTGCGCCTCGACAGCCAGCAGGCCAAGGGCAACGTCAGCCTGCCGGATGCGAAGGCCGCCCCGATTGGTATCAAGCTTGATTATGTTCGCCTGCCAGCCACGGACCCGACGGTCCAGGCGGATGAAAACGCACCGGACCCGTTGGCGTCGGTCGATCCCGGGAAAATCCCGGCCATGGATATTGCCATCGACCAATTGTTCCAGGGCCCAGATCTTATCGGTGCGTGGTCGTTGAAAGTGCGCCCGACCGCCAAGGGCATCGCGCTGAACAATCTGGACATGGGCCTCAAGGGCATGGTGTTGAACGGCAGTGGCGGCTGGGAAGGCGTGCCCGGTTCCACCAGCAGTTGGTACAAGGGCCGTATCAGCGGCAAGAACCTGGGCGATGTGCTCAAGGGCTGGGGCTTTGCCCCGAGCGTGACCAGCCAGGAATTCCGCCTGGATGTCGATGGTCGCTGGCCCGGTTCGCCGGCGTGGGTTGCCACCAAGCGCTTTTCCGGCAGCCTCGACGCGTCGCTGAGCAAGGGCCAGTTCGTCGAAGTCGAAGGCAGCGCCCAGGCGTTGCGGGTATTTGGCCTGCTGAACTTCAACTCCATCGGCCGACGCTTGCGCCTGGACTTCTCCGACCTGTTCGGCAAGGGCTTGAGCTACGATCGGGTCAAGGGGCTGCTGGTGGCGAGCGACGGTGTATACGTAACCCGCGAACCCATTACCCTGACCGGGCCGTCGAGCAACCTGGAACTCAACGGCACGCTGGACATGGTGGCCGACCGGGTCGACGCCAAGCTGCTGGTGACGCTGCCGGTGACCAACAACCTGCCGATCGCCGCGCTGATCGTTGGCGCACCGGCGGTGGGTGGGGCGCTGTTTCTGATCGACAAACTGATCGGTGACCGCGTCGCGCGATTTGCCAGCGTAAGATACGACGTCAAGGGGCCGTGGAAAGAGCCGAAGATCACCTTCGACAAGCCGTTCTGACAGTTCGACGCCAACCCCCTTGTGGGAGCGGGCCTGTGGGAGAAAAGCTTGCTCGCGATTGCGGTGTATCAACCAGCCTATATGTTGGATGTACCTGCCTCATCGCGAGCAAGCTTTGCTCCCACACCCGCCTTGGGCGAGGATAAAATTGGGGGATGCACCATGCCAGTCGCAGTGATTCAAATGGTCAGCCAGAGCGATGTGCTCGCCAACCTGGCGCGTGCCCGAGTGTTGCTGGAGCAGGCCGCCGCCGGCGGCGCGAGGCTGGCAGTGCTGCCCGAGAATTTTGCCGCGATGGGGCGCAGGGACATCGCCGAGATCGGCCGCGCCGAAGCCTTTGGTCAGGGACCGATCCTGCCCTGGTTGAAACAGGTCGCCCGTGACCTCAAGTTATGGATTGTGGCCGGCACGTTGCCGTTACCGCCGGTGGATCAGCCCGAGGCCAGGTCCCATGCCTGTTCGTTGCTGGTGGACGACCAAGGCCAGATCGTCGCGCGCTACGACAAGTTGCACCTGTTCGATGTGGATGTGGCGGACAATCGCGGGCGCTATCGCGAGTCGGATGACTATGCTTATGGTGCCAACGTGGTGGTTGCCGATACTCCAGTGGGGCGGGTGGGCCTGACGGTCTGTTATGACTTGCGGTTCCCGGAGCTCTACAGCGAGCTGCGAGCTGCCGGGGCCGAGCTGATCACGGCGCCCTCGGCGTTCACCGCGGTGACTGGCGCCGCCCATTGGGACGTGCTGATCCGCGCCCGGGCGATCGAGACCCAGTGCTATGTGCTGGCGGCCGCCCAGGGCGGCCTGCATCCGGGGCCACGGGAAACCTTTGGCCATGCCGCGATTGTCGACCCGTGGGGCCGCGTGCTGGCGCAACAGGATCAAGGCGAGGCCGTGCTGCTGGCCGAGCGCGACAACAATGAACAGGCGTCCATCCGGGCGCGCATGCCGGTGGCTAGCCATCGGCGCTTTTTCTCGCAGGGCGCTCGACAGCGACCTGTCCAAGACGACGAATTCAAGGCGTAAATCATATGAGCGGGTTGTTGTCCTCAGTCAGTGAACACCTTTTAGCCCCCGGCGGCGTAACCCTCGAAAGCCTGCAAGGCGTGCTGGGCGACCTGGCCGGCCCGGGCATCGATGCCGCCGACCTGTATTTCCAGGGGCAGATCTCCGAGTCCTGGTCGCTGGAAGACGGCATCGTCAAGGAAGGCAGTTTCAACCTTGACCAGGGCGTGGGCGTGCGCGCCCAGTCCGGGGAAAAGACCGGTTTTGCCTATAGCAACGCCATCACCCTCGAAGCCCTCGGTGCCGCTGCCCGTGCGGCCCGCTCGATCTCCCGCGCCGGGCAGAACGGCACGGTCCAGGCGTTCAGCAGCCAGGACGTGGCGCAGCTGTATGCGCCGGACAACCCGCTGGAAGTCATGAGCCGCGCCGAAAAAGTCGAGTTGCTCAAGCGCATCGACGTCGCGACCCGGGCCCTCGACCCGCGCATCCAGCAAGTGACGGTGAGCATGGCCGGGGTCTGGGAACGGATCCTCGTGGCCTCCACCGACGGCGGCCTGGCGGCGGACGTGCGGCCCCTGGTACGGTTCAACGTCAGCGTGATCGTCGAGCAGAACGGTCGTCGTGAGCGTGGCGGCCATGGCGGCGGTGGACGCACCGACTACCGTTATTTCCTCAGCGAAGACCGCGCCATGGGGTACGCCCGCGAAGCGCTGCGCCAGGCGCTGGTCAACCTGGAGGCGATCCCGGCCCCGGCCGGTACATTGCCGGTGGTATTGGGTTCCGGCTGGTCCGGCGTGCTCCTGCACGAAGCGGTGGGGCACGGCCTGGAAGGCGATTTCAACCGCAAGGGCAGCTCGGCCTACAGCGGGCGCATGGGTGAAATGGTCGCCTCGAAACTCTGCACCATTGTCGATGACGGCACCCTGGCCGGACGTCGCGGTTCCCTGAGCGTCGATGACGAAGGCACGCCGACCGAGTGCACCACGCTGATCGAGAACGGCGTGCTCAAGGGCTACATGCAAGACAAGCTCAACGCCCGCCTGATGGGCGTGGCCCGTACCGGCAACGGTCGCCGCGAATCCTACGCGCACCTGCCGATGCCGCGCATGACCAACACCTACATGCTGGGTGGCCAAAGCGATCCGGCGGAAATCATTGCCTCGGTGAAAAAAGGCATCTATTGCGCCAACCTCGGCGGTGGCCAAGTGGACATCACCAGCGGCAAGTTCGTGTTCTCCACCAGCGAGGCCTACCTGATCGAGGACGGCAAGATCACCGCGCCGGTCAAGGGCGCGACCCTGATCGGCAATGGGCCGGAGGCGATGAGCAAGGTGTCGATGGTCGGTAACGACCTGGCGCTGGACAGTGGCGTGGGGACGTGTGGCAAGGATGGGCAATCGGTGCCGGTAGGCGTCGGCCAACCGACCCTGAAGATCGATGCGATTACCGTGGGTGGCACGGGCGCATGAAAATGCTCAGGGGCTTGCGCGAGTCATCGTGGCGAGGGAGCTTGCTCCCGCTGGGCTACGCAGTAGCCCCGATGCGGTTGCTGCGCAACCGAGCGGGAGCAAGCTCCCTCGCCACGGAAACCTCTTGCAGGAGGGTAAAGCTGTTAGTGATCAGCGCAAGCCGCGTTGAGTCTCGTCCAGCTCACGGATGTATTTGAAGATTTTACGGCTCGAGGCTGGTGGCTTGTTTTGCGCCAGTTCGTGCTGGGCCTGACGGATCAGGGAGCGCAATTGCTGGCGATCGGCCTCCGGGTAGTCGATGACGAATTTTTCCAGCACACCGTCATCGCCGGCGATCAAGCGATCGCGCCAGCGTTCCAGGTTATGGAAGCGTTCGTTGTACTGCCGGGTGGAGGCATCGAGTTGATCGAGCAGAACCAGGATGGCGTCAGTGTCCTGATCGCGCATCAGTTTGCCGATGAATTGCAGGTGCCGTTTACGCGCGATATTCGCGGTGTGCTTGGGCGCATCGGCCAGGGCCCGGCGCAAGGCGTCGGTCAAAGGCAGTTTGGCCAGCAAGTCAGGCTTGAGTGTTGTCAGGCGCTCGCCGAGGTCAACCAGAGCATGCAGCTCGCGTTTGACCTGGGATTTGCTTTTTTCACCCTCGTAGAGGGAGTCGTCGTAAGAATCAACCATGGTGGCAGTCCGCAAAGAAACGCCGCCATGATAACCAGTCGGGGGCCGCTTGTCCGGCCCGGTCGCTCGAAGACCATTACCGAGAGCAGAATTTGAGTGGAGAACACCATGAGTGCAGTTCAGAGCGTCGGCCCGCAAGCATTGCCGGCACTGCAGGAACAAGTCGAGCAGATCCTTGCCGAAGCCAAGCGACAGGGCGCCAGTGCCTGTGAGGTGGCGGTGTCCCTGGAGCAGGGGCTGTCGACCTCGGTGCGCCAGCGCGAGGTGGAAACCGTCGAATTCAATCGCGACCAGGGCTTTGGCATCACCTTGTACGTGGGCCAGCGCAAGGGCTCGGCCAGCACCTCGGCCAGCGGTCCGGAGGCCATTCGTGAAACCGTCGCCGCGGCACTGGCGATTGCCAAGCACACCTCCGAAGACGAAGCCTCGGGCCTGGCCGACGCCGCACTGATGTGCAAGGAACAGCGAGACTTCGACCTGTTCCACGCCTGGGACATCACCCCTGAACAGGCCATCGAGCAGGCACTGCGCTGCGAAGCGGCGGCATTCGATGCCGACTCGCGGATCAAGAACGCCGACGGCACGACGCTCAATACTCACCAGGGCTGCCGGGTCTACGGTAACAGCCACGGCTTCATCGGCGGTTATGCGTCGACCCGCCACAGCCTCAGTTGCGTCATGATCGCCGAAGCCGACGGCCAGATGCAGCGCGATTACTGGTATGACGTGAACCGCCAGGGCACCCTGCTGGCGGACCCGGTAAGCATCGGCCAGAAAGCCGCGCAACGGGCAGCCAGCCGCCTGGGCGCGCGGCCGGTGCCGACCTGCGAAGTGCCGGTGCTGTTTGCCGCCGAGCTGGCCGGTGGCTTGTTTGGCAGCTTTCTGTCGGCGGTGTCCGGCGGCAACCTGTACCGCAAATCGTCGTTCCTCGAGGGCGCCCTGGGTCAGAAACTGTTTCCGGAATGGATGACCATCGACGAACGTCCGCACCTGATGCAGGCCATGGGCAGTTCGGCGTTCGACGGCGATGGCCTGGCCACCTACGCCAAGCCGTTCGTGGAAAACGGCGAGCTGGTGTCCTACATCCTCGGCACCTATTCGGGCCGCAAGCTTGGCATGCCGAGCACGGCCAATGCCGGTGGCGTGCATAACCTGTTCGTGACCCATGGCGAAGAAGACCAGGCGGCCTTGCTGCGACGCATGGGGCGTGGCCTGCTGGTGACCGAACTGATGGGCCACGGCCTGAACATGGTCACCGGGGACTATTCCCGTGGCGCGGCGGGTTTCTGGGTCGAGAATGGCGAGATCCAGTTCCCGGTCCAGGAAGTGACCATCGCCGGGAACATGCGCGATATGTTCAAGCAGATCCTGGCCGTGGGCAACGACCTGGAACTGCGCAGCAACATCCGCACGGGCTCGGTGCTGATCGAGCGGATGATGGTGGCGGGTAGCTGATACTCATCCCATAGAAAAAGGCGCGTCATCCGCTGGGTGACGCGCCTTTTTTGTATCCGCAGATCCTGTGGCGGGCGTGCTTTTGTGGCGAGGGAGCTTGCTCCCGCTGGGCCGCGAAGCGACCCCAAGCTATTGCGGTCGCTGCGCAACCGAGCGGGAGCAAGCTCCCTCGCCACGATGAATTTGTGCGGTCTCATGGTTGTGTTGCTTCTTATTATCATATAATAATGAATCTCATTCGCCGAGCGAGCCCCCGGTCATGAGTTCTGCCCTGCACGAACAACCCTACCTTGAAAGCTGGCGCTGGATGAGTCGCCAGATCCGTTGCGCGCTGAACCCCGACGAGCCGCGGCTGATCGAGCACTACCTGGCTGAGGGCCGCTATCTGGCCTGCTGCACCACGACATCGCCGTGGATGATCTCCGAAACCGCCTTGCGCTTGTTGCTCGACACCGCCTCCGACGTCGCGCTGCCCTGGCATTGGCGCAATCTCTGCCTCGACCAGGCCTGGCGCCCCTTGCGCGACCTCGAACGACAATCACTGTGCCGCTGCCGCCTCGAGCGCTGGCAGCGCCATGCCTGGGCGCTGGCGACCTGCGCCCTGGAGCCGTCGATTTCTCTTATTGAACTGGTGCAAGGATCTCCCGATGAGTAATACCCGTATCGAACGCGACAGCATGGGCGAACTGCAAGTCCCGGTGGACGCCCTCTACGGTGCACAGACCCAGCGTGCCGTGGATAACTTCCCGGTCAGCGGTCAGCGTATGCCGGCGCAGTTCATCCGCGCCCTGATCCTGGCCAAGGCGGCGGCCGCCCGGGCCAACGTAGAGCTGGAGCAAATCAGTCCAGCCCAGGGCAAGGCCATCGTCGATGCGTCCCTGGGGCTGCTCGAAGGCCGGTTCATGGACCATTTTCCGGTGGACATCTTCCAGACCGGCTCCGGCACCAGCTCCAACATGAACGCCAACGAAGTGATCGCCACCCTCGCCAGTCGCCTGCTGGGAGAAGTGATCAATCCGAACGACCACGTCAATTGCGGCCAGAGCAGCAACGACATCATCCCCACCAGCATTCATGTCAGCGCTGCGCTGGCCTTGCATGAGCAGTTGCTGCCGGCGCTGTTGCACCTGGTGCAGGTGATCGAGCGCAAGGCCGAACAGGTCCACCCGTTCATCAAGACCGGTCGCACCCACCTGATGGATGCCATGCCGGTGCGCCTGAGCCAGGTGCTAGACGGTTGGGCGCAGCAGCTCAAGGCCAATATCGGTCACTTGCAGGATTTGCTGCCGAGCCTGCAATCCCTGGCCCAGGGCGGCACGGCGGTCGGTACCGGGGTCAACGCCCATCCACGCTTCGCCGAACTGTTCAGCCAACAACTGACGCAATTGACCCAGGTGCAATTCACCCCGGGCAAGAACCTGTTCGCGCTGATCGGTTCCCAGGACACCGCTGTTGCGGTTTCCGGGCAGCTCAAGACCACCGCCGTGTCGCTGATGAAAATCGCCAACGACCTGCGCTGGATGAATTCCGGACCGTTGGCGGGCCTGGGGGAGATCGAACTCGAAGGCCTGCAGCCGGGTTCCTCGATCATGCCCGGCAAGGTCAATCCGGTGATTCCGGAGGCAACCGCGATGGTTGCGGCCCAGGTGATCGGCAACGACACGGTGATCACTATCGCCGGTCAATCGGGCAACTTCGAATTGAACGTGATGCTGCCGATCATTGCCCAGAACCTGCTGAGCAGCATCGCCCTGATGTCCACCGCCAGCCGCTTGCTGGCGGACAAGGCCATCGCCACATTCAAGGTCAACGAGGCCAGGCTCAAGGAAGCGTTGTCACGCAACCCGATCCTGGTGACCGCCCTGAATCCGATCATCGGTTACCAGAAGGCCGCTGAAATCGCCAAGAAGGCTTACCAGCAAGGCCGGCCGGTCATCGATGTCGCCCTGGAACACACCGACCTGACACGCAGCGAACTCGAAGTCCTGCTGGACCCGGAGAAGCTCACCGCCGGCGGCGTGTAATCCCGACACCTGTGTGGAGGACTCATCATGGAACACTGGAAACGTACGATCGAACGGGCCAATCGCTGTTTCATGCAGGGTGAGCTGGTAGATGCCCGCGAAGCCTACCTGCAAGCCCTGGCCCTGGCACAGGTGCTGTTCGAGCGCTGGGCGGATGCCGACGAAGCCGTGGCCGCCTGCGTCGTCTCCCACCACAACCTGGCGGACCTGCACTTGCGCCTGAACCAGCCGGAGGAGAGCGCCGAGTACTTGTGTGCGA
Source organism: Pseudomonas bijieensis (assembly GCF_013347965.1). Taxonomy (NCBI): domain Bacteria; kingdom Pseudomonadati; phylum Pseudomonadota; class Gammaproteobacteria; order Pseudomonadales; family Pseudomonadaceae; genus Pseudomonas; species Pseudomonas bijieensis. The sequence continues at coordinate 3,112,490 of NZ_CP048810.1, read as the reverse complement.
TCCACCAACGGTTGTTGCAGACGATCCAGGACGAACGCCTGGCGCCGGCCCTGCGCGCCGCCGCGCTGCGCCAGAGCCACAAGACCTATGTCGAACTGCTGAGTTTCATCAGCGAGCACGGTGAATACCCTCGCACCCAGCGCCTGCTGCACTGCAACGCCGCCAAGCCCCGGCAGCGCAATGCCCCTCTTCACCATGGAGTTCATTGAAAATGGCTTTTACCTTGCCTGCATTGCCCTACGCCTACGACGCCCTGGAACCGCACATCGATGCGCAAACCATGGAGATCCACTACACCAAGCATCACCAGACCTATATCAATAACCTCAACGCGGCGGTGAACGGCACTGAATACGCCGGGTGGCCCATCGAAAAGCTGGTGTCCAGCGTGGAACAGTTGCCGCCAAGCCTGCGGGCTGCGGTGATCAACCAGGGCGGTGGTCATGCCAACCATTCGTTGTTCTGGGAAGTGATGACGCCTCAGGGCGGCGGCCAGCCCGAGGGCGCCCTGGCGGCGGCGATCGAGGCGCAACTGGGCGGTATCGAGCGTTTCAAGGAAGCCTTCACCAAAGCGGCGCTGACCCGTTTCGGCAGCGGCTGGGCCTGGTTGAGCGTGACTGCGCAAAAGACCCTGGTGGTAGAAAGCAGCGGCAACCAGGACAGCCCGCTGATGAACGGCAACACACCGATTCTTGGCCTGGACGTCTGGGAGCACGCCTATTACCTGCGCTACCAGAACCGTCGTCCGGAATACATCAGCGCCTTCTACAACGTGATCAACTGGCCTGAGGTCGCCCGGCGCTACCAGGCTGCGCTGGCTACGAGCCCTTCCTGAAAATAACCCAAGGCTGACTATGGATACTCAAACACTGGCGATTGGAAGCGGACGGATGTTCCGCTATGCCTTGGGATCGTTGTTGCTGTTGGCCGGGATGACGTTGTTGGCGGCGCAGGGCCTGGCATGGCTGGACCTGGAGCCAAGGCTGTTGCGTGCGCTCGAGGGCGGCGGGCTGTGCGCCTTGGGCACCGCGCTGGGGGCCGTGCCGGTGTTGGTCATCCGGCGCATGCCCCAGGCCGTCAGCGATTTGTTGCTGGGCTTCGGTGCCGGGGTGATGCTCGCCGCCACGGCATTTTCGCTGATTGTGCCGGGCATTGCGGCGGCCGAGCAGTTGGGGCTAACCCCTTGGGCCGCCAGCGGTCTCATCAGTTTCGGCATTCTATTGGGCGCGTTCGGGCTGTACCTGGTGGACCGCAAGGTCTCGGCCAGCCCCGAAAGGTTTGTCGCGGTATCAGGACGGCCGATCATTGCGCCGAGGATATGGTTATTCGTGTTTGCCATCATCGCCCACAACATTCCCGAGGGCATGGCGGTGGGTGTGTCGGCGGGTGGCGGTATGCCGGATGCCGACAGCCTGGCGATGGGTATCGCCTTGCAGGATGTACCCGAGGGGCTGGTGATCGCCCTGGTGCTGGCTGCGGCGGGAATGTCGCGGGTCAAGGCATTTCTGATTGGCGCGGCGTCAGGGCTGGTCGAGCCAGCGTTCGCGCTGCTGTGCGCCTGGTTGGTGAGCCTGGCCGAGATGCTCTTGCCCTTGGGGCTGGCGTTGGCAGCCGGGGCGATGCTCTTGGTGGTGACTCACGAGGTCATTCCCGAATCCCGTCGCAATGGCCACGAGAAACTGGCAAGCCTGGGGCTGTTGGTGGGGTTTTGTTTGATGATGGTGCTGGATACGGCGTTGGCGTGATGCAGGTCTGCGGGGGGAGTGAGCTTTTTGTGGCAAGGGCGCTTTCATGACAAGGGGGCTTTTGTGGCGAGGGAGCTTGCTCCCGCTGGGCTGCGAAGCGGCCCCATGTTTTTATCACAGCGACACGGCGAAACAGAGGTTTACGACTGCTTCGCAGCCGAGCGGGAGCAAGCTCCCTCGCCACAAAGGCTAGCTCTGTCCACACAACAAGCTCGCCCTGAGCTTGGGTCGGTTACTCGCCTTCGTCGAAGTACCTGTTGATCAAGTCCACCAGGGCATCCATCGCTTCTTGCGCTTGTTCCCCTTCAGTGCTCAGGTGGATCTTGGTGCCCTTGCCGGCGGCGAGCATCATCATCGCCATAATGCTTTTACCGTCGACCGCCGTCTCGGGGTGTGCGGCCAACCCTGATGGTGGTGTCCTGGAACTGGCCGGCAACCCCGACGAACTTGGCCGACGCTCGGGCATGCAAACCCAGCTTGTTGATGATTTCAATTTCCCGAGCAGGCATCGCGATGTGAATCCTTTAGCTGAGGTCGCGGTGGCGAACCTGGACATTCTTCAGGGATTGTTGCAGGAGTTGACCCAGGCGTTCGGTCAGGTAGACGGAGCGGTGATGGCCGCCGGTGCAACCGATGGCGATCGTGACATAGGCCCGGTTGCTCGCGGCAAAGCGGGGCAGCCATTTGAGCAGGTAGCTGGAGATGTCCTGGTACATTTCCTCGACATCCGGCTGTGCGGCCAGGTAGTCGATCACCGGCTGGTCGAGCCCGGACTGCTCGCGCAATTCCGGTTTCCAATAAGGGTTGGGCAGGCAGCGCACATCGAATACCAGGTCGGCGTCTACTGGCATGCCACGCTTGAAGCCGAACGACTCCACCAGGAACGCCGTGCCCGGCTCCGGCTGGTTGAGCAGGCGCAGCTTGATCGTGTCGCGCAACTGATACAGGTTCAGGTGCGTGGTGTTGACCTTCAGGTCCGCCAGGTCGGCGATTGGCCCCAACAGCTGGCTTTCATCCTCGATGGCTTCGGCCAGGGAGCGGTTGGCATTGCTCAGCGGATGGCGCCGACGGGTTTCGGAAAAGCGCTTGAGCAGTGTCTCTTCATCGGCATCCAGGTACAGCACGTCGCACTGGATATGCCGGCTGCGCACTTCCTCGAGCAGTTCAGGAAAACGCGACAGGTGGCTTGGCAGGTTGCGCGCATCGATGGACACCGCCACCAGCGGCTGCGCCAGCTCGGTGTGGATCAGGGCGCGCTCGGCCAGTTCCGGCAGCAGGCCGGCGGGCAGGTTGTCGATGCAATAGTAGCCGCTGTCCTCAAGCACATTGAGGGCAGTGCTTTTACCGGAGCCGGAGCGGCCACTGACGATGATCATGCGCATTTTTAATGACCGTTCTGCTCGTCCAGGACCACCTGGTACAAAGCTTCGTTACTCGGTGCGCTGCGCAGTTTTTCGCGCACTTCCTTGCGGTCCAGCATGCTGGCAATCTGGCGCAGCAGCTCGAGGTGCGCATCGGTCGCCGCTTCCGGTACCAGCAATACAAACAGCAGGTCGACCGGGGCGCCGTCGATGGCGTCGAAATCTATGGCGGCTTCAAGGTGCAGCAGTGCGCTGATCGGTGCGGCACAACCCTTGAGGCGGCAGTGGGGAATGGCGATACCGTTGCCAAAACCGGTGGAACCGAGTTTTTCACGGGCAACCAGGGCCTCGAAGACGTCCTGCATTTCCAGATCCGGCACTTCGCGGTGGATCAGGTTGGCAATTTGTTCGAGGGCTTTCTTTTTACTGCCACCCGGCGCGTTCACCAGGGAACGGCCGGGGGTCAGGATGGATTCTAGTCGGATCATGGATTGGGGGGGTTAACGACCGGTTGCGCCCTGGAGGAGGCTCTGGGTCTTTTCCTTATGCTTTTTGAGTTGGCGATCCAGCTTGTCGGTCAGCAGGTCAATCGCGGCATACATGTCTGTGTGCTCTGCGTTGGCAACCACTTCTCCGCCGGGGATATGCAGCGTGGCTTCGATTTTCTGCAGCAGCTTCTCGACGTTCATCGTGACCTGCACGTTGGTGATCTTGTCGAAATGCCTCTCCAATCGGTCGAGTTTTTCGCCGATGTAGGTGCGCAGGGGTTCGGTCACTTCCAGTTGGTGTCCACTGATGTTGACTTGCATACAGCTTCTCCTTCGTTGCCAGTGCATAAAGCGGCAGGCAGAAATGCCTGCCACTGGAACGCTGTGGCGTGGCCCGTTACATCAACCGCTTGCGTTCGCTCGAAGGCGCGATCCCGAGGGATTCGCGGTATTTGGCGACGGTGCGGCGGGCCACCTGAATGCCTTGTGCCTCCAGTAAACCAGCGATCTTGCTGTCACTCAACGGCTTTTTCTGATTTTCCGCGGCCACCAGTTTTTTGATGATCGCGCGGATGGCCGTGGACGAGCATTCGCCGCCTTCGGAGGTGCTGACGTGGCTGGAGAAAAAGTATTTCAATTCATAGATGCCCCGAGGGGTATGCATGAATTTCTGGGTGGTTACCCGGGAAATCGTCGACTCGTGCATGCCCACTGCCTCGGCAATGTCATGCAGGACCAGCGGTTTCATCGCTTCGTCGCCATACTCCAGGAAGCCGCGCTGATGCTCGACGATCTGGGTGGCCACTTTCATCAGGGTTTCGTTGCGGCTTTGCAGGCTCTTGATGAACCAGCGCGCTTCCTGCAACTGGTTGCGCATGAAGGTGTTGTCGGCGCTGGTGTCGGCGCGTTTCACGAATCCGGCGTACTGGGCGTTGACCCGCAGCTTGGGCACCGACTCCTGGTTGAGCTCCACCAGCCAGCGATCGTTGTGCTTGCGCACGATCACGTCGGGGACCACGTATTCGGGTTCGGTGGATTCGATCTGCGAGCCGGGGCGTGGGTTGAGGCTCTGCACCAGTTCGATGACCTGGCGCAGCTCATCTTCCTTGAGCTTCATGCGACGCATCAGTTGGCTGTAGTCGCGGCCACCCAGCAGGTCGATGTAATCGGTGACCAGTCGCTTGGCTTCGGTCAGCCAGGGTGTCTTGGCGGACAACTGGCGCAGTTGCAGCAACAGGCACTCGCCCAGGTTGCGGGCGCCGATGCCGGCTGGCTCGAACTGCTGGATGCGATGCAGGACAGCTTCGATCTCGTCCAGCTCGATGTCGAGCTCGGGGTCGAAGGCTTCGAGGATTTCCTCGAGGGTCTCGTCCAGGTAGCCCTGGTTGTTGATGCAATCGATCAGGGTCACGGCGATCAGGCGATCGGTGTCGGACATCGGCGCCAGGTTCAGTTGCCACAGCAGGTGGCTTTGCAGGCTCTCGCCGGCCGAGGTGCGGGTGGTGAAGTCCCACTCGTCGTCATCGCTGCTCGGCAGGTTGCTGGCGCTGGTCTGGTAGACGTCTTCCCAGGCCGTGTCCACGGGTAGTTCGTTGGGGATGCGTTCGTTCCATTCGCCATCCTCGAGGTTATCCACCGTCGGGGCGGCTTCCTGGTAGGACGGTTCCGGGATTTCGGTGTTGGTCTTCTGCTCGACGTTGTCGGCCAGCGGATCGGTGTTGTCGAAGTCGTCGCCTTCTTCCTGGCGTTCGAGCATCGGATTGGACTCCAGGGCCTCCTGGATTTCCTGTTGCAGGTCCAGGGTCGACAATTGGAGCAGGCGGATGGCCTGTTGCAGCTGCGGTGTCATCGTCAGCTGCTGGCCCATTCTCAAGACTAGCGATGGTTTCATGGCAGGGGCTTAACACCTTATTCGCCGGCGCACATGCGCCATCCACTACAGGGCGCCGAGGCGCCAAACTTAAGCAAATTATATGCCTGAAACTGAAGTGTTTGCCTAGAGCGTCGCCATAATAAAATTAAACGACGCTCGAGCGATTCGCCAGACACTTGTGCTTACAGGCGGAACTCGTGGCCCAGATATACTTCCTTGACCAGGTCATTGGCCAGGATGGCTGCGGAATCGCCTTCGGCGATCAGCTGGCCGTCATTGACAATGTAGGCGGTTTCGCAGATATCCAACGTCTCGCGCACGTTGTGGTCGGTGATCAGCACGCCGATTCCCTTGGCCTTGAGGTGATGGATGATCTGCTTGATGTCGCCCACCGAGATCGGGTCCACGCCGGCGAACGGTTCGTCGAGCAGTATGAACTTCGGCGCGGTGGCCAGGGCGCGGGCGATTTCCACGCGACGCCGTTCGCCACCGGACAGGCTCATGCCCAGGTTGTCGCGAATGTGGCTGATGTGGAACTCCTGCAACAGGCTTTCCAGCTCTTGGCGACGGCCGGCCTTGTCGAGTTCCTTGCGGGTCTCGAGGATCGCCATGATGTTGTCGGCAACCGACAGTTTGCGGAAGATCGACGCTTCTTGCGGCAAGTAGCCGATACCGGCCTTCGCCCGGCCGTGCATCGGCTGGTGGCTGACATCCAGGTCGTCGATCAGCACGCGGCCCTGATCGGCCTGGACCAGGCCGACGATCATGTAGAAGCAGGTGGTCTTGCCTGCGCCGTTGGGGCCGAGCAGGCCGACGATCTGGCCGCTGTCGATGGACAGGCTGACATCACGCACGACTTGGCGGCTCTTGTAGCTCTTGGCCAGGTGCTGAGCTTTCAGAGTTGCCATTACTGGGCCTTCTGTTCGGTTTTCTTTTTCGGCTGGATCACCATATCGATCCGCGGACGCGACTCGGTCACCTTGCTGCCGGTGGCGCGACCGGCGCTGGCGAGTTTCTTGTTGGTGTCGTAGACGATCTTCTCGCCTTGGGTCACGTTGTTGTCCTTGTCGACCACCTTGGCGCGGTCGATCAGCACGACGCGATCCTGGGAGGCGTGGTACTGGATGGTTACCCCGTAGCCCTGCACAGGCTTGGCGTCGCCCGCGGTTTGCAGCTGTTCGAAATAGGCCAGGTTGCCCACCGAGGTCACTACGTCGATATCGCCGGACTGGGTGCGGGTGATGGTCACGGTATTGCCGGTAACCTTCATCGAGCCCTGGGTGATGATCACGTCGCCTTTATAGGTGGCGACGCCATTCTTGTCGTCGAGCTGGGCATCGTCGGCCTGGATACGGATAGGTTGGTTGCGGTCGTCGGGAAGAGCCCAGGCGCTCGCGCTTCCCAGTGCTGCGCCCAGACTGAGCAAAATAGGGAGGGTTTTAGCGAGCTTCATACTGTCCTCTTACGTTCGATAGCAGGTGTATCCTGCTTTCCTTCAAATACGCTTTCATTCCCGTGCCGGTCGATACACCCCCGGCGCCGTCGATTCTAACGGGTTGCTCGGTCTGCGCATATTCTTGCTGTGGGAACACGGTCATGCGTGTGCTGGTGATGATGGTCGTACGGTTTTTCTCGTCGGTTCGGGCGACGCGTACCGAGTCGATCAGTTCCACTTCGGTGCCGCCGGAGTTGACTTCGGCGTGCTCGCTCTGCACATGCCACGGAAACTCGGTGCCGCGGAACATGTTCAGGTCCGGCTTGGTCACCAGGGTAATATCGGTGGCCTTCACGTGGTCGACCTTGTCCGAGGTCATCTCGTACTGCACCTTGCCATCGGGCAGGTACTGCAGGGTGTGCGTGTTGGTCGCGTACCAGTCGATCTTTTCCTCGACCTGGGCCGCAGGCTGGTCGAGAAACTGTTCGGGGCTGATGTTCCAATAGCCCACCGCCGCAAAAATCGCTGCGATACAGCCGAACACCACAATGGTGCGAATCTTCTTGCTCAGCATAAATGGCTCACAGGTACGCGGCGTTGGCCGCTTCGAGGCGGCCCTGGGCGCGCAGGATCAGTTCACAGAATTCGCGGGCCGCACCTTCGCCGCCGCGCGCCGTGGTGACGCCGTGGGCATGCTCGCGTACGAAGCTGGCCGCGTTGGCGACCGCCATGCCCAGGCCGACCCGGCGAATCACCGGCAGGTCTGGCAGGTCGTCACCGAGGTAGGCCACCTGTTCATAGCTTAGGTTGAGTTGCCCCAGAAGCTCGTCCAGCACCACCAGTTTGTCTTCGCGCCCCTGGTAAAGATGCGGGATACCGAGGTTCTTCGCGCGTCGCTCGACCACCGGGGTCTTGCGGCCGCTGATGATAGCGGTCTGCACGCCAGCGGCCATCAACATCTTGATGCCTTGGCCGTCGAGGGTGTTGAACGTCTTGAACTCGCTGCCGTCTTCGAGGAAGTACAGGCGTCCGTCGGTCAGTACGCCGTCCACATCGAAAACCGCCAGCTTGATGGCTTTGCCGCGTTGCAACAGGTCTGTGTTCATTTACATGACTCCGGCACGCAGCAGATCGTGCATGTTCAGGGCGCCCACCGGACGGTCTTCGTCGTCGACGACCACCAGGGCGCTGATCTTGTGGTCTTCCATGATTTTCAGGGCCTCGGCGGCGAGCATCTCGGCGCGGGCGGTCTTGCCGTGGGGCGTCATGACTTGCTCGATGGTCGCGCTGTGGATGTCGATGGTGCGGTCCAGGGTGCGGCGCAGGTCGCCGTCGGTAAAGATCCCGGCGAGCTTGCCGTCGGCCTCCAGGATAACGGTCATGCCCAGTCCCTTGCGGGTCATCTCCATGAGCGCGTCCTTGAGCAGCGTGCCGCGCAGCACCTGCGGCAACTCCTCGCCGGCGTGCATCACGTTTTCGACTTTCAGCAGCAGGCGACGGCCAAGGGCGCCACCGGGATGGGAGAAAGCGAAGTCTTCGGCGGTGAAGCCCCGGGCTTCCAGCAGCGCCACGGCCAGGGCATCGCCCATGACCAGGGCGGCGGTAGTGGAGGAGGTCGGTGCCAGGTTCAACGGGCAGGCTTCGTGTTCGACATGGACATTGAGATTCACTTCGGCGGCCTTGGCCAGCGGCGAGTCCGGGTTGCCGGTGATGCTGATCAACTGGATGCCCAGGCGCTTGATCAGCGGCAGCAGGGTGATGATCTCATTGGTGGAGCCGGAGTTGGACAGGGCCAGGATGATGTCGTCCCGGGTGATCATGCCCATGTCCCCGTGGCTGGCTTCGGCCGGATGGACAAAAAAAGCCGTGGTGCCGGTACTGGCGAGCGTGGCGGCGATCTTGTTGCCGATGTGCCCGGACTTGCCCATGCCGACCACGACCACGCGGCCCTTGCTGGCCAGAATCATCTCGCAGGCGCGTACGAAATCAGCGTCGATATGGGGCAGCAAGCCTTGCACGGCTTCGAGCTCGAGGCGGATGGTACGTTGTGCCGATTGAATCAGGTCGCTGGATTGGCTCATGTCAGAAATCGTATAGCCCGATGAAAAGGCGGCGATTATAGCGGCAATGAACAATTCCCTCACGTAAGTTCGTCATGCTTTGTTCGAGGAGCCGCAATGTTCGACATAAAATGTAGCTTTTTACCTTAAGCCAGGCTTAACGGACGGGGAGGTGGCCTTGGGCGCTTGGCTGTTGCAGTGATATAGTTCGCCGCCGGTTCGCACGCCCGGCGGTACCGGCGCTTGTCGGCTGCCAGGGCATTCGAATGTGAGGCTGCATCGCAAGGAGTTTAGATGAGTGCCGACAACGCCTACGCGGTCGAGCTGAAGGGACTGTCCTTCAAGCGAGGGACGCGCAGCATTTTCAATGACATCGATATTCGCATTCCGCGCGGCAAGGTCACCGGCATCATGGGGCCTTCCGGGTGTGGCAAGACCACGCTGCTGAGGTTGATGGGCGCACAACTGCGGCCCAGCGCCGGCGAAGTCTGGGTCAATGGTCAGAATCTTCCCGAGTTGTCTCGCAGCGACCTGTTCGATGCGCGCAAGCACATGGGCGTGCTGTTCCAGAGTGGCGCGCTGTTTACCGATCTCGACGTATTCGAGAACGTGGCGTTCCCGCTGCGGGTCCATACCGACCTGCCGGAAGAGATGATCCGCGACATCGTGCTGCTCAAGTTGCAGGCAGTCGGGCTGCGGGGTGCCCTCGACCTGATGCCCGACGAGCTGTCCGGTGGCATGAAGCGTCGGGTCGCGCTGGCGCGGGCGATTGCCCTCGATCCGAAGATCCTCATGTACGACGAACCCTTTGTCGGCCAGGACCCGATCGCCATGGGTGTGCTCGTGCGCCTGATCCGTCTGCTCAACGATGCGCTGGGCATCACCAGTATCGTGGTCTCCCACGACCTGGCCGAAACCGCGAGCATCGCGGACTACATCTATGTGGTCGGCGATGGCCAGGTGCTGGGGCAGGGCACGCCGCAGGAACTGGCGGATTCGGACAACCCGCGTATTCGCCAATTCATGAAGGGTGATCCGGACGGGCCCGTGGCGTTCCATTTTCCGGCCACGGATTACCGTACCGATCTGTTGGGGAAGCGCTGATGCGCAAGAAATCGCTATTGGAAAGAATTCGCCTGTTCGGCCGCTCCGGCATCGACGTGGTGGCGGTACTGGGCCGTTCTTCGTTGTTCCTGATGCACGCCTTGCTCGGTCGCAACTCGACGGGCGGCGGCTTTGGCCTGCTGGTCAAGCAGTTGCACTCGGTGGGGGTGATGTCCCTGGTGATCATCGTGGTCTCCGGGATCTTCATCGGCATGGTGCTGGCGCTGCAGGGCTTCAGCATCTTGTCCAGCTACGGTTCGGAGCAAGCGGTCGGGCAGATGGTGGCGCTGACGCTGCTGCGTGAGCTCGGCCCCGTGGTGACCGCGCTGTTGTTCGCCGGGCGTGCCGGTTCGGCGCTGACGGCTGAAATCGGTAACATGAAGTCCACCGAGCAGTTGTCCAGCCTGGAAATGATCGGTGTCGACCCGCTCAAGTACATCATCGCCCCTCGCCTGTGGGCCGGCTTCATTTCCCTGCCGGTGCTGGCGATGATTTTCAGCGTCGTGGGGATCTGGGGCGGCTCGTGGGTGGCCGTCGACTGGCTGGGGGTCTATGAAGGATCCTACTGGGCCAACATGCAAAACAGCGTCGACTTTCTCGACGATGTCCTCAATGGCGTGATCAAAAGTGCCGTATTCGCTTTCGTCGTGACCTGGATCGCCGTGTTTCAAGGCTATGACTGTGAGCCCACGTCAGAGGGGATCAGCCGTGCCACAACCAAGACCGTGGTGTACGCCTCGCTGGCGGTCCTGGGCCTTGACTTTATTCTGACCGCCTTGATGTTTGGAGATTTCTGATGCAAAACCGCACCCTGGAAATCGGTGTCGGCCTTTTCTTGCTGGCTGGCATCCTGGCTTTGCTGTTGCTGGCCCTGCGGGTCAGTGGACTGGCGCCGACGGCAAGCACCGATACTTATAAACTTTACGCAAACTTTGACAATATCGCCGGTTTGACGGTCAGAGCCAAGGTGACCATGGCCGGTGTCACTATCGGCAAGGTCACGGCAATCGATCTGAATCGCGAGGATTTCACCGGGCGGGTAACGCTGCAGCTGGAAAAGCGCGTGGATAACCTGCCGACTGACTCCACTGCATCTATCCTCACGGCTGGGCTGCTGGGTGAAAAATACATTGGCATCAGCGTGGGTGGGGAAGACACCGTGCTCAAGGACGGTGGCGTCATCCACGACACGCAGTCGTCCCTGGTGCTCGAGGACCTGATCGGTAAATTCCTGCTCAATACCGTTAGCAAAGACGCCAAATGAGGAGCTTTTGAATGATCTCTATCTTGCGACGTGGCCTGTTGGTGTTGCTCGCGGCGCTGCCGTTGATGGCTAACGCCGTGGCGGCGCCTTCGGCCCATGACATCATCCAGGACACGACCACCCGGCTGCTGGCGGACCTTGCCGCCAACAAAGAGAAATACAAGCAGGACCCAAGTGCGTTCTATGACGCCCTCAACGGCATCGTCGGCCCTGTGGTCGACGCCGATGGCATCTCCAAGAGCATCATGACCGTCAAGTACTCGCGCAAGGCAACCCCGGCGCAGATGACCCGCTTCCAGGAGAACTTCAAGCGCAGCCTGATGCAGTTCTATGGCAATGCCTTGCTTGAATACAACAACCAGGGCATCACCGTTTCGCCGGCCAAGGACGAAAGCGGTACCCGCACCAGTGTCGACATGCAGGTCAAGGGCAACAACGGCGCGATCTATCCTGTGTCCTACACGCTCGAGAAAATCAACGACGAGTGGAAAGTGCGCAACGTGATCATCAATGGCATCAATATCGGCAAGCTGTTCCGTGATCAGTTCGCCGACGCGATGCAGCGCAATGGCAATGACCTGGACAAGACCATCAACGGTTGGGCCGGTGAGGTCGCCAAGGCCAAGGAAGTGGCTGAAGATGCCCAAGAGAAGCAGGCACAATGATCGAGTCGGTGAGTGAGTCGGCCGTTCGTCTGGGCGGGGCTGGTGAGCTGTTGCTCAGTGGCGTGCTGGATTACCGCACCGGCCCGGCCCTGCGCAAGCAGGGCCAGGCGCTGATCAAGTCCGTCAGTGCCGCCGAGGTGGTCATTGACTGCTCGGCGGTGCAGAAGTCCAGCAGCGTCGGCTTGTCGCTGCTGCTGTGCTTCATGCGCGACGCCAAGGCTGCCGGAAAAACGTGGAGCATCCGTGGGATGCCCGAAGACATGCGCGAAATAGCCCAGGTCAGCGAATTGACCGAGTTGTTGGCGCACCCCTGACCCACATCGTTGGAAAAGTCCCCCCGTCAGAGTCCTGCTTCGCGGGGTTCGCAGGCGCGGGGCTTTTTTGTATGATGTGCGACCCGCGCGCACAGGGCGCCGATTGAGGTTGAGCATGCAGGCTGTAGAAGTGAAGAGCTTCCTTGAAGGAAAGCTGCCTGGTACGCAGGTGGAAGTTGAAGGCGAAGGCTGCAACTTCCAGTTGAACGTGATCAGCGATGAACTGGCGGCATTGAGCCCAGTGAAGCGTCAGCAGAGCATCTATGCCCATTTGAACCCATGGATCGCCGATGGCAGCATCCACGCGGTCACGATGAAATTTTTCAGCAGCGCGGCCTGGGCCGAGCGCACCTGAGCCCAAGGGCCTCGAGATTCTTATGGATAAACTGATTATTACCGGCGGCGTTCGTCTTGATGGCGAAATCCGTATTTCCGGGGCAAAGAACTCCGCCCTGCCGATCCTGGCCGCAACCTTGCTGTGCGATGGCCCGGTAACCGTGGCCAACCTGCCGCACCTGCACGACATCACCACGATGATCGAGCTGTTCGGCCGCATGGGCATCGAGCCGGTGATCGACGAGAAGCTCAGCGTCGAGATCGACCCGCGTACCATCAAGACCCTGGTCGCTCCGTACGAGCTGGTGAAAACCATGCGTGCGTCGATCCTGGTATTGGGCCCGATGGTCGCCCGTTTCGGTGAAGCCGAAGTCGCCTTGCCTGGCGGTTGCGCCATTGGCTCGCGTCCGGTGGACCTGCACATTCGCGGCCTGGAAGCCATGGGCGCGGTGATCGACGTCGAAGGCGGCTACATCAAGGCCAAGGCGCCGGAAGGCGGCTTGCGCGGCGCGCACTTCTTCTTCGATACCGTCAGCGTGACCGGTACCGAGAACATCATGATGGCCGCCGCACTGGCCAAGGGCCGCAGCGTACTGCAAAACGCCGCCCGCGAGCCTGAAGTGGTCGACCTGGCGAACTTCCTGATCGCCATGGGCGCCAAGATCAGCGGTGCCGGCACCGACACCATCACCATTGATGGCGTCGAGCGCCTGCATTCGGCCACCTACAAAGTGATGCCCGACCGGATCGAAACCGGTACCTACCTGGTAGCCGCCGCCGTCACCGGTGGCCGCGTCAAGGTCAAGGACACCGATCCGACCATCCTCGAAGCCGTCCTGGAAAAACTCAAGGAAGCCGGTGCCGAAGTCACCTGCGGTGAAGACTGGATCGAAGTGAACATGCACGGCAAGCGGCCAAAAGCCGTCAACGTGCGGACCGCTCCGTACCCGGCGTTCCCGACCGACATGCAGGCGCAGTTCATCTCCCTCAACGCCATTGCCGAAGGCACGGGCGCAGTGATCGAGACGATCTTCGAAAACCGCTTCATGCACGTCTACGAACTGCATCGCATGGGTGCCAAGATCCAGGTCGAAGGCAACACTGCCATCGTTACCGGTACCGAGAAGCTCAAGGGCGCGCCCGTCATGGCCACCGACCTTCGGGCCTCGGCCAGCCTGGTCATCTCGGCCCTGATTGCCGAAGGCGATACCCTGATCGACCGCATCTACCACATCGACCGTGGTTACGAGTGCATCGAAGAAAAACTGCAGATGCTCGGCGCCAAGATCCGCCGCGTACCGGGCTAGTCCCGGCTGCATGGGCACAAGGATGTGCCTGTTGAATAGTTTCAAATCGAGGGTGTTTGCACCCTCGATGTGTGTCCGGCGCCGCTTGCGACCGGGCATGAGTACCTTGATAAGGACTGACGTTTCCCATGTTGACCATCGCACTGTCCAAGGGCCGCATCCTTGACGACACCCTGCCGCTTCTGGCTGAAGCGGGCATCGTGCCGACCGAGAATCCGGACAAGAGCCGCAAGCTGATCATCCCCACGACCCAGGCCGATGTGCGCTTGCTGATCGTGCGTGCCACCGATGTGCCGACCTACGTGGAACATGGCGCCGCCGACCTGGGCGTTGCCGGCAAGGACGTGTTGATGGAATACGGCGGCCAGGGCCTGTACGAGCCCCTGGATCTGCGGATCGCCCGTTGCAAGCTGATGACCGCCGGTAAAGTCGGCGCGCCGGAGCCCAAGGGGCGTTTGCGCGTGGCGACCAAGTTCGTCAACATTGCCAAGCGTTACTACGCCGAGCAGGGCCGCCAGGTCGACATCATCAAATTGTACGGTTCGATGGAGCTGGCGCCGCTGATCGGCCTGGCGGACAAGATCATCGACGTGGTCGACACCGGTAACACCCTGCGGGCCAACGGTCTGGAACCCCAGGATTTCATCGCTGACATCACCTCCCGGCTGATCGTCAACAAGGCTTCGATGAAAATGCAGCATGCCCGTATCCAGGCTCTGATCGATACCCTGCGCAAGGCAGTGGAATCGCGACACCGCGGCTGATTCACCTGCGCGACCTTGAGTCGCGCCCGTCTATCCGTGTCATAGCCAATTTTCTCAGGTGCCCACGCGAATGGACTGGTAGCTTAGGGCGCCTGAGCATTTGCCATTAATGAGGCCCTCGCTATGACCGCTCCCACTTCGATTCGCCGACTCAACGCTGCCGACCCGGATTTCGCACATCATCTGGATCATCTGCTGAGCTGGGAAAGTGTGTCTGACGACTCGGTCAATCAGCGGGTGCTGGACATCATCAAGGCCGTGCGCGAGCGTGGCGATGCCGCTTTGGTGGAATTCACCCAGAAATTCGATGGCCTGCAAGTGGCGTCCATGGCCGACCTGATCCTGCCGCGCGAGCGTCTGGAACTGGCCCTGACCCGGATCACCGTGCCCCAGCGCGAAGCCCTGGAAAAAGCCGCATCGCGGGTGCGCGACTACCACGAGAGGCAGAAACAGGACTCCTGGAGCTACACCGAAGCCGACGGCACGGTGCTGGGCCAGAAGGTCACGCCGCTGGACCGCGCCGGCCTGTACGTGCCGGGTGGCAAGGCGTCCTACCCGTCCTCGGTGCTGATGAACGCTATTCCGGCCAAGGTCGCCGGGGTGACCGAAGTGGTCATGGTGGTCCCGACTCCGCGCGGTGAAATCAACGAACTGGTGCTGGCCGCTGCCTGCATCGCTGGCGTGGACCGGGTGTTCACCATCGGCGGCGCCCAGGCCGTTGCTGCGCTGGCCTATGGCACCGAAAGCGTGCCACGGGTCGACAAGGTGGTCGGGCCGGGCAATATCTATGTCGCCACCGCCAAGCGTCACGTGTTTGGCCAGGTCGGCATCGACATGATCGCCGGGCCTTCGGAGATCCTGGTGGTGTGCGACGGCCAGACCGACCCGGACTGGATCGCCATGGACCTGTTTTCCCAGGCCGAGCACGATGAAGACGCCCAGGCGATCCTGGTCAGCCCGGACGCCGAGTTCCTCGACAAGGTGGCCGCCAGCATCGATAAACTGCTGCCGACCATGGACCGCGCCGAGATCATCAACACGTCGATCAATGGCCGTGGTGCGCTGATCAAGGTCGATGACATGGCGCAGGCCATCGAGGTCGCCAACCGCATCGCGCCGGAACACCTGGAACTGTCGGTCGCCGACCCGCAGGCCTGGTTGCCGCAGATCCGCCACGCCGGTGCGATCTTCATGGGCCGCCACACCAGCGAAGCCCTGGGCGACTACTGCGCAGGTCCCAACCACGTATTGCCGACGTCCGGCACTGCGCGTTTCTCGTCGCCGCTGGGGGTGTATGACTTCCAGAAGCGTTCGTCGATCATCTTCTGCTCCGAGCAGGGCGCGTCCGAACTGGGCAAGACCGCTTCGGTGCTGGCCCGTGGCGAATCGCTGAGCGCCCACGCCCGCAGCGCCGAGTACCGCATTCTTGATGAGAACACCATTGACGGGCAGGGGAACTGAAATGAGTAAATTCTGGAGCCCGTTCGTCAAGAACCTGGTGCCTTACGTACCGGGTGAACAGCCGAAGCTGACTCGCCTGGTCAAGCTCAACACCAACGAGAACCCCTACGGCCCATCGCCCAAGGCCTTGGCGGCGATGCAGACCGAGCTGAACGACAACCTGCGCCTGTATCCGGATCCCAACAGCGACCTGCTGAAAAACGCCGTGGCCCGGTATTACGGGGTGCAGAGCAACCAGGTGTTCCTGGGCAACGGCTCGGATGAAGTGCTGGCGCACATCTTTCACGGCCTGTTACAGCACGACCAGCCGCTGTTGTTCCCTGACATCAGCTACAGCTTCTATCCGGTGTATTGCGGGCTGTACGGCATCAAGTTCGATGCCGTGCCGCTGGATGAACAATTCCAGATCGACCCGGCAGACTACGCCAAACCGAACGGCGGGATCATCTTCCCCAACCCGAACGCGCCGACCGGTTGTCTGCTGGCGCTGGAAGCGGTCGAGCGGATCCTCAAGGCCAGCCCGGATTCGGTGGTGGTGGTCGACGAGGCCTATATCGACTTCGGCGGCGAAACGGCCATCAGCCTGGTGGACCGTTACCCGAACCTGCTGGTGACCCAGACCCTGTCCAAGTCCCGCTCGCTGGCGGGGCTGCGAGTGGGCCTGGCGGTGGGGCATCCGGACCTGATCGAAGCGCTGGAGCGGATCAAGAACAGCTTCAACTCCTACCCGCTGGATCGCCTGGCGAATGTCGGCGGCGCGGCGGCGTTTGATGATCGTGAGTATTTCGAGCGGACCTGCCAGTTGGTCATCGAGCACCGTGAATGGGTCGTGGCGCAACTGCAAGCCAAGGGTTTTGAAGTGTTGCCCTCGGCGGCCAACTTCATCTTCGCCCGCCACCCTGGGCACGATGCGGCAGGGTTGGCGGCGAAACTGCGGGAGCAGGGCGTGATCGTGCGGCACTTCAAGCAGGAGCGGATTGCCCAGTTCCTGCGGATCAGCATCGGCACACCGGAGCAGAACCAGGCCCTGATCGAAGCCCTCGGCGAACTCTAAAGCCCTGCATTGAACCTGTGGGAGTCTGTGGGAGCAAAGCTTGCTCGCGATAGTGTGTCAGTCACCTCAATGTTGGCTGACCTGACGCTATCGCGAGCAGGCTTTGCTCCCACAGTTTTTTGAGGTGTTAGCAAGGTCGGAATTCCACCGCAAATCCTCTGTGGGAGCGGGCTTGCTCGCGAAGGCGTAGTGTCAGTCACTTCAATGTCGGCTGACCTGACGCCATCGCGAGCGGGCTCGCTCCCACAGTTGTTTTGGGGTGTTCGCAAGATCGGCATTCCACCGCAAATCCCCCTGTGGGAGCGGGCTTGCTCGCGAAGGCGGTGTGTCAGTCACCTCAATGTCGGCTGACCTGACGCCATCGCGAGCAGGCTCGCTCCCACAGTTGTTTTGGGGTGTTCGCAAGGTCGACATTCCACCGCAAATCCCCTGTGGGAGCGGGCTTGCTCGCGAAGGCGGTGTGTCAGTCACCTCAATGTCGGCTGACCTGACGCTATCGCGAGCAAGCTTTGCTCCCACAGTTTTTTGGGGGGGTAGCAAGGTTGGAATTCCACCGCAAATCCCCTGTGGGAGCGAGCCTGCTCGCGATGAGGCCTTTGGATCAGACCCTGAACTGATTGATCAACCGCCGCTGCTGCTCTGCCAGTTTGGTCAGCCCGGCGCTGGCCGCGCTGGACTCGTCGGCACCGCTGGCCACCTCGTTCGCCACTTGCCCGATGTTGATCACGTTGCGGTTGATATCATCGGCGACGGCGCTTTGTTCTTCGGCGGCGCTGGCGATCTGGGTGTTCATGTCGTTGATCACCGACACGGCCTGGGTGATCGTTTCCAGGGCCTGGGCCGCTTTCGCCGCATGCTGCACGCTTTCATCGGTACGGTGCTGGCTGTCTTCCATCACTCGCACCACGTCCCGGGTGCCTTGTTGCAACTGTTGGATCATCGCCTGGATTTCTTCGGTCGCCTGCTGCGTCTTCTGTGCCAGGTTGCGCACTTCATCGGCGACCACCGCGAAGCCACGGCCCTGTTCACCGGCCCGGGCGGCTTCGATGGCGGCGTTGAGGGCCAGCAGGTTGGTCTGCTCGGCGATCCCACGGATGGCGGTGAGGATCGCGTTGATGTTCTCGCTGTCCTTGGCCAGGGTCTGCACCACACCCACTGCCTTACCGATTTCCACGGCCAGGGCACCGATGGAAGTGGAGGTGTCCCGCACGATCTGCATGCCCTGGCTGGCGGCCTGGTCTGCATGACTGGCGGCCTGGGCGGCTTGGGTCGCGTTGCGGGCCACGTCCTGGGCGGTAGCGGTCATTTCGTGCACGGCAGTGGCGACCTGATCGATCTCAGACATCTGTTTATGCACGCCCTGGTTGGTGCGGATCGCGATATCGGCCGTGTGCTCCGATGAGTCGCTGACGCTCTGCACCGAAGTCACCACCTGGGTGATCATGCCCTGCAATTTGCTCAGGAACGTGTTGAAGCCCCTGGCGATCGCTCCCAGTTCATCGGCGCGGTCGCTGACCAGGCGCCGGGTCAGGTCGCCTTCGCCCTGGGCGATGTCATCGAGCATCGCCACCATTTGCTTGAGTGGCCGGGCAATGCCGTGGCCCACCAGCCAGATCACCAGCAGACCGATGCCGGCAATCACCAGGCCCACCATCGCCATGCCGAAGATATCGGCCTGGCGCTGATGGTCGAGGTCTTTTTGCAGGGCTTGCAGGTCGGCCATGACGGCATTCAGCGGCAGTTGCAGCATCAACGTCCAGCGGGCGTTGGTCTCGCCGATGCCGAACGGCATGTACACCTCGATATGCCCGTGTTCTTCGTCGATGTCATAGCGCACCTCGCCAATGCCAAGCTTGGCGAGGTTATCCAGTTCACTGGCATCCAGCAGGTCGCTGGCCTTTTCCCCGAGTTTGCTCGGGTCCTTGGTGAAGGCCACCAGCCGGTTGTTGCTCGAGAGCAAGGCCATTTCCCCGGCGCCGTCGTACAGCTTGCCGTCGGCGGCCACGAGCATGTCCTGGATGAAGTTCACCGACAGGTCGGCACCGACGATGCCCTGGAACTTGCCATCGATCATGATCGGTTCGATGAACGAGGCGAGCATGGTCATCGTGTTGCCAACGCGATAGGGCGCCGGGTCGATCACGCAGGCTTTCTTGCTGTCCTGGGAGCACAGGTAGTACTCACTGGCGCGGATGCCGGTGGAGAGCAGTTTCTGGTCGGTCACGTCGGCGAGTTTTTCCAGGCCCAGGGAGCCGTCCTGGTTACGAAACCACCACGGCAGGAAACGCCCGTTGGTTTCCATGCCCAACACCTGACTGTTCACATAATTGGCGTCATCGTGGTCGATGGCATTCGGCTCCCAGGCGATGTAGGCGCCGAGGATCTTCGGGTTACGTACCACGGTTTCGCGCAACAGGCTGATCATTTGCTCGCGGGGCACCTTCAATTGCGGGTTGCCGTCCGCGCCGTTCATGCCCATCAAGGCGTTGCTGGTGGCCAGGCCACGGGCGAGCAACAGCGGCGCTTCCAGTTCCCGCTGGATCAGGCTGGCCTGGGTGCGCGCCAAGGCACTGAGGCGTTGTTCGATGAGTTGTTCGAACTGCGCCGTGGTTCGCTGTTGCACCATCTCTTGGGTGCGGGCGCCGGCAAACAGTGCGTACAGCACAAGGGCGCCGACCACGCTGAGCACGATGGCACCGGCCAGGGCGGCCACGGAAAACTGGATCGATCTGAATTTCATAAAGGCTCCGGACGCGGAAATGACGTCTGGAGCCTTTATCGGCGTTCCTGCGGCGCGGCATGAGGCGCTGTTCGTCGGTTGACTGTTTTAGCTGCGTGGGTGTCGCAAATGAACTGGGTAGGCCCTGTCCGAAAAATCTGTAATCGCTCGTTGTGTATCTGGCGCCGATACAAATCAAGGCCTAGGATACGCCCACGTTTCCAGGGAGCTTCTTTTACATGAACAAGACATTGATGGTGAGTGCTCTGAGCGCGGCTCTGCTGCTCGCCGGTTGCCAGTCGGTCAATACCACCAGCGGCGGAGCCGTGGGCGTGGAGCGCAAGCAGTATATGTTCAGCATGCTGTCGACCGAGCAGGTCAACCAGATGTACGCCCAGTCCTACCAAAAGACGATGGGTGAGGCGAGCGCCCAGGGCGCGCTGGACAAGACCAGCAACGATGCCAAGCGCATCCAGGTCATTGCCGACCGCTTGATTGCCCAGGCACCGGTGTTCCGCCCGGATTCGGCGCAGTGGAATTGGGAAGTGAACCTGATCAAGAGCGATGAACTCAACGCCAATTGCGGCCCTGGCGGCAAGATCATGTTCTACACCGGCCTGATCGACCAGTTGAAGCTGACCGACGCTGAGATTGCCGCGATCATGGGCCACGAAATCGCCCACGCCCTGCGCGAGCACGGGCGCGAAGCGATGTCCAAGGCCTATGGCATCGAGATGGCCAAGCAGGGCGCTGGCGCCTTGTTCGGCCTGGGCCAGGACAGCCTGGCGTTGGCCGACACCGTCGCCAACTACGGCATGACCTTGCCCAACAGCCGTGGCAACGAGAACGAAGCCGACCTGATCGGCCTCGAACTGGCTGCCCGCGCCGGCTACGACCCGAACGCCGCGATCACCTTGTGGAACAAGATGGCCAAGGCCTCGGAAGGCGCGCCGCCGGAGTTCATGAGTACCCACCCTTCGTCGAGCAGCCGTATCGCTTCGTTGCAGGCGGCGATTCCGAAGGTGATGCCGCTGTATCAGCAGGCCAAGAAGTAAGCATTGTTGTGGGAGCAAAGCTTGCTCGCGACAGGGGTGACGCAGACGTCAATCAGACCGCGTCATCGTTTATCGCGAGCAAGCTATGCTCCCACAGTTATCCTCAGCCCAAGGTGTGACACAGGGTCAAACCCACCCACTACTCTGCATCGCCTTGTACACCGCCACGATCGCCAGGACGAAGAATGCCGAGGCGGCCAGGCGGCGGATCAAGGTAAGGGGTAGTTTCTCGGCGGCGAAGTTGCCGGCCAGGACCACCGGCACGTTGGCGATCAACATGCCCACCGTGGTACCGATGATCACCAGCCACAACTCCGGGTATTGCGCAGCGAGCATCACCGTGGCGATCTGCGTCTTGTCGCCGATTTCCGCCAGGAAGAACGCAATCAGCGTGGTCAGGAACGGTCCGAACTTACGGGCCGTGTTCGTTTCTTCATCGTCCAGCTTGTCGGGGACCAGGGTCCACAGTGCCGTGGCCGTGAAGCTTGCTGCCAGTATCCAGTGCAAGACCGCGTCGGAGAAAAAACCGCTGACCCAGGCGCCGACCGCGCCGGCTGCCGCATGGTTGGCGAGTGTCGCGGCAACGATGCCGGCGATGATTGGCCAGGGTTTGCGAAAGCGAGCCGCCAGGATGAGCGCGAGCAATTGCGTCTTGTCGCCGATTTCGGCCAACGCAACGATAGCGGTAGGTACGAGGAGTGAGTCCAGCATCAGGAGTTCCTAAAGGGGCGGGTCGACACGGCTATGACACGTACAGCCTTCCCGCCCCGGGTAAGGTGTGCGTGTCATAGGTCTTGTCAAACCCAGCGACCATCTGCGTGGACGCTTGGGCCGCATACGCCATGGTCTGCTGACCAAGTATGTTGACGTATGCCGGGCGAGCATGGCGCTCGCGGGAGACTACTCCCCTAGGACGGAGCGGATTCTGCCTAGGCAAATCCGATTGGGCAAGTGCTGTTTCTTAAAAATGCTTCAGCCGCGCTTGGCCCGGTAGATGCGAAAGCCTTGGCCTTCGGCCTTGATCGCACACACGCCCAGATGCTCCTCGATCAGGGGTTGGTACTTGAGGAAACTGTTCGCCACCAACCGAAGTTCGCCGCCATTTTTCAGATGTTTGGCTGCTTTTCGTAGCAGGTTTTCCGTGGCGTGGTAATCGGTGTGCACGCCGACATGGAACGGTGGATTGCTCAGGATCGCGCTCAAGCCCATGGGAGCGGCGTCGATGCCGTCACCGGTCAGCACCTCGGCTTCCAGGCCATTGGCGGCCAGGGTCAGGCGACTGCTGGCGGCGGCGAACGCGTCCACGTCCAATAGAGTGACGGTGTTGTGTGGATAGCGACGCTTGACCGCCGCCCCCAGCACCCCGGCACCGCAACCGAAGTCGAGCAAATGCCCGCTGGGCAGTTTATCCAGGTGCTCCAACAGCAGCGCACTGCCGCGATCCAGGCGACCGTGGCTGAACACCCCCGGCAGGCTGATGACCTTCAACGGGCCTTCGGCCAGGGGCAGCTCGTAGGTCTGGGCCAGGCTTTCCAGAGGCTTGGCCTCGGGCGCGTTGGCGACCGTGACTTGCCACAGTTGGCAGTGCCGGGCGCTGTCGAGCTTGCGTGGCTTGCCGAACGGGTTGAGCTGCTTGGACGCACCTTCGATGCCGCTGCGTTTTTCCCCCACCAGGTACACCTCGCGCCCGGCCAGGCGCGCGGCCACGGCATTGAGGATGTAGTCGGTGAGGTCCTTGGCCTTGGGCAGGAACACCACGGCGGTGTCGAACCCCTGCTCGGGGACGTTCACACCAAAGTGGCTGCGCTCGGGAAAGCGCGCGTCCAGCGCCGCCTGATCGCCAGCATGCCAGCACCAGCCATGGGCCTCGGGCAAGCGGCCGAGCAGGTCGTCGGCGGGCAGGCCGGCCAACAACACCGAGCCCTGGAATAACTCGGCCTGACGAAGCAGTACTTCACTGCGCGGATCCATGGTCTGCTCCTTGAAAAAAAGTGCGGCAGTTTATCAACTGACGACACGCCGTGCTGTACCGCTGAAAAAGCCTTGGGCGTTTTCGCTCATTTGACCGACGATCCGTTGCCGCGCCTCGCGACTGCCCCAGGCGTTGTGCGGTGTGACGATCAACCGAGGAATATCGCTGGCCAGCAGCGGGTTGCCTTGGACCGGCGGCTCCACGCTGAGCACGTCGGTGGCGGCGCCGCCCAAGTGACCGCTGCGCAGCGCCTCGGCCAAGGCCTGTTCGTCGATCAGGCCACCGCGGGCGGTATTGACCACGAACGCACCGGGCTTGAGCAGCGCCAGTTCGCGGGCGCCGATGAAGTTCCGGGTGTGTTCGTTGAGCGGGCAGTGCAGGGTCAGGGCATCGATTTGCGGCAGCAGTTGCTCCAGCGGCAAGCGGTCGGGTCGGGCCGGGCGCCCGGGGATCTGCCCCAGCAGCACGCGCATGCCAAAGGCTTCGGCCAGCCGCCCGACGGCGCTGCCCAGTTCGCCATGGCCCAGCAGACCCAGGGTCTTGCCTTCCAGTTCGACAATCGGATAGTCCAGCAGGCAGAACTGCGAAGCCTGCTGCCAGCGACCTTCGCCCACCGCTTTTTGATAATCGGCCAGGCGCGTCGCCAGGTTCAGCAACAGCATGATCGTATGTTGGGCCACCGACGGTGTGCCGTAGCCCTGGCAATTGCACACCGTGATGCCGTGGCGGCGGGCGGCTTCCAAGTCGACGTTATTGGTGCCAGTGGCACTGATCAGGATCAGCTTCAGTTCGGGGCTGGCCGCCATGGCCTGGGCATCGATCACGATCTTGTTGGTGATCGCCACGGTGGCGCCCTTGAGCCGCTCGATGACCTGGTCCGGGGTGGTCCGGGCGAACAGTTGCAGGTCGCTGAAGCAACTGCGCAGCGGGCCCAGGTCCAGGTCGCCGAGGTCCAGGGAAGGGTGGTCGAGGAAAACGGCGCGGGCGGTGTTCGTCATCAGTTGTACCTTTTATGTCAAGAACCGAAGGCGTAATGTGGCGAGCCTATCAGATGTCTGTGGGAGCAAAGCTTGCTCGCGACACCGGCGATGGGGTTTGCCAGGAATCGAGTCGCCTGTATCGCGAGCAAGCTTTGCTCCCACACACTTTCACTCGCCGCACAGTTGATGTTTATTTTGAGATTGAGCTAGCCAAGGAGCCACCATGTACCTCACCGAATTCCTCACCGTCGCCCTGATCCATCTGCTGGCCGTCGCCAGCCCCGGGCCGGATTTTGCCGTGGTGGTACGTGAAAGCGTGACCCATGGCCGGCGCGCCGGCACCTGGACGGCGCTGGGCGTCGGCACGGCGATTTTCCTGCATGTGGGCTATTCGTTGCTGGGCATCGGCCTGATCGTGTCGCAATCGATCGTGCTGTTCAACGCGCTGAAGTGGGCCGCCGCCGCGTACCTGCTGTACATCGGCTTCAAGGCACTGCGGGCGCAACCGGCCAAGCCGGCCGAGGAAAACCTGCACAAGGAAGTCGGTGAACGGACCGCCCGTGGCGCGTTCATTTCGGGCTTCGTCACCAATGGCCTGAATCCCAAGGCGACGCTGTTTTTCCTGTCGCTGTTCACTGTGGTGATCAACCCCCATACGCCATTGGCGATCCAGGCCGGTTACGGTGTGTACCTGGCGGTCGCCACGGCCGTCTGGTTCTGCCTGGTGGCGCTGCTGTTCAGCCAGCAACGGGTGCGCGCTGGTTTCGCGCGCATGGGCCACTGGTTCGACCGGACCATGGGCGCGGTGCTCGTCGCCATTGGAGTGAAGCTGGCGTTTACCGAGGCGCACTGACCGTTTCGGTCTTTCCTTTGATCGCACCACGCAAATGTGGGGCGATCAATGCCGTTGGCGGACGTAATCCAGGAAGGCGTCGATGTTGTCATTGCACAGCAGTGGCGACACCGCCTTGACCTCTTCCATCGGCCATTCCCACCAGGCCGACTCAAGTAGGGCCTGACGCACCGGCTCCTCGAAACGCCAGCGAATGAACCGGCACGGATTGCCACCCACCATGGCGTAAGGCTCGACATCGCGTATCACCACCGCGCCGGCCGCGACCACGGCGCCATGGCCGATGGTCACGCCCGACAGGATCATCGCTTCAGCGCAGATCCAGCAGTCGCTGCCAATCACCACGTCGCCTTTGGTCGAGTAGCTACCAGGAATATCCCGGGCTTCGTCGATCATCCGCGGGAATGGAAACGTGCTGACCCAGTCGGTGCGATGCCCACCACCCAACAGTATCTTCACCCCTTCGGCGATCGACGTATAAGAGCCGACCTTGAGGACCGTGTCGTCGCCGAACTCCATCACCTCGGGAATGCCATACGTACCCACCCCAACCTGGTATTTCGGATAGCGCAGGCGGATTTTTTCCGGCGCTCGTTCGAGTTTTTCCAGGCGCTTGAGGTGCTTTCGTACTTTGCGCTCCTTGAATTTCTGCAAGAACTTCATGATTTGGTCCTTGTCATCGGCAATCGCAAGACCAGCCGCCTGAGGCGCTTGAAGCTGGTTTTGTTCCAGTGGCGCCAGGGGATGCTGCGCAACAGTTGCCAGGCTTCTTTGCGGTCTTCGACCACGGCGTACTTCAGTGCTTTGTGCACCAGTACCGTGCGGGCCGACTCGTAGCCTGGGTGGTCCCGATAGGGCTCGATGGCCTGCAGGTCTGTCTTGAGCATCAAGCGGTATTTTCTCGACAGGTTATTGGGGTGGCGCCGATAGCGCGTGACGCAGATCGGTAGTTCATGGATTTCATAACCCTGGTGGGCGATCCGCAGGGTGATCTGGAAATCCTGGACCCTTAGCTGCGGATCATAAAAACCGGCGTCCCGCAGGGCACTCATACGGTACAGGGCCGTGGGCGCGCCGATGACGGCGGCGTTGCGCAGCAGGTCATCGAAGGTATGTACCTGGAGGTGATCGTGCTGTTGCTCCTTGATGGTCCGGCCTTCGCTGTCCATGTAGACGATCAGCGCGCCGACGCAGCCCACCTGCGGATGTTCGTCCAGGTAGTGGGCGCGGACCCGGATCGAATGGGGCAACATCACGTCGTCAAGGTCCGGGGTCGCTACGTACGTGCCCTTGGCATACTTCAGCCCGTGGTTGAGCGCCGCGCTCACGCCCTGGTTCTCCTGGGCGTAGAGCTGGAAATCGTAGGTTTGCTGCAACTGCCGGAGCATGGCGAGGCTGTCGTCGGTGGAGCCGTCGTCGACCACGATGACCTCAATGTTCGGGTAATCCTGGGCAAAGAGGCTGTGGATCGCTTCTTCCAGGTATTTTCCGGCGTTGTAGCAGGGGGCCACGATCGACACAAGCGGCGCGCCCTGAGGCACGGTGGCCTGGGAAGAGGTCGGTTCGGTGTTCATTATTTTCTGTCAAAAAGTGGTGGCATGCTGGGCACCTGCCAGGGCATTTCCCCCACAGGCTTTTGTAACAAGCGTGACACCTATGCTCGCTGTTGGATCCCGTTCTGACAAGGTTTGGTTACGCAATGCTTGCGAAACCCGGGGGGAAGATGGCTCAAGGCTAGTATTTGCGCGCGGATCAAATCATTCCTTTGGCTGATTTGATCCGTGTATAAGCGCTCTAGAGTGCTTGCTTCCAGCCAAGACCGTGCAGTCAGAAAAGGGACTCTTATGTTGCAGACTCGCGTTATTCCTCCAGCCGAAGGCGCCTATCAATACCCGCTGCTGATCAAGCGGCTGCTGATGTCCGGCACGCGTTACGAGAAAACCCGCGAGATCATCTACCGCGACCAGTTGCGCTACAGCTACCCGACGCTGATCGAACGGGTCGCGCGCCTGGCCAACGTGTTGACCGAGGCGGGGGTCAAGGCCGGTGATACCGTGGCGGTGATGGACTGGGACAGCCATCGCTACCTGGAGTGCATGTTCGCGATCCCGATGATCGGCGCGGTGATCCACACCATCAATGTGCGCCTGTCACCGGAGCAGATCGTCTACACCATGAACCACGCCGAGGACCGCTTCGTGCTGGTCAACAGCGAGTTCGTCGGCTTGTACCAGGCGATTGCCGGGCACCTGACCACGGTGGACAAGACCCTGCTGCTGACCGACCTGCCGGAAAAAACCGCTGACCTGCCGAACCTGGTGGGTGAATACGAGCAACTGCTGGCCGCCGCCGCCCCCACCTACGACTTCCAGGATTTCGACGAAAACTCCGTCGCCACCACGTTCTACACCACCGGCACCACGGGCAACCCCAAGGGCGTGTATTTCACCCATCGGCAACTGGTGCTGCACACCATGGGCGTGGCGACCATCATGGGCTCCATCGACAGTGTGCGGCTGCTGGGCACCAACGACGTGTACATGCCCATTACGCCGATGTTCCATGTCCATGCCTGGGGTCTGCCGTACGTGGCGACCATGCTCGGGCTCAAGCAGGTTTACCCGGGTCGCTACGACCCCGAATTCCTGGTCCAGCTGTGGCGCAAGGAAAAGGTCACCTTTTCCCATTGCGTGCCGACCATCCTGCAGATGGTCCTCAATGCCAAGGGCGCCCAGGACACCGATTTCGGCGGTTGGAAAATCGTCATTGGTGGCAGCGCGCTGAACCGCAGCCTGTACGAAGCGGCCAAGGCCCGGGGCATCCAGCTCACCGCCGCCTATGGCATGTCGGAAACCGGCCCGCTGGTGTCCTGCGCCCACCTCAACGACGAGTTGATGGCCGGCAGCGAGGACGAACGCACCACCTACCGGATCAAGGCCGGCGTGCCGGGGCCATTGGTGGAAGCGGCGATCGTCGACACCGAGGGCCGCTTCCTGCCGGCCGACGGCGAGACCCAGGGCGAACTGGTGCTGCGCGCGCCGTGGCTCACCGAGGGTTACTTCAACGAGCCGCAGAAGGGCGCCGAGCTCTGGGCCGGCGGCTGGCTGCACACCGGTGACGTCGCCACCCTGGACAACATGGGCTTCATCGACATCCGTGACCGCATCAAGGACGTGATCAAGACCGGTGGCGAATGGATCTCCTCCCTGGACCTGGAGGACCTCATCAGCCGTCACGTGGCGGTACGCGAAGTAGCAGTGGTCGGCATCCCCGATCCGCAGTGGGGCGAGCGGCCGTTTGCCTTGCTGGTGATTCGCGAAGGGCATGAGATCGGGGCTCGTGAGCTCAAGGAACACCTCAAGCCGTTCGTCGAGCTGGGGCACCTGAGCAAGTGGGCGATCCCGAGCCAGATCGCCCTTGTTACTGAAATTCCCAAGACCAGCGTCGGCAAGCTCGACAAGAAGCGCATCCGCGTCGACATCACCGAATGGCAGAGCAACAACAGCACCTTCCTGTCCACGCTTTAGGCCTTTTTGCCGTGCCCGAAAGGGCACGGCAGCCCCACCAAGCAAGCGCTTGCCTTGTCAAACCGAAAATTTCAGCCATCCTTGCCGTGCCGGCATCTGTCGGCCTGGCGAAAGGACTGTTCCAGAGTGGTCGAGGGCTGCAAATCACACTTTAGAGGGATCAAGCCGTACTACCTGCTGGCTATAGTCCGCTCACGGATTCTCAAGAACGGGGCGCACGCACGAAAGGGCGATGCGACCTTGATGGATGTCGGGACGCTGCCGCTCCCAGCCATCGAGGTGTTCTTGAAATGTCCACTGCCATAACAATAATGCACATGGAGTAGCGTCGATGACCTCAGCAACCACGTTCTGGCGCCGGGCAAAACTGCCTCTGGCGGTCAGTCTCGCCTCTTCGCTCGCCGGGCCAGCATTCGGCGTCAGTTTCAACATCGGTGAAATCGAGGGCCAGTTCGACTCGTCCCTGTCGGTCGGCGCGAGCTGGTCCACGGCCAACGCCAACAAGGACCTGATCGGTGTCAACAATGGTGGCAAGGGCCTGTCGCAGACCTCCGACGACGGTCACTTGAACTTCAAGCGAGGGGAAACCTTCTCGAAGATCTTCAAGGGCATCCATGACCTGGAGCTGAAATACGGCGATACCGGCGTGTTCGTGCGCGGCAAGTACTGGTACGACTTCGAACTCAAGGACGAACACCGCCTGTACAAGGACATCAGCGACAGCAACCGCAAGGAAGGCGCCAAGTCCTCCGGCGGGCAGATCCTCGACGCATTCGTCTACCACAACTACGCCATTGCCGATCAGCCGGGTTCGGTCCGCCTGGGCAAGCAAGTGGTCAGCTGGGGTGAAAGTACCTTCATCCAGGGCGGCATCAACTCCATCAACCCGGTCGACGTGTCCGCGTTCCGTCGCCCTGGTGCCGAGATCAAGGAAGGCCTGATCCCGGTCAACATGTTCTACGTTTCCCAGAGCCTGACCGACAACCTGTCGGCCGAGGCGTTCTACCAGATTGAATGGGACCAGACCGTGGTGGATAACTGCGGTACGTTCTTCTCCCAGCCGGATGTGATTGCCGATGGGTGTACCGATAACCTGCGGGTGCTGAGCAAGCGTTCCACGCTCCCAGCCGCCGCGTTGGGCCCAGCGGCCGCACTGGGTGTCGACGTCAACGAAGAAGGCGTACTGGTACGCCGCGGGCCGGATCGCGACGCCCGTGACAGTGGTCAGTGGGGTGCTTCGTTGAAGTACATGTTCGAGCCGCTGGACACCGAGTTCGGTGCCTACTTCATGAACTACCACAGTCGTGCGCCGATTTTCAGTGCCACGGGTGCCTCGCAGTCGGTCTACAACATAGCTGCAGGATTGCCCCCTCCGTTTGCCGGACTGGCGCCTCTGCTGGTTGCAGGCAACTCGCAATATTTCGTCGAATATCCGGAAGACATTCGCCTCTACGGCCTGAGCTTCTCCACGACGCTGCCTACCGGTACGGCGTGGAGCGGTGAATTGAGCTATCGCCCAAATGCACCGGTGCAATTGAGCACCACTGATATTCTGTTCGCCGGCGTTCGCCCGCTCGGTGGTCCTACGTTGGGCAATGCTTCGCTGCTTACGGGTGTGCCAGGCCAGGATCTGCATGGTTATCGCCGCAAGGAAATCACTCAGTTCCAGACCACCTTCACTCACTTCTTGGATCAGGTCATGGGCGCCAGTCGCCTCACACTGGTAGGTGAAGTCGGCGTTACTCATGTTGGAGGCTTGGAAAGCAAGTCGGACCTTCGCTACGGTCGTGACCCTGTCTTTGGCCCGGGTCAACTGCCCGCCGGAGCCTGTGACAGGCTCAACGGCGCTACCGCCACAGGTGGCGGCCAGACCATCAACGACGTGAACAGCAACTGCAACAACGACGGCTTCACCACCTCCACGTCCTGGGGCTACCGCGCTCGCGCCATCTGGGAATACCCGGACGTCTTCGCCGGTGTGAACCTCAAGCCCAACGTGGCCTGGTCCCATGACGTCAAGGGTTACTCGCCAGGCCCTGGCGGCAACTTCGAAGAAGGCCGCAAAGCCGTCAGCCTCGGGCTGGATGCCGAGTACCAGAACACCTACAACGCCAGCCTGGCCTACACCAACTTCTTTGGTGGCGACTTCAGTACCGTGGACGATCGTGACTTCCTGGCGCTCAGCGTCGGCGTGACCTTCTAAGCACCGAATTTCAGGACGACACACTATGAAAATAACAAAGAATCTGTTGCAGGTCGGTGTTCTGGGGCTATCCCTGCTGGCCGCCAGCGTCATGGCGGCAGTACCCGCCGCCGAGGCCGACAAACTGGGCAAGAGCCTGACGCCGATGGGCGCCGAGATGGCCGGCAATGCCGACGGCTCGATCTCGGCCTGGAAACCCATGGCCAAGAATGCCGGTGCCGTGGACAGCAAGGGCTTCCTCGCCGATCCATTCCCGACGGAAAAACCGCTGTTCACCATCACGGCGCAGAACGTCGAGCAGTACAAGGCCAAACTCGCCCCGGGCCAGTACGCGATGTTCAAGCGCTACCCGGAAACCTTCAAGATGCCGGTCTACCCGACCCATCGCGGCGCCACCGTGCCGGACGAGGTGTTCGCCTCCATCAAGAAAAACGCGGTCAACACCAAGCTGGTGTCCGGCGGCAACGGCCTGGAAAACTTCGAGACGGCCGTGCCGTTCCCGATTCCCCAGAGTGGCGTGGAAGTCATCTGGAACCACATCACCCGCTATCGTGGCGGCAGCGTGACACGCCTGGTCACCCAGGCCACCCCGCAGCCCAACGGTTCGTACAGCCTGGTGTACTTCCGCGACCAATTCGTGTTCCGCGACAAGATGAAGGATTTCGATCCGGCCAACCCTGGCAACATCCTGTTCTACTTCAAGCAACAAGTGACCGCACCGGCACGCCTGGCCGGTGGCGTGCTGCTGGTGCACGAAACCCTCGACCAAGTGAAGGAGCCGCGTTCGGCGTGGGTCTACAACGCTGGCCAGCGCCGTGTGCGCCGTGCCCCGCAAGTGTCCTATGACGGCCCGGGCACGGCGGCCGACGGCCTGCGTACCTCCGACAACCTGGACATGTACAACGGTGCGCCAGACCGCTACGACTGGAAGCTGGAAGGCAAGAAAGAGCTGTACATCGCTGCCAACAGCTACAGGATCGATTCGCCACAACTCAAGTACGCCGACATCATCAAGGCCGGCCACATCAACCAGGACCTGACCCGCTACGAGCTGCGTCGTGTCTGGCATGTGACCGCGACCCTGAAGGAAGGCCAGCGCCACATCTACGCCAAGCGTGACTTCTACATCGACGAAGACACCTGGCAAGCCGCGGTGATCGACCACTACGACGGCCGTGGCCAACTGTGGCGCGTGGCCGAGGCCCATGCCGAGAACTACTACGACAAGCAAGTGCCGTGGTACGCCCTGGAAACCCTCTACGACCTGCAGTCCGGCCGCTACCTGGCACTGGGCATGAAGAACGAAGAGAAATCGGCCTACGACTTCGGCTTCACCGCTACCACTGCCGACTTCACTCCGAACGCATTGCGCCAGGACGGCATCCGCTAAACCGCTGCACCCGAGGCCGCATCCTCGAAACAACGCCCCGACTGGTTCGGGGCGTTTTTTTGCTCGATCAGTCAACACAAAACCTGTGGCGAGGGAGCTTGCTCCCGCTTGAGTGCGAAGCGCTCATCGCTTTTTTGTGGCGGCTTCGCCACCCAGCGGGAGCAAGCTCCCTCGCCACAAGAGCGGTGGCTGCCTGAATTTTTCAAGTCAATCGGCTTGTAGTCTTTTTGTAGCCATTTGTAGCACTCCCTTCAATACGTCCTCGTTTACCGCTAGTCTGCGGACATCTGCAACGCCGCCACCCGCATTTCAACAAGAGCCGGCCATGACTGATTTGTCTTCACTTCCGGATTCTGCCCGCGCAGCCATCGCGGTACAGGACGGGCGCTTCTACCGCCCGCCCTTGCCCGACGGTCACGTTGTGCGGCCGCGGTTGTGCGAGCGTTTGAGCGCAGGGCTCGGCGGGCGGTTACTGTTGGTCAGTGCCCCGGCGGGGTTCGGTAAAAGCTCCCTGGCGGTGGAGTTCTGCCAGGGCCTGCCGGCCCATTGGCAGAGCCTCTGGCTGGGGCTCAGCGCCCGGGACAACGACCCCGGGCGGTTCCTGGAACGGCTACTCGAAGGGCTCCAGGCGTTTTTCCCGCAACTGGGCGGTCGGGCACTGGGGCTGCTGAAAATGCGCCAGCGCCATCAACCGTTCGCCTTCGAAGAATGGCTCGACGGTCTGCTGGACGAACTGTCCACGCATTTATCGCCCCGCGAACCCTTGCTGTTGGTCCTCGACGACTACCATCTGGCGCAAAGCCAGGTGCTGGATCGCTGCCTACAGTTTTTCCTCAATCACCTGCCCGACGGTCTGCTGGTGCTCGTCACCAGCCGTCAGCGCCCGGACTGGCATTTGGCGCGCCTGCGCCTGTCCCGGCAACTGCTCGAACTCAATGAGCAAGACCTGCGCCTGACTCATGACGAAGCCCTGACCCTGCTCCAGCATCACAGCAGTTCGTTGCGCGGTGAGGCGCTGGAAAACCTCATCCAGCGTAGCGAAGGTTGGGTGGCCGGGCTGCGTTTCTGGCTGCTCGCCGCTTCCGAAGCCGGGACCGAAGGTTTGCTGCCCCAGGCCCTGCACGGTGGTGAAGGGCTGATTCGCGATTACCTGCTCGAAGAGGTTATCGACTGCCTGCCCACCGAGGTCCAGGCGTTTCTCTACGACACGGCCCCCCAGGAACGCTTTTGCAGCGAACTGTGTGACGCGGTGCGCGAGGCCCATGACAGCGCCGAAATCCTGCGTTACCTGGCGGCCCACCAGGTGTTCCTGGTGCCGCTGGACGAGCACGGTCATTGGTACCGTTACCACCACCTGTTTTCCGACCTTCTGCGCAGTCGTCCCAGTGCGCCGGCCATGGTGCCGGCCGCGACCCTGCATCTGCGGGCCTGTCGCTGGTTCAACGCCCAGGGCCTGATCGACGAAGCCGTGGAACAGGCCCTGCGGGCCGGGCACCTGGACGTGGCGGCGAACCTGGTGCAGAACCTCTCGGAGGAGCAACTGCTGGCCGAACAGAACGTCGGCATGTTGCTGCGCTGGAAAATGGACTTGCCCGACAGCCTGCTCATCAGCACCCCGCGGCTGATCGTGCTCTATAGCTGGGCGTTGGGCCTGGCCTGCCAACTGGACGCGGCCGAAGAGCTGGCGGCGCACTTGAGTCGTTTCCTGCCGGCCCCCTCGGCCACCGCGCAAAAATCCATGCTCGCCCAATGGCTGGCCCTGAGTGGGATCGTCGCCCGTGGCCGCGGGGATCGCGAGGCCACCGTGCGTTATTGCAGCGAAGCCCTGGAGAGCCTGCCCCATAAACGCTACGGCCAGCGCCTGATGTGCCTGTCCACGCTGTCGAACCTGGCGATTGCCGACGGCGACCTGTGGCGTGCGCGGAACCTGAACCGTGACTCCCTGGAGCTGGCGCAGCGGGTCGGCAACCCACTGTTCGAGGCCCTGGCCCATTACGATCGTGCCCGGGTCTTGCAAGCGCGGGGAGAGATCCTGCGGGCGCTGGATGAAGTGCACCAGGGCCTGCAACGTTTGCACGCGCTGTCGCCCCAGCGGCTCTATGCGGTGCGGGCGCGGTTGATCATGTACGAAGGTTTCCTGCTGACCTTGCGCATGCAACCCCAGGCCGGCCTTGCGCGGTTGCAGGCGGGCCTCACCGAAGCCCGCGCCTGCCGCGACATCAGCGTGCTGATCGGTCATTGCGTGATTGCGCGCATCGAGGGCTACCGTGGCGAGTTCGCCCGTGCCTTCGCCGAACTGGCTGAGGCCGAGCGCCTGATGCACATCTGGGACGTTCCGCCGATCTACTATCTGGCGATGATCACCCTGGTCAAATGCGAACTCTGGCTGGCCCAGGGGCGCACCGACCTGGCGGACGCCTGGCTGGCCCGTCTGGGCCAGACCTACACGGGCGAGCGGGCTGCCGCGCCACCGGAATTCCACCCGCAACTGCCCTTGCATGTGGAACTGCAGCAGGCGGTGCTGGAGTCCATCCGGGGTCAACCGATGCTCGCCCAAGGACGGCTCGATGCCTTGCTTGAACACGGTCAACAAACCGGCCGGCAGATGCTCAGCGTGATGGCCCTCAACCAGAAAGTCGCCTTGCTGCTGAGTATCGGGCGCGAACCCGAAGCCCGACGGACCCTGGCCCAGGCTTTCGAAGCCGCCAGCGGCGGCGTGTTGCAGCCTTTCGAATGGTTGTTCGGCGAGCACCGTGAATGGTTGCGCGAACAACTGCTGCACGCACCACCCAGTTCCTTGCGCGATCATCTGCTCGAACGCCTTCCCTCGACGGCGGCCCAGCCTGCCGACCCGACGGCGCCCGTGGAAACCCTCAGCAGTCGCGAGCGGGCGGTGTTGCAACTGATTGCCCAAGGCTGTTCGAACCAGGAGATCAGCGAGCAATTGTTCATCTCGCTGCACACGGTCAAGACCCACGCCAGCCACATCAACAGCAAGCTCGGCGTGGAGCGCCGCACCCAAGCGGTGGCGCGGGCGAAGGCGTTGGGGTTGTTGAGCTGACGGGGCCGGTGAGAACCCTGTGGCGAGGGGAGCTTGCTCCCGCTGGGCTGCGAAGCAGCCCCAACTGATAATCTGACACACCGCGGTGCCAAGTTTAGGGTCGCTTCGCAACCCAGCGGGAGCAAGCTCCCTCGCCACAAAGGCTTTGATAAGGAATCCCCCGATGTTGCCTCTGTACAAAACCATCCCATCCCCCCGTCGGCCAACTGATCCTCGTCGCCCGGGAGACAAGACTGGCGGCCATCCTGTGGGAAAACGAGCGGCTCAATCGGGTGCGCCTCGGGCCGTTGGAGGAGGACATTCAGCATCCGGTCCTCAAGGAAACCGAGCGTCAGTTGCTCGAATACTTCGCCGGCCAGCGCCGTCGTTTCGAGCTGGAGCTGGACTTCGCGGGCACTGATTTCCTGATCCGGGTCTGGCAGGCCCTGTTGTCCATCCCCTTCGGAGAAACCCGCAGCTACCGCGACATCGCCATCCAGATCGGCCAACCGACGGCGGTTCGGGCCGTCGGCGCCGCCAATGGCCGCAACCCCATCTCGATCATCGCCCCTTGCCACCGGGTCATCGGCAGCTCCGGCAGCCTCACCGGCTTTGCTGGCGGCCTGGCGGCCAAACAGTTCCTCCTGAGCCTGGAAGGCCAGCAGTCCCTGCAATTGGCGTTCTGAGTTTTGGACACTCCCCCCAATCCCCTGTGGGAGCGAGCCTGCTCGCGATGGCGGTGGGTCAGTTACTGATGATGTCGGCTGTGCCGCCGTCATCGCGAGCAGGCTCGCTCCCACAGTTGTCCGAGTGTTCTTCAGGGTTGCGGTGGTTTCGGTGGCAACATTCGCGTCGGTGGCTGGCCGTTGGCATTGTGCTGGTAGATTTGCGCGGGCTGGCCCTGGTCATTGAAAAACACTTGGCCAATACCGGCGCTGTTCCACAACCGTTCGCCCGCTTCGGCGTGTTCCGGGGTGTGGGGGACGATGCGCATGCTCCGGCGCTTGGTGAACCAGTTCAGGGGCGAACGCGGCGAGTAGAGCCAGCGGTTCAGGCGATCGAACCATTCCAGCAGCACGGGCGGGAATTCATTCTTGATGCCGCTGCTGGTGATCTGCCAGATACGCGGACCGCCCTTGCGGTGTGGGATCAACACTTCGTAGACAAAGGAATAATGCACGTCCCCTGACAGCACCACGTAATTACCGGGGGTACGCGAATGGCGGAAAATGTTCAGGATCACCTGGGCCGCGCCGCGATGGGCCATCCAGTTTTCCGCATCCACCAACAGCGGATAACCGCACCAACTGAACGCCCGCTGCACGGTTTCGATCAGCTTCACGCCGAAGATCGGTGCCGGTGAGACGATGATCGCTGACGGATGGTCCAACAACTCCTGCTGCAACTCGCTCAAGGCCTCCCAATCCAACAGGCCGGAAGGCTGCTTGAGGTTGTTCTCGCTGCGCCAGCGGCGGGTACGAGTGTCGAGCACCACCAGGGCCGGGGTGCTTGGCAACACGTAATGCCAGCGCTGGAACCCCAGCAGGGTGTTGATCAGTTTGTCCTGGGGTTCGCTGTCGAGGTAGTGGTCCCGGGCGGTGTCGCTCAGGGCCAGGGTTTGCGCGAGCACGTCCGCAAAGGCATCGGGGTTGTTGCCCCAGCCCTGGCAGAGCATGTAGGCGATCAAGGCGTTGCCGATGATGCGCTTGGAGAACGGATGACCGTAGGCCGTTTCCTCCCACTGTGCGGACAGGTTCCAGTCATCGGTAATGTCATGGTCATCGAAAATCATCAGGCACGACAAGTGTGCAAACACTCGCGCCACGCCGCCCAGCCCGGTCTTGAACGCATCGATGCGTTGCTGTTCCAGGTCGTAGCGCTGGCGCCGCTCGACGGTCAACTCGGGCGGCTGCACAGCGATCAGCGTCCAGGGCACCGGCGACCACACCAGCAGGTACATCGCCATGACCTCGGCGAAGGTCACCAGATGATTGTCGGCGCTGCTGCTGGTGAAAATCGGCTTGCGTGCCCCACCGAAAAATCGCTCGCGCAGGGTTTCGTTGCTTTCCAGTGCCGGTAACAGATCGGCGCGATGGTAATAACTGGCCGGGTGTCGATAGAGCTTGGCGCTGTCTTGCACCACGGCACCCTCAAGGCATTCCTCGAACAGCCCCAAGCGCTCGATCAGCCCATGGATCGCCCGCAGCATGGGCCCGGCGACGTCGTCGGCATAGACTTGGTCGCCGCTCATCATCAGCAGGGCCGGGCGTTGTGCCGGGGCTTTCGCCAACAGCCGGTCGACGCAAAGCAGGCCGTCGTTGGCCGGGTAGTGGGGTTTGCGGCAGGAGCCGTGGACCAATTGCTCGATGCGCGAGTGCAACATGAAGTTCGGGCATTGTGCGCCGTCATACAACAGATGTGGTGCCCACTCGGCGATGGGGGCGCCGTCCACCAGCAGGTCGTAGTCAATCGCCACGTCCTGGGGCAGGGGAGTGTCGAGCATCACATCGATCAAGTGCACAAACGCCCGCTGCCCCACCGGCACCACGGTGCAGCGCGACGCATCCAGTGCCAGGTCGCCGACACCGTCAATGCGTAGCGTCAACGCCAACGCTTGCGTCCCCACCAGCCACATCACCAGGCGCGCAGGCTCCAGCCGCCGTAACAGCGGGCCGATCAGGACGGGGGGGCAGGGGGATGGTGTCGGGAGTGGACGGCAACATTCGCGGGAAAAAGCTCTGTTCAGGGCGAGGCGGGGATCATAGCGCAATGTGCCGGGTTGCTGGGATGGGGAGGCATCGTGGCAACCCTACTTTTGTGGCGAGGGAGCTTGCTCCCGCTGGGGTGCGAAGAGCCCCCAAAACCTGAGGTCGCGGTGTGTCAAGTAAGGTGTTGGGGCTGCTGCGCAGCCCAGCGGGAGCAAGCTCCCCTCGCCACGGGACCGTACTGGGCCTTGTTACATCACTGGGCCTTGTTGGAAGCCTCGGCCGCCTTGATCAAATCCGGCCCGATCTGATTTTCGAACTTGGCCCACACCGGTTTCATCTTGTCGCGCCAGGCATTACGCTCCTGCGGCGTGAGGGCAATGATCTCGGTGGTCTTGGCGTCTAGCACATGCTGCTTGTCCTGCTGGTTGAATCGTTCCGCTTCCTTGTTGGCATAGGCGGTGGATTCGACCACGATCTTGTCCAGTTCGCTACGGATATCCGGCGGCAGGCCGTTCCAGAAGTCCGACGTGGTGATCAGCATGTAATCGAGGACGCCGTGGTTGGACTCGGTGACGTATTTCTGCACTTCATTGAGCTTCTGGTTGTAGAAGTTCGAATAGGTGTTTTCCGTGCCGTTGACCAAACCGGTGCGCAAACCCTGGTACACCACCGAGAAAATCATCGGTTTGGCGTTGGCTTCCACCGCTTTGAACTGCTCCTCCAGCACCGCGGAGGTCTGTATCCGGAACGTCAGGCCGCGGGCATCCTCGGGCTGGCGCAGGGGCTTGTTGGCCGATAGCTGCTTCATGCCGTTATGCCAATAGGCCAGGCCGGTAATGTTCTTGCTTTCCATGGACTTGAGCAACTTCTGGCCTTCGGGGCTCTGTTGAAAACGGTCCACTGCGTTGATGTCGTCAAACAGGAACGGCAAGTCGAACAATTGCACGGTTTTGGTGTACTGATCGAACTTGGCAAGCGACCGCGCAATGATCTGCACCTCTCCAAGGAGCAAGGCTTCCAACTCCTTGTCATCGCCATACAGCGTGGAGTTGGGATACACCTCGACCTTCACCTTGCCCGGCAGTCGTTCGTCCACCAGCTTCTTGAACATCAACGCGCCCTGGCCCTTGGGCGTTTGTTCGGCCACCACGTGGGAGAATTTGATGACGATCGGCTCAGCGGCCATGAGCGTGCCCCACGCCCCGAAAGCCAGAGTGCAGGCGAGTGCTTTCCACACAGGTTTGAGCATTGCGAAATTCCCTTTGCATTTGTATTTATCGTACGGGCCTCTTCGAAGCCCGGCGTACAGCAAACAGCAACAAGTCTAGGGGAAAAATCACCCGACGAACGATTCACAGATCCAGTGCCCGCTGCCGCCCTCTGTGGGAGCGA
This sequence comes from Pseudomonas bijieensis, assembly GCF_013347965.1. Taxonomy (NCBI): domain Bacteria; kingdom Pseudomonadati; phylum Pseudomonadota; class Gammaproteobacteria; order Pseudomonadales; family Pseudomonadaceae; genus Pseudomonas; species Pseudomonas bijieensis. Next base: position 3,073,420 of record NZ_CP048810.1, on the reverse strand, counting down.
GCTTGCTCGCGATGACGGCTGCACATCCAACATCACCGACCCAGACAGACCGCTATCGCGAGCCGGCTCGCTCCCACAGGTTTCCCGTCTTCCAGTCGTCGCGGCCCTCCCGCGAAGAGTCGTATCATTTTTGCTTTGTGGTATGACGACATTCTAGATTCACTTCAAGAAAAATAACCTCATTTGCGTGTGGAATCGCTTCTGTCCGTAATTTTATTGAGTTTGTGTGTTGACAGCCTACGTGAAACGTCAGAATAATCCGTCACGTTGTATGACGACATACAAATAAACAATAACAACAGGGTGCTCCCTCTATGAGAATCACAGGCGTTCACGTCGAAGTCTTTTCCACCCCTTCGCGCCGCGCCCAGGACAGCGCCGGTCACGCCCATCCGGGCGATGAGGTCATGATCAAGATGGCCTTGCTGCGAATCGGTTGTGACGATGGCTCCGAGGGTTATGCCTTTGGTCCGCCGGAGTTGATTCGTCCGCACATCATCGAATCCTTCGTGCGCAAAGTGCTGGTCGGTCGCGACCCGATGGACCGCGAAAGCATCTGGCAAGACCTGGCGCACTGGCAGCGCGGCAGTGCCGGGCAGTTCACCGACCGGGCGCTGGCGCTGGTGGAGCAGGCGTTGTGGGACTTGGCCGGGCGTAAGCTCAAGTTGCCGGTGCACAAGTTGATTGGCGGCTATCGCGACAAGGTCCCGGCATACGGCTCGACGATGTGCGGCGACGATTTGCCGGGTGGGTTGTCGACGCCGGACGAGTACGGCCAGTTCGCCGAGAAACTGGTCCAGCGCGGCTACAAGGCCATCAAGTTGCACACCTGGATGCCGCCGATTTCCTTCGCGCCGAATCCACAAATGGACATCCAGGCCTGCGCCGCCGTGCGTGAGGCGGTCGGTCCCAGCATCGCGTTGATGCTCGACGGCTACCACTGGTACAGCCGCATGGATGCGCTGACCATCGGCAAGGCGCTACAGGAACTGAATTTCGCCTGGTTTGAAGAACCGATGATGGAGGACTCGGCAGAGTCCTATGCGTGGTTGGCGGCCAACCTGGACATCCCGGTGCTGGGCCCGGAAAGTATCGCCGGCAAGTTCCACAGCCGCGCCAGTTGGGTGACCCAGAAGTCCTGTGACATCCTGCGCGCCGGCGTGGCCGGGGTCGGGGGGATCGGGCCGTGCCTGAAGGTGGCGCACTTGGCCGAGTCGTTCGGCATGGATTGCGAAGTCCACGGCAATGGCGCGGCGAACCTGGCGGTAGTTGGCGCCATCAGCAACTGTCGTTGGTACGAGCGTGGCCTGCTGCACCCGTTCCTCGACTACGAAGAAGTCCCGGCGCACCTCAACAGCATCGTCGACCCCATGGACGCCGACGGTTTTGTGCACCTGTCCGATCGGCCCGGGTTGGGCGAGGACATCAACTTCGCGTATATCGAAGCCAACACCCTGTCGCGACATTGATCCTGTTCCACGCCTGAGGCTGATGGCTGCCCGGGCAACAAAGTCTTTATAAATATAAGAAAGGACTGAACCATGAAACTCTGGCCCAAGCGCCTGACCAGGCTGCTGTGTGTCACCGTGGCCCTGTGCGCCGTGCAGGTGCCCGTCAGCCTGGCCCAAGGCGAAACGCCCCCCGACCAATTGGTGGTGGGCATGAGCATGATCAACCTGCTGTCCCTGGACCCTGCCGCGGCGACGGGGCTGGAGGTCGCCGAAGTCAACGCCAATGTCTATGACATGCTCCTGGAGCAGGACGCGGCGCAGCCGGACACGCTGATCCCCGCCCTGGCGAAAACCTGGGAAGTCAGCCCCGACCGCATGCGGCTGACCTTCCAATTGCGCGATGGCGTGCGGTTCCACTCCGGCGCACCGCTCACCGCCCATGACGTCGCCTGGTCATTGCAGCGCGTAGTCACCCTCAACCGCGCCCTGGCTTCCACCTGGAAAGCCTACGGTTTCACCGCCGACAACGTCGTCAAACTGATGCGCGCCGAAGGGCCGCACACCTTTGTCATGGAGTTGCCGCGCAGCACCGACCCGATGCTGGTACTCAACACCCTGGCGACCTCGCCCAGTGCCTTCATCATCGATCGCAGTGTCGCCTTGCAACATCAGGTCGGCGACGACCAAGGCGCGGCGTGGCTGGCGACCCACACGGCTGGCTCCGGCGCGTTCAAGCTCGACATCTGGCGCGCCAACGATGTGATCCTGATGAGTCGCAATGAGGACTATTGGCGTGGTCCTGCGAAATTGCGTCGGGTGATCATGCGCAACATGACCGAGTCCCAGGCCCTGCGCCTGATGGTCGAGCGCGGTGACCTGGACGTCGCTCGGGGCATGGCCGCCACCGACATCAAGGCGTTGGGCAAGGTCGATGAAGTGCGCATCCAGAGCATCGCCCGCGGCACGTTGTACTACGTGGCGATGAGCATGCAGCAGCCGGTGTTCCAGGACATCCGCGTGCGCCAGGCCATCCGCCTGCTGATCGATTACCAAGGCATCAATGACGTGGTGATGCCGCACTACGGCGTGATCAATCAGCGACCGTTGCAACTGGGGTTGCCGGCGCGTCTGGACGATCCGGGTTATCGCCTGGACGTGGCCGAGGCCAAGCGCCTGCTGGCAGCGGCGGGGCATGCCGAAGGCTTCAAGGTGAGCATTCGCTCGCTGACCGATCCGCCGTTTATCAACATCGCCACCAGCCTGCAAGCGACACTGGCCCAGGCCGGTATCCAGGCGACGATCATCACCGGCACCGGCAACCAGATCTATGGGGCGATGCGCGACCGCCAGTTCGACATCCTCGTCGGTCGTGGCGGCGGTGGGGCGGAGCGTCATCCGCATTCGAGCCTGCGTGCCCTGGTCTACAACCCGGACAACCGCACCGAAGCCAAGCTGAGCAACTTCCAGGGCTGGCGCACCTCGTTCTTCAATCCGCAGCTCAATCAACTGATCGAGCAGGCCGAGCGCGAGCGTGACCCCGAGCGCCAACGCGAAATCTACGCGCAGATCCAGACCCTCTACGACCAACAGGCCGGGGCAATCATGCCGGTCTCACAGATGGTGGACGAAGTGGTGATCCATGCGGATGTGCGCAACTACATTGGCCACACCGCCGCCACCACACGTCTTCGGGACGTTTACAAGCAGCGCTGAAATCGACGGCCACAGGGCCAAGGCAGGAATGAACATGTCGACTGCATCCTTTTCAATCTGGAGCACCCGGGCCGTTTCGGCGACTCGGCGCGGCGGCTCGGTGGCGGTGACGCTGCTGGGGTTGCTGCTGCTGACCTTTTTCATCGGGCGAGTGATGCCGCTGGACCCGGTGCTGGCCATCGTCGGCCCGGACGCCGACGCCTCGGCCTATGCCCAGGTGTACCAGGAACTGGGCCTGGATAAACCGTTGTGGACCCAGTTCGCGATCTATTTAGGCGACCTGCTGCACGGTGACTTCGGCATGGCATTGCTGACCGGCAACCCGGTCATCACCGACATTGCCCGAGTCTTCCCGGCCACCTTGGAACTGGCCACCCTGGCGATTCTGTTCGGTGTGCTGGCGGGCCTGCCGCTGGGTGTCTACGCCGCGACCCACCAAGGCCGCGCCGGGGACCATATCGCGCGACTGATCACGCTGTTCGGTTATTCCACGCCGATTTTCTGGATCGGCATGATGGCTTTCCTGGTGTTCTACGCCTGGCTGGGTTGGGCCGGTGGCGTCGGGCGGATCGGCCTGGCTTATGACGGGCTGATCCCGAAACACACCGGGCTGTTGTTGATCGACACGGCCTGGTCCGGCGACTGGGAGGCCTTTCGTAGTGCGTTACGGCACATCCTGCTGCCAGCGGTGATCCTCAGTTTCAACTCGGTCGCGTACATCAGCCGCATGACCCGCAGCTTCATGCTCGAGCAACTGTCCCAGGAGTACATCATCACCGCCCGGGTCAAGGGTTTGTCCCAGCGGCGCATTGTCTGGGGCCACGCCTTCGGCAACATCCGCGTGCAGCTGTTGACCATCGTCGCGCTGGCCTACGGCGGTCTGCTGGAGGGCGCGGTGTTGATCGAAACCGTGTTTGCCTGGCCGGGCTTCGGCCAGTACCTGACCAGCAGTTTGCTGCTCGGTGACATGAACGCGGTGATGGCTTGCGTGCTGCTGATCGGCCTCATCTTCGTGACGCTGAACCTGATCAGCGACGCGCTGTACAAGATCTTCGACCCGAGGACTCGCTAATGAACCTGCCCCTGGCTTCCAGCGCACCCGGCGCCGCCGCGCTGCCCGCTTCCAGTACCGCAGCGATGGCCGCCAGCACCCTGCGTCTGCTGCGTTTTTTGCTGCGCAACCCGATGACCTTCGCTGGCCTGGTCGTGGTCTCGACCCTGATGCTGGTCGCGGCTTTCGCGCCCTGGATCGCCGGCCACGATCCGCTGTTGCAGAACCTCGCCGGCGCGTTGCAGGCACCGAGCAGCGCGCACTGGTTCGGCACTGACGAATACGGTCGCGATGTTTTCGCCCGGCTGGTGTATGGCTCGCGCATCACGCTGTACATCGTCTTGCTGGTGACGGTGATCGTCGGTCCCATCGGCCTGTTGGTCGGCACGGTTTCCGGCTACTTCGGCAGTTGGGTCGACAGCCTGTTCATGCGCATCACCGATATTTTCATCTCGTTCCCCAGCCTGGTCCTGGCATTGGCGTTCATCGCCGCTCTCGGCCCGGGACTGGAGCACGCAGTAATCGCCATCGCACTCACCGCCTGGCCGCCGATTGCCCGGCTCGCCCGCGCCGAAACCCTGCCATTGCGCAACGCTGACTTCGTCGTCGCGGTGCAGCTACAGGGCGCGTCGAGTGCCCGGGTCATCCTGCGTCACATCATCCCGATGTGCCTGTCGTCGGTGATCATCCGCCTGACCATGAACATGGCGAGCATCATCCTCACCGCCGCCGCCCTGGGTTTTCTCGGCCTCGGCGCCCAGGCACCGTTGCCGGAGTGGGGCGCGATGATTTCCACCGGGCGGCGCTACATGCTCGAAAGCTGGTGGCTGGTGGCCGCGCCCGGTGCGGCGATCATGCTGGTCAGCCTGGCCTTCAACCTGTTGGGCGACGGCTTGCGTGACGTCCTCGACCCCCGCAGCCAATCCTGAGGAGCAGCCCCATGACTGAGATAAAACTTGCGGTACAGGATTTGTGCGTGGAATTCCGCAACGCCGGCAAAACCTCCCTGGCCGTGCGTGACGTGTCGTTCACCCTGGGCCGGGAGAAACTCGCCATCGTCGGCGAATCCGGCTCGGGCAAATCCACCGTCGGCCGCAGTCTTTTGCGTCTGCATCCACCGACGGCGCGGGTCACCGCCAAGACATTGCGCTTCGCCGATATCGACCTGTTGGCCGCCAGCGAAAAGCAGATCCAGGCGATTCGCGGTGCGCGCATGTCAATGATCATGCAAGACCCCAAGTACTCGCTGAACCCGGTGGTGCGGGTCGGCGAACAAATCGCCGAGGCCTATCTGGCCCATCACAAAGTGCCCCATCGCGAGGCCCGCGAACGCGCCCTGGACATGCTCGCCAAGGTGCACATTCGCGACCCCCGGCGGGTCTATGACCTGTACCCCCATGAAGTCTCGGGCGGCATGGGCCAGCGGATCATGATCGCCATGATGGTGATCACCGATCCCCAGGTGATCATCGCCGACGAACCCACCTCGGCCCTGGACGTGTCGGTGCGCCGGCAGGTGCTCAACGTGCTGGAAGAGTTGGTCAGCGAGCGGGACCTGGGGCTGATTTTCATCAGTCACGATTTGAATTTGGTGCGGCATTTCTGTGACCGCGTGCTGGTGATGTACGCCGGTCGCGTGGTCGAGTCCATTGCCGCCGCCAACCTGGACCAAGCCGTCCATCCCTACACCCAAGGCCTGTTGGCCGCATTGCCGAGCCTGGACCATCCGCGCGCCACGCTGCCGGTGCTGCAGCGCGACCCACTCTGGTTGAACGTTTGAGGAGCCTGTCATGAGCATGATTGAAATCACCGGCCTGAACCTCAGTTTTGGCACGGGCGCGGCACTGAACGCGGTATTGCACGACGTTGATTTGAGCGTGGCCGAAGGCGAGGCATTTGGTCTGGTGGGGGAGTCCGGTTCGGGCAAGACCACCGTGCTGCGTTGCCTGGCCGGGCAGTACCAGCACTGGAGCGGGCAACTGCGGGTCGCCGGCCAAGCGGTGACTCGCAACTTGCCACTGAACCACTACCGCACCGTGCAGATGGTGTTCCAGGACCCGTATGCCTCGTTGCACCCGCGCTACACCGTCGATGCCGCGCTGCAAGAACCGCTGCGCATCCATGGCATCGATGGGCGTGCACAGAAAGTCAGCGAGATTCTGCGCAAGGTCGGTTTGAACGACAGTTTCCGCTTCCGCTACCCGCACCAGTTGTCCGGTGGCCAGCGCCAACGGGTGGCGATAGCCCGGGCGCTGATCCTGCGTCCCCGGGTGCTGTTGCTGGACGAACCGACTTCGGCGCTGGACGTCTCGGTGCAGGCGGAAATCCTCAACCTGCTGGCCGACTTGCGCCGCCAGGAAGGGCTGACCTACCTCATGGTCACCCATGACCTGGCAGTGGTGGCGCATTTGTGTGATCGGCTGGCGGTGATGCAGCAGGGCAGGGTGGTGGAGACGCTCGACAGTCAGTTCCTGGCGAGCGATGGCGCCGCCCATGCGTACACCCGTTTGCTGGTGCAAGCCAGTCGCGACATACAGCGAATACCTATCGCTGTCTGAAGTAAGGCGTTCGTTGCAATTGTTTTAACCCGCAGAAGACGTTGAACCGCAGGTTTCACTGCTGCGCACGCGCTCGCCTGTGATTTGGCGTTCAACCCAACTAATCATTCAACTAACAAGAATAAAAAACATGAAAAAGACACTCGTCGTGCTGTCCCTCGTTTCCTTGTTCACTTCAGTGGTTGCCGTGGCCGATACCGGTTACATCAACGTACGCCACCAGTATGCGGAACAAACCCGCATGCACGCCGACCGCGCCAAGTTCGGCATGCGGCTGGACAACGGCGTGGGGCTCGAAGGTGAACTCAAGTACAAGACCGCCGGTGATCGTGAAGACGTCGCCTTCGACAACACCGTCGGCAGCGGCCATGAATTCACCGTCAATTACCAGCACAAGCTCAATGACCGCTGGACGCTGACGCCCTCGTTCGCCATGGAAAGCGACGAGGAATCCACCACCTACAAGATGGGCATGCGCCTGGGTTACAAGATCACCAAGGAGCTGAGCATTGCCGGACGCTACCGTTACGATTCATCCAAGCTCGACCGCGACAAGGTTGACCATGACGTACCGGACAACGGCCAGGACGACCAGAAGATCCATCGCTACGACGTGTACATCAACTATGCCAACCAGGGGCCGTGGGCGTATGAATATCAACTGACGTACTTCGATGCCAACTACATCCGTTATAACGGCGGCACTGACGACTATGAACAGAATGCCGTGGTCAAGTACAAGTGGGATAAGCGCTGGGCGCCGTTTTTCGAAGTGGGCGATATCAAGGTCAACTCGGTCGACAGTGATCGGCAGTTGCGGCTGCGAGTCGGCATTCAATACAACTTCTTCTAAGTTGTTGGAGCACTGAGATCAACTGTGGGAGCGAGCCTGCTCGCGATAGCGTCGGATCAGCTGGCATCCATGTTGACTGACCCACTGCCATCGCGGGCAGGCTCGCTCCCACAGGATCAGTGAGCATTTATTCGTTGTAGAAAGCCTGGCGTTGCTGGGTTTCACACAGGCGCATGCGGCTATTGCTCAAGTGCAGGTACATGGCCGCCCGCGCCGCATCGACATTGCCACTGGCGATGGCGTCGAAGATCTGCTGGTGTTCGGCGTTGATCCCTTGCAGGTAAGCGCTGCGATCACTTTGCCCGGAGTAGGCGGAGTTCATGCGCGTACGCGGGATCAGCTTGGTGCCCAGGTGCTTCATGATGTCGATCAGGTAGTAATTGCCGGCGGCCTTGGCGATTTTCAGATGGAACTGGAAATCGGCATTGATGGTGGTACCGGACTTCTCCGGCCCTTGCAGCAGCGCCTCCAGCGCCTGGGCCAGTTCGGCCAGGGCTTCAGGCGTCGCGCGCTCGGCGGCCATGCCAGCGGCCTGCACTTCCAGGCTCAGGCGAAACTCCAGCAGGTTGAGCACATCCGACAACGTGGCAATGGTCGCCGGCCCCAGGGTGAAACCCTCCGGTGCCGGCATGTCCAGGACAAAGGTGCCGACGCCATGCCGCGTCTCCACCAGCCCCGCTGCCTGCAAGCGCGACAGTGCTTCGCGGACCACCGAACGACTGACGCCTTCGGCCTCCATGATGTGCACTTCGGTGGGGAGCTTTTCGCCGCGCTTGAGAACACCTTCACGCATGCGCTGGGCAAAGCGGTCGACCAGTGTTTCGGCGAGGCGGCGCGGCTTGTTCAGTGGAGATAACGCTTGATCCGTCATCGGCGTGCTCTAGTGTGATCAGCGGGCATTATAGTGAGTTTTAGCGCAAGGTCGCGGCTATAATGCCGCGATCGTCTGGCTTTAATGGATAGGTGCAATGGACCGTGTCACACCCGATCGACGCTTGAGCATGACTCAGCAATTGGTGGTCGACCTGACGCAGCAGATACTGGCCGGCGAGCTGCCCGCGGGCAGCAAGCTGCCGACCGAGCAGGTGATCATCAAGGAGCGCGGCGTCAGTCGGACAGTGGTGCGCGAAGCCATGTCGCGGCTGCAGGCCGAAGGCCTGGTCGAAACCCGTCACGGCATCGGCACCTTCGTGGTCGACACCGCCCGCCCCGGGGACTTCCAGGGCAGCAAACACGTCAAGGGCGGCGCCTACGACGCACTGGCCGTGATCGAACTGCGCCTGAGTCTGGAAGTGGAAGCGGCGGGCATTGCCGCACAACGTTCCACGCCGGAACAGCTGCAGGCGATGCGCGAAACGCTGGATACGGCGAATGCTCTTGAGGCGGCGGATGACGAAAGCACCCGGGTGGATTTCGAATTTCACTTGCAGATCGCCCAGTGCACCGGCAACAGCTTCTTCATCGACGCCATGGCCCATGTGGGCAATGCATTGATCGCGGTCGTGCAACAGGCCGGGCCTGCCGTCACGGTTGAGCATCGGGCGTTGGTGGTTCGCGAGCGAGAGCAGATTTATGCCGCACTGGCGCGCCATGATGCCGAGGCGGCGAGGGCGTCGATGCGGTTGCATTTGATCAATATGCTGCAGCGGATTCGGGGTGCGGTTGAGTTGACGGCGCAATAACCCCCCATGGCTTTTCCCGATCCCCTGTGGGAGCGAGCCTGCTCGCGATGACGGCGGCACATCCAACCAATCTGCTGACTGATTCACCGCCATCGCGAGCAAGCTCGCTCCCACAGTTTTTGATCGCCGGGTTCACAGATTTTGTGCCCTGCGGTTCCTGCCAAGTTGAAGCTCAAGGCTCCAGCGCCGGTCCCTTCAGCTCAATCTGATTACCATCCGGATCTAAGCAGTAGATCGACCAGCCCTTACCCTCCGCGCCATAGCGCATCTGCGCTTTCTCAACATTCAGGCCAACTGAGGCCAAATGAGCGAGGAGGGCTTGTTCATCGAACGGCTCGATGCGCAGGCAGATGTGGTCGACATTTCTCCCTTGCTTGCCAGCCGCTGGCCCACCCTCGCGACCAAGCGGCCCATCGACAGCCACCAGATCAATCATCGAAACACCGGTGCCAAGGTGGACCATGCCAAGATCGTCCCGGCGCTTCTTGAGCTCGCAACCGAGCACCGAGGTATAGAAAGCCAGGCTGCGCTCGATGTCTTTTACGCGCAGGACGATATGGTCGATGCGCTGGATCGTGAAGTTCCTCATACAGGCCTCATGTTCAGTGATGCCGCCAATGGGTTACTTCACCATAGCTGCCCATGCCGGAATGTCACCGCAGAACTTCGTCTCGTGCAAAGCAACCGCCGAACAGGCGATCGTGACCACGGGACATCCGGCATTCGGGGGCAGCGGTCTTGCTAGTTGCGCTTCCAGCACTCGGCAAACCGCGCGCATACCCCGTAACGCTCATCCATCTGCGCCATCCGCTCCAGATGATGACCTACTGCTTCGCCCGTCACCCCATTCCCGATCCGGAAGTACTCCACCATCATCGCGACGTCCAGATCGATCTCGGCCTTTTCCGGCTTGGCGTTGGCGGTTTTGGGCAATGCCCACTGTTCCAGTTGCTCGTCCTTCACCTGCCGCAGGCGCACCTGGTATTCGTCCTTGAAGCGTTCCAGCGAGCGCGCCTTGTTCTGCGCCATATCATCGCCAAACGTCTTCAGGTTTTCCCGGTACAGCGTCCAGTAGTCAGGCGGCAGGTCGAAGCCGAGCTTGGCCTTGCGTTCGCTGATCAGCGTGTCCAGTTTCTCTGGCGAATAGCTCTCGACTTTCTCCTTGGCCGGATCCGTCTTCACGGTGACGACCAGGCTTTTATCGATGACCCGGTTCATCAGCTCCAGGCGATGAGGCGTGTCCGGGTAAGTCTGGGGAAACAGCGCATTGCGGCCAGCACAGGCGGGGAAGTCTTTTTTCAGGATCGGGATCGGTGTGCGCACGTCCTTGCCGTCGACTCGTTGCAAGCGTTGCAACTGAGTCAGGCAGAAATTTTTCTCGGACTTGAACGTCACCTCGTATTCGGCATTGGCCTCGGGGGTAAAGTTGAAGCCCTTGCCGCACACGGCATAACCGCTGTTCATGTTGGTGCGCAGGTAAATCTGCTCACCGGGCTTGAGCTTGACCTCCAGGTAGCCCTTGGCATCCTTGGGCGCCGGAACGCTCATCCCCACCCGCCGCGCGGTATCGCTAAGCAGCAGATTGTTGAGAATACCCGTGGTTTGCCCGTCGCAATGGGCGGCATCGAAATAATCCAGCGTGGCGTTGCTGGTATTGGCAACGAACCGCAACTTGGCGGCGTCCGGTTCGATGGCATCGGGATAACTGCCATTGACGCTGCAACCGCCGAGCAATACAAACAACGCGGACAATGCTAGCAACGGGGCAGGATAGCGAGGCAGGGCGAGCATGGGGCATCCTTGAAGGATCGATAAAGTGGGCGAATGCTACTGAAGTGCCACTATTGCGTCCACCGTCGAGCTCCTGTGGGAGCGAGCCTGCTCGCGATGTCTCCACTTTTAGCCGCCACCAACGCCTGGACACGCCACCTCATGATGAAATGGTTCAAAACCCTCACTCGGACAGATGCCATTGCAACACTGGCCCTGATCGTCTCCATCGCCTCTGCCTACTTCAGCTACCAGCAATACCAGGACAGCGTCGCCAGCCGCAGAACGCCGATCATCATCCGGGTTGGCGCCGAACACAGCAAAGTGTCGTTCTACAAACCCTTCGCCGATTTCCCATTCGTACTCTTCAAGCAGCGCTACAAAATCATCCTCACCAACAACAGCTTCAATCCGGAAAGTGTCATCGACTGGCGAATATGGGAGCGCAGGGAAGATGGTGGCGGCGAGTACGCCGGTATGAAATCCAAGCTCCTCGACTCGACCGGGACACCCATTGCCTTGCCCTTCCTGATCGCCGCGAAAGAAAGCAAAGTGGTCTTCCTGGACGTCGGCCAGAAAGTCACGCCAGAGGCGTGGGCGGCGGTGGGCTCAAATGTGAAGTTCGATAACGAGATGGACTGGTTCGAGGCCGACCGGATTTTTGCTGATGCAGGCTTCCCGCTGTTCGGGCAACTCACGCCCGGGGAGAGCTCCAGGTACCAGGACCTGCAAGTCAACCGCTGGCTGGCCGGGCCGGCCTATCAGGAGTTCCAGTTGAACTTCAGCAAGGCCGATGGCTACGAAGTGGCAGCGCAGTTGTCGTTGAATGTCAGTGATGCTTATCCACAGGGGGAGGCACAGCGGTAGCCTGGTGGGCGAGTCGCTTTGAACAGGATTTGCGCACGCTATCAAGGTAGCTGATACCGTGCGAAAAACCTGAGCAAACGAGGCCGAAGGCTTCTCGAATGGCAGGGTGAAACACGCACTTGCTCGCCATAGCAGATTCACATCCAACCAATCTGCTGACTGATTCACCGCCATCGCGAGCAAGCTCGCTCCCACAAAAAGCGGCGAGGTCTTCTGGTGAAGACCTGCTGCACGTCTATCCTAGGTAGTCTTGAACCAGGCGCGGAATCGGCAACCGATCACCCATGGACTTCCATACCATGAAAAAACAAGAACAAGACAACCTCATCCAAACCCTGAAAACCCGCTTCGAACAAAACCCGAACCGTCACCCGGACATCCAGTGGGACGACGTCCAGACCCGGCTCGACAATCACCCCAATGCCCTGAAGTCCCTCCAGGCCATGGAAGCCACTGGCGGCGAGCCGGACGTGATCGGCCTCGACCCGAAGACCGGCGCCGTTACCTTCTGCGATTGCGCCAAGGAGAGCCCGACCGGTCGCCGCAGCCTTTGCTACGACCGCGCTGCCCTGGATGCGCGCAAGGAGAACAAACCCAAAGGCAGTGCCATCGAAATGGCCGAAGAGATGGGCATCGCCCTGCTGACGGAAGACCAATATCGAGCCCTGCAGAAGCTTGGCGAATTTGATGCGAAGACGTCCAGTTGGCTGGCAACCCCTCCAGAACTTCGCGCGCTCGATGGAGCGATTTTTGGCGATTACCGCTATGGTCGGGTGTTCATCTACCACAATGGCGTGCAGTCGTATTATGCGGCGCGCGGGTTTCGTGGCGTGCTGCGTATTTGAGCCAATGAATTGTGGCGAAGGGATTTATTCCCGTTGATCTGCGAAGCAGCCCAAAACCCATCAGCACGGACGCGCCAGGAAAAACAGTTGGCAGGTTTTACGACTGCTGCGCAGCCGAGCGAGAGCAAGCTCTGGCCACAATGGTTCGGCGTTAGCGAGTGATTCATCAGGTGGTTTACGTCATAGGTGGCTCTGTGTTTTTATACGTGCAGGCACAAGTAGCCTCCCTGCTGCGATGGGAAATACGAAAAATCTAAGTGAACTTACCCACTTATTTAGCCACTGCAAGCAGCATGCTAGTCGAAGCACGTCTTTGATTTGGCTAAAGGAGTGAGCTATGTCCCGTTCAAGTGCTGCTGAGTGTGTCGACGACCTTAAAGGATTGGCTCGAGTCTCGGTCATTGGCGAATACACGTATTGCCAGCGATTGACCCACATCTGCAAAGAGTTCGGTTTCAATAATTTCCATCACTTTCGCAAAGTCTTAGAACATCTTCCCGAAGACCTGATAGGCAATATCAGCACCACGCTGATGCGCCGGTATTGCGAGGTGGCTCAACCCAAGCCAGACGTCGCTTACTATGAATTCCTCTCGATCAACAACGACACTCGGCTAAGGTTTTATAGCCAATGGGCGGGCTGGGACAAATTTGGACAGGAAGTCAGGGTGCCCAGGTCGTTGCATGGCGAGTCGGCCCCCCGTCTACGCAAGTCGCTTAATAAAACCGTCTTTATCGTAGAAACCGATCGCCAGTTAATCGCATGGCGCCATCGCTGGCACGGACTGTGTTACATCTCTGCTGAGCTCTGCAAGGAGCACATGAAAGAAGCTTTTGAGCGAAAAAAAGCAGTCGTGGCAGGTGCCCGCAATGAGGAGTTTCCTCTGCTGGACGACTTTAGCGATAACTATGCGACGTGGTATCCGGTCATAGAGTAACGTCAGCTGGAAAGGGCTCTCAGGAGCCCTTTCTTGTTTTTTTCGCACGCAGCAAAAATGCGTCACTCAAAAACCAGGATCTCACACCCCTTGGCTTCAACCATCTCGTCAAACACCGGCAACCGCGCCACAAACCCGGTTTCAAACGCCAGGTACCGATCCTGTGCCGCCACATAACGAACATCCGGCTTGATCCGCGGCATGTCCTTTGAGGTCAGTTTCACCACTTCATTGCTGTTTTGATTCCAAAACCACGCCAGCGTCTGTGTGCCAAAGGTATTGGCGCGATAACTCCACACCCACCAATCCCCATGCCCCCGGGCCACATGCAGCTGCCCATGAAACGTGCGCAAGGTGATGACCTGCTTGGGCTGGGTGACGAGCAGGCGTGTGTCCTGGCGCAGTTCACTGCCGAAACCGTCCAGCGCCGCCTTGGTCTTGGCGCCGGTGATGAAGTTGAAGCGCCACGCCAACAGCACCGTCTCCTGATAACCCGAATGCTCGACGTTCTGCCGTGCGCCTTCGCTGAACAGCAGAATCTCGTCACCCCCCAGGTACGCGGTTGATGCCCGCAGCTTGTAGGCGTCGGCGGGCATTGGTTGGGCGGCGATGGTTTGGTGCGGCGGGTCTTGATGCCAAATCCAGCACTTGGGGCCGTTGTGCTGCATGAACAGCAAGCGGCGAGGGCCGATGGGCAGGATGGTCAGGTCATCGGTGTCCTCGAAAATCACCTCGCTGCTGTCCGCCGTGATCCGCCAGAGCCGCGTCAGATGCTCGGGTTCGTAAATGCGCTGACGCTCGAATACCTCGGCACCCACCACCACGCAGGGCTCTTCAAAGCCTGGCCATTGCACGTCGGCAGGTCCGAACACCGCAATGTCATCGCCCTGACGGATCTCGTATTGGTACCGGTCATCTGCGCTGTAATCACCGCGCTTGACCTGGCGTCGCCACAGCGTTCGCTGGGCATTGGCATCGATGAGCGTCAGGTCAGCACCATCAACCCCATCGGTTCGATGCTCGAGCATGTCCTGCTCGGCGGGCGGCCATGGGTTGTAATCGATCAGAAAGCACAGCCACTGGTCTTCGTCCTGCTCGGTAATCGCGGCCCAACCGTTGCGGTAGTTGTATTCATGCACATAGGTGGCGCCGGGATAGTCATGGACTTCCTGCAGCCACTTCACCTTGCTGCGCTTGGGTTTGGCCGGTTTGCGTGCGACAGGGGCGGGTTTCTGCGGCTCGATCAAACTCGCGGTGAACCTCGGCTCGCCGCGCTGGCCCTGCCAGCGCTTGGCGAACGCCTCGCGCTGACCGACCGGGACAATCACCGGTCGGTAATCATCGCCACCGGCATCCAGGTTCCACAAGTCATAACCCTGACCCGCCAACACGGGTGCCAACGCCTCGAAACAGACCTCGGGCATCTCGTTGGACAGCTCATCCAACAACGCCTCGAACCCTGGGCCGGTAAACACATCGATGTCGGGATAGTAATGCTGCAACAACCCGAGCAACTCGCCGCCCGGTGTTTTCCAATCGATATGAACCAACGGGTCAAATGGCGATTGCATCACGGCTGTCTTCCTATTGGTTTCTCTGCGCGCCATCTTAGCTGTGCACCATACCCAAAGGACAACCATCACCCTGTGGCTGGCCGGGCACAGACCATTTTGGGAGCGAGCTAGTCCAGTGACTCAAAGCTCCGGAAACTCGGACAAGTAGCAAACCGGCGAACTCCCCTGTGCCCGCTTCTCCACCTCATCCTCCAACCATTGCGCCAACACCACGGCATTATTCTCAACCGTCGACTTGGCCGCATACACCAGCGTAAGCGTCCCACCCCGCGCAACATCCACCAGCTTCCACCAATGCTCCGGCCGCCCCGCCAACTCCTTGCGATAAGCCACCTTGAACTGCTCGAACGAAACCGTCCCCGCCTTGAACGCCTTGCGCAGCTCATGAGAAGGACCAACCTCCGGTAGCCACTCGGCAATAGCCAGCGCATCCTTGCGACAATTGCGCGGCCACAAACGGTCCACCAGGACGCGTACGCCATCTTCGGCGCTCGCTGTTTCATAGGCGCGTTTGCACTGAATCATCAAAAACCTGCCTGTCGAAGGGGAAGCGTTTCAGCATAGGCCGCCAGCGGTGGGGCGGTCAGGGGCATCCAGCATCTTCAAGTCTTTGCCGGACCTGCCGCTATCGGTATAACGATTTTCAGCGATCCATCGATTGGTTTTGCAAAACCTTTGCTTTCCGGCAATTAATTGGCAAACGCACGACAAGAGAGCGTAGCGCATGGACGACGGACGATACGAAAGGCAGGCGGCTACGGCTGAAGGCGCGGCGTCGGCCGAGCCGCCGCATATTCTGCTGATCGACGACGTCCCGGAGGATATCCGTGCGACGCTCGTCCTGCTCAAGGCACAACCCTGGCGCATTTCCCTGGCCAGCGATGCCCACCAGGGCTATCAGCGGGCACTGGCATTGCGTCCGGACCTGATCGTGCTGGACGTGCACATGCCGCAAATGAACGGTTTCAGCCTGTGCCGGCTTCTGCGTGAGGCACCGTCGACCCGCCAGATTCCGATCCTGTTTCTGTCGTCGGCCAACAGCTCAATCGAGCGCCTGGAAGGGCTGACCGTCGGCGGGGTCGATTACATCCCCAAATCCTGCGCCCCCGAGGAAGTGCTGGCGCGTATCAAGATCCACCTGCAATTGACCTGGCGCGCGCCGCCACCCAGCCAACACAACCCGGCAGACCCGGAGCCGCAGGGCGACGAGATCGTGCTGCGGGTCGTGATGCGCTTGATTGACGAACACCTCGACGACATGCCTTCGCTGGTGCAACTGGCGCAAAAAGTCGGCACCCATGAGAAACGTCTCTCGCGGATATTTCGCGAACACCTGGGACTGACCGTGTTCGCCTACATTCGCGACGCGCGATTGCGGCGCGGCCAGGCGTTGCTGTCCGAAAGCGCCCTGAGCGTGCAGGACGTTGCCGATCTGGTGGGCTTTCGCAATGCCTGCAACTTCACCACCGCCTTTCGCCAGCGCATCGGCATGACCCCCAGCCAGTTTCGCCAGCAAACCCTGGGCGTTGCCGATGCAGAGTCGGCCGGGCACGCCTGATGCGGCTTCTACAGGTGCTATTGCTGGCGATGGCGATGTTGCCCGCAGGCCTGTTACGCGCGGCGCCCGTGGATGTCTGCCAGGCTGACCACCTGGACCTGATGCCCGCCATAAACATTTTCGAAGACACCCAGGCCAGCTTGAGCCTGGAGCAAGTCGCTCAACTGCCCGATACGCAATTCAACGCCGCAACCGCGAGCTGGCCGACGCAAGGCTATAGCCGCTCGGCCTTCTGGTTGAAAGTGCAGCTCACCAACTCAAGCCCCGTGGCGTGTTCGCGCTTGCTGGTGGTCGGGGCTCCGCGCCTGGAGGACATTCGCGTCTACCAACCGGGGCGTGATGCCCATGCCGGAGTTGCCCATCCCTTGGCCGAATGGCCGCAGCCGGCGGTACGTCAGCCGGCGTTTCCGGTCACGCTGGCGGCAGGGCGGAACGTCACGTTGTACGTCCGGGTGGCAAGCAATTTCCAGATGCTGCTGGAGCCGCAGTTGTGGGCCGAACCGGCGCTGCTGCGCAGTCAGCAACGGACTTACCTGAGCGATGGGCTCACCTTGGGCATCGTCCTGCTGGTCGTCCCGTTCGGCCTCATCGTCGGCTGGATTCTCCGCTCTCGACTGCTCACCGTGAATGCGGGGGCGGTGCTGAGCTACATCCTGCTGACCTGCATCTTGAACGGCTACCTGATCTACTGGCCGGCGGCGCTGGGCTGGACACGCGAGCTGCTGGTCTGCACCAGCGCGATCGCATTCGTTCTTTTTCTGGCCTACATGCGTGTGCTGCTACAGGTTTCCCGATTGCCCAAAGTCGTTGGCTGGAGCTATTGGATACCTTTGCTGGGCTGTGTCTTCGGCCGACTCTGGTGGCTGAAGGTCGATCCGGTCCAGGGTGCGCAGATAGTCCAGATATCCATGTTGAGTTTCTACGGTGCGCTGTTTGCCACGCTGTTCATGGCCTGGCGCGGGCGGCTCAGCTACAACTGGATGGCCTGGCTGGTACCCGGGCTGCTGCTTGCGCAATTGTCGATGCGGTATTTCTTCCCCCAGGAACAGTTGCTCTGGCAGTCGCCGCAAAGCAAATACAGCTTATCGTCCACGTTGCCGGGCGTGGCGTTGCTGGTGTGCACATTGATCATGGAAGTCAGCCGCAGCCGCAACCGGGAAAAACACGCCCTGTCCAGCCTCGAACAACAACGCCAGGCCGAGCACGAACGCCTGGAAAGCACCGTGGCGCTGCGCACGGCGCAGTTGCGCGAATCCCTGGCGGCCCGCAGTGCGTTGATGGCCCGCATCAGCCATGACCTGCGCTCGCCGCTGGTGCGCATCATCGACTATGCGCGCCTGTTGCACGCCGGGCCCAACCGCGACTATCAGGCCACGATCGAGCGCAACGCCCGCCAGCAACTGGAGCTGATCGACGAGATGCTCGAATTTTCCCGTGGCGAGTTGGAGCAAATGCAACTGACCCTCGCCGCAGGCTATTTGTACGGTTTCCTGAAAGAGATCGCAGACGAGGCGGGCTTTCTTGCCGCGCGCCAGGGCAACACGTTCGAGGCGGTGTTGGCGGATGACCTGCCGCCGCTGGTGGAGGCCGATTTCAAACGCCTTCGACAGGTCCTCATGAACCTCCTGGCGAACGCGGCAAAATTCACCCGCAACGGCCAGATCCGTTTCGAAGTGAGCGCCTGCCCCGGGGCGGCTCCTGACACAGTGGAACTTCGCTTCAGTGTGATCGACACCGGAATCGGCATCGACCCGCAAGAGTTCGAACAACTGCTGCAACCGTTCCGTCGCGGTCGCAATGCGCAACGCTATGAAGGCAGCGGGCTGGGTTTGTCCATCGTCACCCAACTGCTGGAGCGCATGGACAGCCGCCTCGAACCCCAGGCCACCGGGCAGGGCAGCCACTTCAGTTTTCGTCTGCAACTGAATTGCGCCCAGGAACACGACCTGGAAAACGGTATCGTCGACAACAACGTCACGCCGTTCGATGGCCAGGGCAAGCATGTCCTGCTGGTGGACGACATCGAGCAGAACAGCGAATGGCTCTACGACCTGCTGGCCGGTTACGGTTTTGACGTGAGCATGGCGGCGAACGGCGAAGACGCCTTGGCCTGCCTGGATGAACAATCGGTCGACCTGTTGATCAGCGACCAGATGATGCCCGGCATGGACGGTTGGGAGCTGCTGCGCCAGGTGCGCGAGCGTTGGGATCATCTGCCCGTGATGCTTTACTCAGCGGTCCCGCCACGCAGACCGGAGGGCTATCCGAAGGACCTCACCTTCGACGCAGTGCTGCTCAAGCCCGCCGACAGCCGCGAATTGCTGGCCTGCGTCAAGGCACTGGTCTGCCCGGACACAGTGCGTCGCGAAATGGCTCGGGAGTTCTAGCATGTCGGGTTTGGGTTACCGACTGCTCTTGCTCGGCAGCCTTTCGACGTTGCCCTGGGCGTCGGTCCAGGCCGAACAAGCGGCGCCCACTGCTCTCACACTCGACGAAACCACCGTCACCGCTCGCCGCCGCGAAGAAGACCCGCAGCAGGTGCCGATCCCGATCAACGTCCTCTACGGTGAGCAACTGGACGAGGCCGGCCTGCATCGGCTGCAAGACATCCAACAGCGCGTCCCCGGCCTGGTGGTGTCCGGGCACGACGCGCGTTATGCCGGCTTCGGCCTGCGCGGCTTCGGCGCGACCGCTTACAACGATGGCCTGGAAGGCAGCGTCGGCACCTACGTCGATGGCGTCTACCAGGCGCGCCAGGGCATGGCCTTCACCGAGTTGATGGACATCGAGCGCATCGAAGTCCTGCGCGGGCCGCAAGGCACCTTGTTCGGCAAGAACACCACCGCGGGCGCGTTGAACATCGTCACCCGGCAACCGACGTTCCAGCCCGAAGCCAACCTCGAAGCCAGCTACGGTGAACACGGTTTGCGTGAGTTTCGCGGGACGATTTCCGGGCCGTTGCAGGACGATGTGCTGGCTGGGCGACTGAACATTTTCGACAGTTCCACCGATGGCGCAGTGGAAAACCTGCAAGACGGTGCCCGCCTCGGCGACGCCGACAGCCAAGGCCTGCGGGGCCAGTTGCTGTGGACGCCGAACGCCGACTTCAGCGCCCGCCTGATCGCTGACTATGCCGAGCAAAACGAAGCCGGCAACGTCCTGCTGGTCAATCACTACAGCGAGCAAACCCGCAAACGCGCCAAATTCGTCGGCTATCCGCTGACCGAGCCCGACCCCTACCAACGCGAAACGCGGATCGACGCGCCGGGTCATCCGCAAACCCTGCAGAACGGTGTCTCACTGGAATTGAACTGGGACCTCGACGAGGCAATGCGCTTCACCAGCATCACCGCCTACCGCGACTGGGACTACCGCGCCACCCGCGATAGCGACAGCACCGCGCTGTCGGTGATCCAATCCGAAACCGAGCTGGGCCACCGCCAGTTCAGCCAGGAATGGCGCCTGTCCGGCACGGCCGGCTCGTCCATCGACTATGTCGCCGGTCTCTACTACCTGCGCCAACAGCTCGACCGCCGGATCGACACCGAATTCGGCAAGGACGCCGCGCCCTGGTTCGTCGGCGATCAAGTGGAGCAACTGAAGAAACTGGGCATTAACATCACCGATCCGAGCCAGGTGCCGGCCATGCTGCTCGACGGCGCCCGGCAACGCTATGACGGTGAACAGAAAGGCGACAGCCGGGCGATTTTCGGCCAGCTCTCCTGGCGTCCGATTGAGCCGCTGGAGCTCACCGGCGGCCTGCGCTACAGCCAGGAGCGCAAGGACGGCTGGATCTCCCGCGACGTCAGCAACCTGGCCCCGCTGACCGGCTTACCACCGGTGTTCCAGTCGGGTGGGCAATTGCTGCGCGACATCGCCCTCGGTGGCGGTTACTACCGTGAGGATTCGATCGAGGAAGACAATATCTCCAACCTCGCCAGCGCCAGTTACCGCTTCAGCGATGCCGTGATGAGCTACGTGAGCTGGTCGCGGGGCTACAAGGCCGGCGGCA
Organism: Pseudomonas bijieensis; assembly: GCF_013347965.1. Classification (NCBI taxonomy): domain Bacteria; kingdom Pseudomonadati; phylum Pseudomonadota; class Gammaproteobacteria; order Pseudomonadales; family Pseudomonadaceae; genus Pseudomonas; species Pseudomonas bijieensis. The sequence goes on along the minus strand of NZ_CP048810.1, from coordinate 3,052,549 downwards.
TCAACTTCGACGTGGTCGGCCCGTTCACCGCGCCCACCTTCGAACCGGAGCGCGCCACGTCCCTGGAGCTGGGCATGAAAACACGCTTCTGGGATGAGCGCGCATTGCTCGACCTCGCCGTCTACCAGACCGATGTCGACAACTACCAGGCGCTCACCTACAGCCCGCCCACGTCTGTGTTCGCGCCACCCCTGCGCGACAACCTGATCAACGTCGGCAAAGTCCGCCTGCGCGGCATCGAACTCGACTCCGCCTGGCAACTTCACCCGCAACTCACCTGGCGCCTGGGCCTGGCCTGGAGCGACGCCCGCTACCGTAGCTTTCCCAACGCACCGTGCCCACCAGAGTCGGGCCAATGGACCTGCGACCTCAGCGGCGACCGCCTCTACAACGCGCCGCAATGGAGCCTCAGCAGCGGCCTCGACCATACCCACCCGCTGCCCTACGGCCTGGAAGCCTACAGCGGCGTCGACTACAGCTTCCGCACCGGCTACTCCGGCACCCTCGAAGGCGGCGAAGGCAGCTATCAACCCAGCTACGGTCTCACCAACCTGCGCCTGGGCCTGCGCAGCCAGGACCGTGCCTGGGAAGTGGAAGGCTGGGTGCGCAACGTCTTCGACCGTCAGTACATCACCGCCGTGTATTCACTGCTCGGCTCCGGCGACTACGGCGTCATGACCGGCGCCGAACGAACCGTCGGTACCACCGTCAGACTTCGCTATTGAGGGAAATAAACCGCGTCGGACAAAACGCCAAACGATTCCCGCCGGCCTTTTTCGACAGGTACATCGCCTGATCCGCCTTGCTGATCAGCCCATCGACCTCATGCCCATGCTCAGGATAAAACGCCACCCCGATACTCGCGGCAATCTCCACCGTCTGCGCACCAATCAAAATCGGCGCATTCGCCGCCGCCAGCATCCGCTTGAGCAACGGCTCGCTGTCCTCCACCGCCTGCAACCCCACCAGCCCCGCGACAAACTCATCACCCCCCAGCCGCGCCAAGGTATCGCCCTCACGCAACGTCGCATTGATCCGCGCCGCGACAATCTGCAACACCCGATCCCCCCAGTCATGCCCATAACTGTCGTTCAGCGCCTTGAACCCATCCAGATCAATAAACGCGATGGCCACCTTCTGCTGATGGATACGCGCCTTGCCCAACGCCTGGCGCATCCGCTCGGCCAGCAGCAAGCGATTGGGCAGTTGCGTGAGCGCGTCATACCGGGCGTCGCGCTCCAGGAGCTGAAGACGCTGTTTCATCTGCGTCATGTCGCTGAGCAGCGCCACGTAGTGCTGAGCATTGCCGTGCCGGTCATGCACCGCACTGATGCTGATCCGCGACGTCATCTCCCGGCCATCCTTGTGGCTGCTTTGAATCTCACCGGACCAATGCCCGTGGAAATCCAGCGCGTTCTTCATCGGCCCGTAAAACGCCGCGAGCCGCCGTACCATGCGATGGGAGTTCAAGTCACGGCCCTTCAACTCTTCCTGCCCGTAACCGGTGAGCCGGGTGAAGGCCTCGTTCACGGCGATGACCCGCCCGAAAGGGTCGACCAGGATGATGCCTTCGCGGGTGTGGCTGAACACGGTGGCGGCCAGTTCTGGGCAGACGGTGTTGAGGCGACGGTCCAGCGTGGCTTCGTCACGGGTGATCGGCCACGTTTTGGAATCGAAGCCTTGCTGGGCCAGGTAGCCGGCCAGGGAGGAGAGCGCCTTGTGCAGGCGGGTCAGGGCATTCGTGGCGAGCCTGGAGTTGTGGCAATAGCTCCGGATGAAGGTGCGTAGGTTCATGGGGTACACGGTGCTCGGTTGCAGCGGTAGGGGTGAGTGAAGGGGCATTATCGAGGGGATGGGTGGGGGCGTTTGCTGGAGCGGATGGGGGCTTTGCGGGAGGGGATGGATTGGAAAGATTTTTTGCGTGGCGTGTAGGAGCACTGGGAGTCCATTATCATGGCCGCCTCGTTCAACACGTGATCCCGTTCATGCATTCTCTCGAAAATACGCTGCTTTCTTACGCCACACAGCACCTGCCGTCACTTCCCCAAATCTACACTTGGAAGTTTAATACCGCGCTCGTCCGCCACTCGTTTGAATGGGAGATTGGTGGCTCGAACTGGTATGAAAAGACACACGCACTGAAGCGAAATGCCTCCCGGAATTGGGGGGCGGCGCCCGAACAACGGATGGCACTTGCGGACTACGCGGTGCGAGTCTGGGGAGGTGTCAAAAGAAATGCACCTGCAACGATGCAAGGCTATGTTCAGACCGTGTCACAGGGGCAAGTGCCTCCAAATCACAAAGGAATTGCCTCATGGTCGAAAGTGGCGGCATTCTCGAATCCAAACGAGCATGCCATCTTCGATGCGCGGGTTTCATTTTCCCTGAATGTCCTGCAGATGATTCACGGTGATGAACAACGCTGGTGGTTTCCGCACTTGGCAGGTCGAAACACGCAGCTCAACGCATGTTGGCCGCGCTTGAAGACCCTGGCGCGGCAACAGCACTGGCTTCGAATTGCAACGACCGATGTCTACTCGACCTACATCGGACTGTTGGTGAATGTCTCTCGAAAACTCAATGTCGAGATAGGTGACGTGGAGATGCTGCTCTTTTCAAAAGCGGAAGACTTTGCATTGGCGTTTAACGAGGCCTATCCAACCTAGTTACTGCTGGTTAAAAAAAGCAACAGGTTTCGAGGTAGCTCTATTGAGCACGCATTTTCCAATGCTTCAATTTGAGATGTGTTCAATTCGTAATCGTACAAATAGCTTTCTTCTTTGGTCCAGTTCATGATTTTTGCTAGAGCCTGGGTGTCAATGCATAGAGTTTGTTCGTATGAGGCAAAGTCGTCACCGTCTATTACGCCCATTATTTTGTGTTTCATGGTTCTACCCACCTCGTTGGATTGGCTGGTTTGGTTTGGGCCCCGGTAATAGGGTCGAATTCGCCCAAGTGCTTTCCTCGCTTGTTATATTTTTCTACTGCACCGTGCTGAAAATCCCATTCATATATGAATTTCTCATTATCCTTCCAGCGAGGACGCAACCCTCCACCTTTCACACGGGTTTTGGGCGGAGCCCATTTCGCGCCTGGAAAAGCAGGTAAAAAATCGGGTTTCGGGTGGTAGTCATGATGAGCCGTACTCACCACAACATAAACCGGCCGAACCCCCGAATCCGCCGGAAACACCAGAATGAAATCCCTGTACTCCGGCGGATAGATCGGGTCGACGATGATGCTGTCGGCCATCGGTGTCGGGGGGTAGATCCAGATGTGCGGGGCCTGTGGCGCGGCTTCCAGGGCGGGGATGCCGAGGGTGTCAGACGGATTGGTAGCTGGCGTCCAGATCAGTTCGATGCCATCCCCCAGGTCGGCGATGAACTGGTCGGCTCGTGGGGTGAACTGGACAACGTCGACCATTTCCCAATCACGATTCTGGCCGGTGTAGAAGCCGTAGCCCTTGAGGCTGCCGTCGGCCTGTTGCTCGACGCTCAGGCGCATGCGGCTGCGGGCCTGTTTGAGTTTGCGTAACTGGTCTTCGCTATAGAGCGCGCTGTCACCCAGGCTGCTGGGCCAGAGCAAGACGACGACGCCTGTCAGCAGGGCTGCGCCGACGGTGCCGCCGGCAGCTGCAGCCGTGGAAGTTGCCGAACCGCCCAGCGCGAGCCTGCCTAAGGTAGCGGGAACCGTACCAGCGCCGATCCGCTTGAGGGGGATGGTGCCGGATGAGTCGACGCTCCTGCCGCCGAGCCACATGAGATCGCCGTATTGCTTGACCAGATCTGCCGGGACGTAGCCGTTGGGGTTGCTGTAATTGATGATGCCGTTGGGCAGCTTGCAGCTTTTGGCAAACACGCTTCCGGGCACGATGGGTAAAGGCTTCTTATCCACCGTGGCCCAGCGTTCTTGCTCATAGACCGCCTGCCGGGCAAGCATGGCTTCATAAGCCTGCTGTCGGGCTTCGCGCTCGGCCAGTTCGGTGGTCGTCATGTCCCGATAGGTGACGTAATGCCCGTCGCCGCCGGGTGGGTTTCGAACCTGGGGAATGTCCTTTTTGCGTGTCGCCACGTAGTGAGTCTCGTCCGGTAAAGGCAGGACAGACGCTAACGCGGGAAGAGAGGGGCGCGATGTAGGAGGTTTCTTGAAGTGGTCGCTCCGGTTTCCTCAATACAGGTAGGGCTGGCTATTGAGGGCTGGAACAATCTGAAGCGTCAGCCGGGGCTGTCAGCCATTGGGTAACCGCAACTCGCCAGCCGACGTCGCCTTGCGCCTTTGCCTACAACTACGCCAGAATCCGCCGGCTTGTTCGCCTGGAGTTGCGTCGGTAGTTTGGGGCCTGTCACTGCTCATCAGTGATCGGGTTTAGCAGCTCGCGGTGAAACAGGTTGTGCAAGGCGTCATCCAGTCGGGATTCCCATCCTGCACTTGATGGTGGCTGTGCGCAGGGCGTCCCCGGACGCGCCGGTTTCTTGTTTCCCCGGTCTGCTAACCTGCGTACAGCTGCCTCCCATCGTTTAGCAGCGAGTGGGTGATGGCTCCAATTACAGGAAGCAAGACGATGGTAAAAGTGACTCCGAATCCTCCTGCGGCAGACGAACCCACATCCCGCGCCCAGTCCGCCCGCAACAAGAAAATCGACGACGCTGCCACGCGAGCGTTGGATTTTTATCTGAAACCCAAGCCTAAGGGCGAAACGTCTGACAAGTCCGATTCCATTTTACGGATTGATCCGGGGGTTGATTCTGAGTGTTTGCTTGCGAACCTGAGTGAAAATCTGGCTTCGGCGAACGCGATGATCAGTGATTTGGCGTTTGATCTGGATGGATCGCGAAGGCGTGTTGCGATGGGGATTTTGCAGGTGATTGAGGTGAGTGAGCTGTTGGCGAATCGGGCGTTGGATATTGTTGAGGTGAGGTAGGGCGGCAGCGCTACGTGCCGCCTAGATGGAAGGGCTTTGCTCAGCAAAGCCCTTTATGTTGATAGATATGTTTAACAGAAGTTAAATGATAGCCAAAGAAGTTGCAATGGCGTTAGTGGTATAACTATCAAGGAGAGGGATTTCGGATTTATGGATAAGCAATACTATTTTACCCATCTCATTTGGGGGGTGGTTATGTTCTGTGTTTGTGCATGCACTTGGTATGGTCTACCTAGTGCCGGGGATCTCGCACTCTCCAAGGAAATTGTATTCTATGGTGTAAGCGCAGTGCTTTATCCGTTTTCGAAAAAATTCCTAGAAGGAATAGCGTTGAATTTCACTTCAAAGGAGTTTTGGTATAGCGGTTTTTTTAAAGAGGGTACGGCTAAGAATAGCATTTATGTTATGTATTATGCATTTTGTTATATTTTGGCTGTGCCATTTTCTGTCATGTTTGTTATGCGGTTTTTTACTGTGAGGGCGTCATTAAGAAAATAACGCCCATAAGTCTATGCGCCTAAAATATCCTTGTTGATTTTCTCTATTAATTTTTCGTCAATATAAGCGCTCGTTGCCGCCATTAATACAGCAAAGGTAAGTATGCCGATGGGTGTTGTGGCAGCGATTCCAAATATTGCGGCAACTATGAAGGTCGCAGCTGCGCCTAAACTAATGATTTCCAGCTTGATCAGGAATGGCTTCCAATTGCCACTGTCCGTTGCCTTTACAAATTCTACTAGCAATTCTGCAAGGTCAACGCCTTTCGAAACCCCACCCAGTCCTTTGCTGAAACGGGAAAGGTTCTTCGCTAGCGTCTCTTTGTCTAAAGAATCTATCGCCCTGGCGATAGCCTCTCGATCTTGTTTTCCGAATTTTTTGTGTATTGAATCTTTGTGTTTGTTGAATGTGTGTATTGCTTCGTCAGCGGTTTTGATTTTATTGCTTTTAGCGCTTTCAGCTAACTCTTTAGCTAGGGCCGAGGCCTTCTCGCCAAATTTTTCCGCTACTTCTTTATAAAAGTTAGTGACGAAAAGAATATCATCCTTGATGTTGTCTGCTTCGATTTGCTTGTCTGCCTTAGCTTTGTCAGCAGCGGCTTTCGCGACTGCCGCAGCTTTGTCGGCCGCGGCTTTTGCAGCAGCTTTGGCCGCAGCAATACGAGCCTCAACAGCTTTCAACTCTCTATTGAGCACAGTAGATTGTCCAGTTAGGAGAGAAATTCCTTCAGACAGTAATTTTGCATTAAAGGCAGCGGTGTACGAGTCTGACCAAGCCGCTTTAACAGTATTGAGCAGTTGTCGGGCGCGATATCGACTTGCAAGGTCAATCGGTGTTTTGTTGATTGGGGAAGATCCGTAAAAAGTATTGGCCACATTGGTCTGTTGGGCTAGTTCGGTCGCTTTGTGCTTAATGAGTGCTTCGCGTAATGCTATCTCTCGAATGATGGACTCATTTTTAGGTAGAACGATGAAGTTGTTGTTGGTTCGAGCGGATTTTAGTTCGGATTCCAATGTTTTTGGTAGGTTTTTATGTTTTTCTGAGTAGCTTTGTTGTATTGCTTTAGTTATGGTGTCATAGTTTGCAAGTGCCCAATTATAGAGTGCTCCTTGAGCGCCTCTGCCAAATATACCGTCTTTTGTTGGGCCTTCACGGTCAAATGTGCTAGACCCAAATCCAGCTCCAGAGCCAAAGGGGCTTACAATCGGGTCCCATTCATATGCTGTTATATGTATAGCTGGAAGATCTATTGATGTCATGTTTAGTCCTTTAATTGAGTTGACTCACTGTCGGTTCAATGTTCAAGCTGGTGCGGCTTGAAGGGGGGGTAAGTAGATAATTGAGTATAAAGGTATTCGTCGAAACGGGAATTAAAGCATCCATTTGATTATGCCGCCCGAGAGGCTGCTTTATATTAATTATGGTGTGATAATTTGTTACCTCGCATCATGGTAGAAAGTGATTCTATTCTTAGGTTGAATATGTGATGGCGGTGGGCCTGTTCGGCATGGCATATGTTAGCGAAGATTTCCTTGTGTTTGATCCGCTGCCTAAACCTAAGAACGAAACGTCCGACAAGTCCGACTCCATTTTCGGATTGATCCTGGGAATGATTCTTTCTCCATGAGAATTTGGCTTGGGCGAACGCGATGATTAGTAATTTAGCGCTTGATCTGGATGGATCGCGCCGGCGTGTGGCGTTGGTGATTTTGCAGGTAATTGAGGTGAGTGAATTGTTGGCGAATCGGGCGTTGGATATTCTTGAGGTGCCGCCTTGGCGTGGGCGGTAAAGCACACCGCTGACCTGCAGTGTGTGTGGAATGAACAGAGTCGTAGGAGCTGACCCATGATCAGCAAAGCCAAAATCAGTAGCGTGAAGCCCGTCCCCGGCAAACATGCCTTGCAGGTGGAATTTGACAACGGTAAACGCTACGACGTTGACCTGCGGGAGCACATCCGACAATTCCTGGTGCTCAGGCTTCTGAAGGACTTGTCATTGTTCGGCACTGCTCAAGTGGGCGAATGGGGCTTCGGTGTGAGCTGGGGTGATAACTTGGAACCGGCGGCTGTCACCTTGTATCGGTTGGCGCTCGAACAAGCCGATGAGGTGATGACTGGCTAAGGTTTTAAGGGGCGCTGGTATAAAATCGGCGCTACCTACCTGCTAACACGAGCGGAGCAGCGACCATGGAATACGAAGACAGATTGATAGAAGAAGCTGTGCTTGCCTTGTTGGCAGCCTTCAGCTCCGACAACGGCAACACCTGGAAAGGTTTCGACTTCGAGGTCATGGACCGATTGCATGAACAAGGCCTCATCAGCGATCCGGTAAACAAGAACAAGTCGATCTGGTTGACGGACGAAGGGTTGGAGCGAGGTCGGCAGATTGCCGAGCGGTTGTTTGGGAAAGAGCGTTGAGAGGGGCGCCATATCGTGATTGATCGCCAGAAGCCATAGCAAACCCTGTCGAAAGCCTAGGTTCAGCTAATACGGCATTACATTCCCATCTTTAATGGATCTTTGAAGTGGCAAGGAATCGTCGTTTTTTATCTAAGTAAAAGCCCGTTGTGGGTAAGTTTTGCATTTGTCTGCCCTTCTAATTTGTAGTGGCTCAGCTATCGATGTATAAGGAGAATGTCTTGTCCAATAAGACCTTCTGTAATAAATCCACACCCCTAGCTTCTGATTTTTATTTTATTTTTATTTTCTGAAAATCCAACCCGCCCAACTCCTGTTGGCGCCGATTGGACATAAGGATCGCTACAATCATCCATTTCGGCGATTAAGAATCTGTCGGAGATGTAAGTGCCGAAAGTTCAACCGAATATTCCCTGTAATTCAAATCATGATATTCCAGGCGCTCGGCAAAAATCTCATGAAAATAAACCCATTGGGTTGTTTTGCTGTTGGGGTCAAGCCTGATCTGCACCTTATCACCCGCCTTGAAGTACTTGAAATCATCTTTAGTCAACATGACTATTCTCCTCCAGTCAGGCAGCATTTTTCGAGCCTCAAGCAACGAGTGCGCCTCGTATCGTTGGATACTCCAGGCTTTCCTTTGCTCGAGACAAATGAAAATAAGGCTGGGATGCTTAGCTGCATACTGTCAGGAGTGACAGGTTATTAGTTTTTTTTGGGGACGGTTTTGTAGAGGGTTAGAATGATTGGTTATAGACAGGTGCTTGATCCGTTGATTCGCATTGAATGGATTTTTGTCCGATTTCTGTTGATGGCTAATCGGCGCAAGTTTCGATGTAATGCTCCAGTCCGTCAGGAAGTTTTATATCTAGAACTTTTTCTGTTTCTCTGAGTTGTTTCTCTGTTATCTCCAGCTCTCTTGGTTCAATTTTGTCGAAGGGTTTGGCTTCAGTTATTTGCGCCAGCGCTTCTTTTTTTTTGCGTCTTTTATGTAAGTTTCGAACTGTAATGAGTTGCCCTTTTTGTCGTCTGGGTGGAATCCTGTTATTGAGAAGTAAGGCATGGTGTTTCTCTGTTGTTGTGGCGTTGTTCTGACGGGTTTGGCGGGGTTTGTTTGGCCTAAACTTTATTCAACGCAGACGATTTGAATTATGCGGTTGTCGCCATTTAGTGTGGAGTGGGTCCATTTTTCTAACGTTTCTATCTGGTCCGGCAAAAGATCATAGCCGTCATATGGATCTTCAGGCAGCGTCCAGCCCATCAGCTCAGCTAGTTGTTCTGAATGCGACTGTGGGATTTCTACGCTCTGTAACAACTCTTCGGATGTCGCGTCGAAAATTTCAATGATGTGTTTCATTTCTCTACCCTCCTTGATGGATCTGCGGGTTTTGTTTGTTCACCCGTTTCCGGATTGAATTCGCCAAGGTGTTTACCTTGTTTTGTGTACAGCTCTACAGCGCCATGCTGTGAGTCCCATTCATAAATTTTTCCTGAGCGATCTTTCCATCGTCGGCGTTTTTTACCTCCCCCGCGTACAGCAGTTTTTAACGGGGCAGACTTTGCATCTGGAAACGCCGGAAGTGACAATGGAGCAGGGTAGTACTTATGATCCCCCGGAACACTCAAAACCACATAAACCGGCCGAACCCCCGAATCCGCCGGAAACACCAGAATGAAATCCTTGTACTCCGGCGGATAGATCGGATCGACAATGATGCTGTCGGCCATCGGCGTCGGTGGATAGATCCAGATGGGAGGTGCCTGGGGCGCTGCTTCCAGGGCGGGGATGCCGAGGGTGTCGGACGGGTTGATGGCCGGCGTCCAGATCAGTTCGATGCCGTCACCCAAGTCGGCGATGAACTGATCGGCTCGCGGGGTGAACTGGACAACGTCGACCATTTCCCAATCGCGGTTCTGGCCGGTGTAGAAACCGTAGCCCTTCAGGCTGCCATCGGCCTGTTGCTCGACGCTCAAGCGCATGCGACTGCGGGCTTGCTTGAGGTCACGTAGCTGGTCTTCGCTGTAGAGCGCGCTGTCGCCTAGGCTGGAGGGCCAGAGCAGGGCAACGATGCCGGTCAGCAGGGCCGCGCCGACGGTGCCGCCGGCAGTTGCAGCCGCAGAAGTTGCCGAACCGCCCAGCGCGAGTCGGCCCAAGTTAACCGGAACCGAGCCCGCGCCAATCCGCTTGAGAGGAATGGCGCCGGATGGGTCCGCGCTCCGGCCGCCGAGCCACATAAGATCGCCGTACTGCTTGACCAGATCCGCCGGGACGTAGCCGCTGGGGTTGCTGTAATCGATGATGCCGTTGGGCAGCTTGCAGCTTTTGGCAAACACGCTTCCAGTCATGGTGAATACAGGCTTCTTGACCACCGTGGCCCAGCGTTCCTGTTCATAGGCTGCCTGCCGGGCGAGCATGGCTTCATGAGCCTGCTGTCGGGCTTCGCGCTCGGCTAGTTCGGTGGCCGTCATGTCCCGATAGGTGACGTGATGCCCGTCGCCGCCGGGCGGGTTTCGAACCTGGGGGATATCTTTTTTGCGTGTCGCCACGTAGTGAGTCTCGTCCGCTAAATGCAGCGCAGACGCTAACGCGGGAAGAGAGGGGCGCGATGTAGGAGGTTTCTTGAAGTGGTTGTTCCGGTTTCCTCAATACAGGTAGGGCTGGCTATTGAGGGCCGGAACAATCTGAAGCGTCAGCCGAGGCTGTCAGCCATTGGGCAACCGCAACTCGCCAGCCGACCTCGCCTTGCGCCTTTGCCTACAACTACGCCAGAATCCGCCGGCTTGTGCGCCTTGGGTGGCGTCGGTAGTTTGGGACCTGTCACTGCTCATCAGTGATCGGGTTTAGTCGCCCGTCGTTGCTAAGTCGCTCAAGCGCCCATCAGTCAGGTATCCCCATCCCTGCACTCGATGGTGGCTGTGCGCAGGGCGCCCTCGGGCGCGCCGATTCCTTAGCTCGTCGGTCGACTAACCTGCGTACAGCTGCCTCCCAATCGTTTAGTCGCGAACGGGAAGTGGCCCTAACCAAAGAGAGCTAAGGCTATGGTCAAAATTACACCGAATCCTCCAGTAACAGACGAACCCACCTCCCGTGCTCAGTCTGCTCGCAACAAAAAGCTCGACGACGCGGCCACCCGCGCGTTGGATTACTACCTGAAACCCAAGCCTCAGAGCGAAACGTCTGATAAGTCCGACTCCATTTTACGGATTGATCCTGGGGTTGATTCTGAGTGTTTGCTTGCAAATCTCAGTGAGAACCTGGCTTCGGCGAATGCCATGATCAGTGATTTGGCGTTTGATCTGGATGGGTCACGGCGGCGGGTTGCGTTGGGGATTTTGCAGGTGATTGAGGTGAGTGAGCTGTTGGCGAATCGGGCTTTGGATATCGTTGAGGTGAGGTAGCGTCATCTACGCTTGACGGAGAGAAAAGGGGGTAGATTTATTTAGCTGAAAAATAAATCTATCCCGTTTTTCCAGAGGGGGCCAAAGCCTCGCGTTAGCACGCTGCTGGACCAATACTCCAAGGGCTGGTCCGATACCGCAAGGCTCACAGATTGGGAGAGCGGACTGGAGCATTGTCGGCAAACGTACTATCTTTGGCACGCCTGTCAGATGTCGTAACAAGAAGATCTAAAGTCTTGCTATTCGAGCTCTTTTCCGCCGCTATGCTTGTACAATCGATCAATGGCTTTACGGCTAATGCACTGCATAAGCCTCAGAACTCGGAATTATTAAATGAATACGGTCGAATTCACCAGAGGTACCAACGGTAAACCTGTCGCTTCTGCGGCGTTGGAAGAGACTCTTTCACATATCATTGGGCTTGATGGTAGTTGCTTTTTTGGTTATCCACTTATTGCGACACCTGAAGGTAAGTTTTTCGTTGATGCTACGTTTCTGAATCCTGATAAAGGCGTTATTTTATTTGACATAGTTGAAGGGCAAGACGTTGGTGCTTATGGCGAAAGGCAAGACGATCTAGTTAATAAAATAGAGTCAAAGTTGAGGCTTCACAAGGATTTAATGAGGGGGCGTATTTTGCTACCTCAGTTGCATGTTGTGACCTTTGCGCCTGCCATAAATGACGTAGAAGGCTTGAAGGAGGATGGTTATCCGCTTGCAAATGAAAAAAATTTGCCAGCGTTAATATTAGGTCTTAACTGGGAGAATGCAGATGATGAAGTTTATCGTTTGACTACTTCTGCAGTTGAAAGTCTTTCGTCTATCAGAAAAAGCCGTTCGAAGCGTGAGGTCGCCAAACCAGACTCACTTGGCGCGAAATTAAAGAAGCTTGAAGACTCAATCGCAACACTCGACTATCGACAAAATCGTGCTGTTGTAGAAACGGTTGAAGGAGTCCAGCGAATTCGGGGGCTTGCAGGCTCTGGGAAGACAATCGTTCTTGCTCTAAAGGCCGCATACTTACATACCCAGCAGCCTGATTGGCGTATTGCAGTGACGTTTAATACTCGCTCACTTAAGGGGCAGTTTAAGCGCTTGATCAATAATTTTTGTATTGAGCAAAGTGGTGAGGAACCTGATTGGACGAAGTTGCGGATTCTTAACGCTTGGGGGGCGCCGGGAGGTGTTGAGCGCGATGGTATTTATTATGAGGCTTGTAGGCATAGCGGTTCAGAGTTTTATGATTTTCGTGCTGCAAGCCAGCGATTTGGTGGCAATAACAAAGCTTTTGATGGCGCATGTAAGTCAGCGCTTGACATAATAAAAAAGCCTTTGGAAATTTATGACACGATTCTCGTCGACGAAGCTCAAGACTTTTCCCCGAGCTTCCTCCAGCTTTGTTATTCGATGCTGAAAGCTCCAAAGCGCTTAGTATATGCATATGACGAACTGCAGAACCTTTCAGGCACCTCGCTGCCACCGCCTGAAGATTTGTTCGGTACGGATGAAAAAGGCAATGCACTAGTATCATTCGCAGGTGATCAACGGCGCGATGTGATACTGCAAAAATGTTATCGGAACTCTCGGCCAGTACTGGTTACTGCGCATGCTTTGGGGTTTGGTATATATCGTATGCCTCCGAAGATGGTTGATACAGGTCTAGTTCAGATGTTTGAGCAACCTAGTCTGTGGGAGGAGATTGGTTATCGAGTGCATAGTGGTGATTTAAGTAAGGGGGCTTTTGTTTCGTTGGAGCGCACCGATGAAACAAGCCCAATATTCTTAGAGTCACATTCGCCAATTGATCAACTCGTGCAGATCATAAAATTCCCTAATGAAATTGAGCAAAATGCATGGGTGGCGAGGGAGATCGAGAAAAATCTCGCGGAAGACGAACTCCGTCACGACGACGTAATTGTCATCAATCCTGACCCGGTGAGTGCAAGGGAGCGGTGTGCATCCATTCGCAAGATTTTATTTGGTCGAGGAATTCAGAGCCATCTTGCAGGTGTTGATACAGATGCCGATGTATTTTTCCGCTCTGATTTAGGATCCGTCACGTTTACCGGAATTTTCAGGGCTAAAGGAAACGAAGCCGGCATGGTTTACGTTATAAACGCTCAGGATTGTGACGGTTTAGGGGCGGGGTTGTCGACGCTGCGTAATCGCTTATTTACAGCCATAACTCGAAGCAAAGGCTGGGTGCGTGTGGTCGGCTTTGGTCCGGGGATGGATGCGCTTGTTTACGAGTTTGAAACACTCAAGCGGAATAATTTCAAACTAAACATGCAATACCCAACGGATGAACAGTTGAGTAAGTTGCGAATTGTACATCGTGACTTGTCAATGCACGAGAAGCAGCGGCTCGAGCAAAAGAAATATACAGCTCAAGAGCTAACCCAGGCGCTAGAGTCAGGCGAGCTGAATGCAGAAGACCTAGATGCCGAGACTCGTGCTAGGCTTCTTCAGCTACTAGGTGGAAATAAATGAGCCGGGCCAGTTCGCCTCGAGATAAGGTGCGAGAAGACTTGGAGCAATTGACTGCCGAGCTTATTGGGCTCGGCTTAGTAGATGATCAAAATTTCCCAGCAACTAAGCAAGTCGGTAACGGTCTTTGGGAAGTTTCTTTCAAGGGGGCTGAGAATATTTGTCTTGCTATGGTAGATAGCGATTATGATCTAATTTATAAAGAGCTCTTTGAGAGTCGTTCTTTTAGTTTAAAACTAATTGATGGTGGGCTTCTTCAACTATCTTATCGTTTTGAGGGGGATGTGTTGCTAAAACACCGACTGGCCTACTATCCTTCGCCTAGTCTTCGCCCTTTTCAAGAGGATCCCGAGCTTTATATGCGAGAGGAACTCTATATGGAGATTGTGAGTCGAAGAGTCGTGCCCTTTCCACTTAGGTTTGATTATGATTTAAAGGCAGCTAAGGATATGGCGCATCCTAGTTGTCATTTGACTCTGGGCGATATTGAGGGGTGTCGTATTCCTGTTCATTCTCCACTCATGCCGAGACAATTTTTGGAGTTCATTGTTAGGAACTTTTATCAAACTGAAAAATTTGACTTTATATCAGGCTTTCCGAAGCATAGGTATTTTTTTGATGCTAGTATAACTGTGAACGAGAAAAATTTGATCCATTTGGCTGTTCCTTCAAATTTATTGTAGTCGACGGGGTTTTTATTTGTAAAAAAGGGGACTGATTTATTTTCTTTGGCTGAAACAAGTCTGTCCTCCTTTATTACCAGGGTTGGCCTGGCGTAACCCCCCCGGCGCCCGGCGTGTCTACCGGTAGAATTCTAGTCCGCCGTGCTACTCCCGTTTAACCAGCTTGGCTACCCGAATCGCAGCAAACCGTGCTAACCGTCCGAAACCAACCAACAGTCGCTTCAGTACACGAACGCACCGCCCCAGCTTTTGCCATGCAACCCTCAGAACTCGACGCCTATCCTCCGCAGACCGTGCATCAATCAAGCATAGCTTCGTAGTAGCCAAGGCCACCTTCGCTCCGACCGCCACAGCGACAGCAAGGAAATACAGCCAACGGTGATTCTTCGCCTTCTCATGCTGGCTGACCAGCGCCGACAATTGCTTCAAGGACGGCTTAGCACCGGCGAGCCACGGAACGATGCATTCGCTGGCCAAGGCTACGGTGTGACTGCTGATATTTTTGTCCACAACACCCGGTGGGCCATCAGGATTGACCGAGCAATAGCCGCGGGGGACGTACTCGCAGGTGCTAGAGAGTGGCGATGAGCGCGACATGCCATTGGAAAAGTGCTTCACGGGGCACAACCGTTGGTTGTAGTCGTTGATCTCCTTGCGAATGGCGATCACATCCTCATCGCTTATGGTTCTTCTATTATTCGCGGCGTAGAACCCTTTGGACTCGTCCGGTGCGAATTCTATGAAGTAGCTGGCCTCACCTTCCTTGAGGTGAGTAAAGGTCCACTGCGAATCGCTGCTCCACTGGCACGACTTCAGGTTATCCAAGCCATTAGCCTTACAGTAATCGTCGTAGCGCCTGATCTGGCTCAGCAGGAACGAGCTGGCGTCCTGGATGCTCGCTGTCGCCTCCTTCAGCAATGCAGTGTCTTCATTGGCGCCGTTGTCCGCCACGAAGAACACCGCTGCGACCAATGCCAGTGGAAACCAGAAGTGATCGTATATCTGACGGAAGCGTTCGGTGAGGTTGAGGTTGTCATAGATAAGTACCATGACGGCCCATCCGGTAATGGCGCAAAGCATCAACAGGGGAATCAGCCCGACTTCGCTGCCCAGTTTCCCAACGCCATTGATGGTGTAACGGATGGGCAGGTAATTGATGACGGGGAAAAGACCAAGGCAGTTCAACACACCCGGTAGGAGCAAGAGCGCGAAGAAGATGAGCACGCCTCGCTTCTTGCCTACCGTATAGGCGGCGGCTGCCATCAAAGGGATCAGCAGCAGCGACAGCATCATCAGATAGCCAAGCGTGATCACCATCGCTTCATCGGGCGACCAGTAGGTTCCGGTGATTTGCCCTGCGTCGTTACGCCCGGTGAAGGTCGAAGACACGACGCCAAGCCCCTCCAGGATCTGGTGCAGGTTGTAGGCTGCGCCGTGGAGGAACTTTACGTAAGGGTAGAAGAAATCCCCTGTTGAAATTGGCATCAGTCTGAGTCCTTCAATTCTGTAGACCTTCCTTGGTTACGTAGAAGAGTGAGTGAAAAAGCTAACAGAGATTTACGAGTCAACCTGAGGCGGGCCAAAAGGTGGGGAAGGGATACCCGTTGCAAACGTGCCTGTCCATCTCTGCCAGATTCGCTCGATTTCGATTTATAGATTCACGTGTGTCCTTGGCAACTGTTTAACCATCTCCCGATAGTTTTCCCAATGGCCCACTCGGCCTTAAGATGCAAGTGCTCTTATCATCGCCAGTGAGTAAACGTTTCCCTCACCAGATCCCCATAATAGAGGGGATAGTCGGTCGTCGGCGGTGAATATTAAATGGGTGGATGACAGCTCGATTAGCTTGGAGTCAGTCAATCCAAATTGCGGAAGGTAGGGGTTGTGTAAATCGTCGTTGAGATTGGAGTCTATCTCTTTGAATGTTTCAAAGATGGTTCTGGCAATTTCAAAGGCTTTCTCTTGAGCATATCCCTTTAAATCTAGAAGATTGGAGACCTCTGCGGCAATGTATTTCGTTGTGTAGCCCTCTCCAAATGGTTGGATGGCTTTGAGCAACAAATCATAGTCGCCAACGCTAAAGTCTTTCAGCCTCTTTGAGCTCGAGATGAACCTGCCTTCTTCTACGCTGCCAATTATTAGCAATAGCAGAAGGTTGGTATCAATAATTATGTTTCTTTTGTGATTGGGTACCGATCTTTTTTTGTTTTTGGCCATCTTATTGGCCTTTGTAGCGTTTGAATCCCTTGAGTGAACCATCTTTAGATGAAACTAAAAAAGTCTTGTATTCTTTCCGTTTGCCCAAAACAGTGGCCAATTCAAAAAGCGGCGTTCTGGTACGCGTTCCTGAGATTGGAGAGGGGGTGCGGTCGACATCGTAGCTAAAGGTAACCTCATACCGCGAATTGTCATCTGAAATGACAATCTCCTCCAGAACGATGTTACTTGCTCCCTGTACAAAATCATTGAAGCCATTACGGGCAGCCGCTTCAGCCATTTTAAAGTCGATCATGATTTCCTCCTGTCGGGGTTCGGTTCAAAGAACATCCCGCAGATAATCCCTCAGAATGATAGCTGGAGCATAAAGCCCCTCGGTCGTCTGTGCAGCACCAAAATTTTTTGCCAAACGATGCAGCTCACCACCAAGCACCGTATCCACCCCACCAACCGCCCCCAATGCCAAATCCAGGCATCGTCCGATTTCGCCCTGAATCCCAGCCACATCGCCCCGGCGTATCAACAACTCAAAAACCTCACGGTCGCAACTGCCCATCAACGGATCATCTCGCAGAATCGGGCTGTGGCCTTCCGTCTCATAAGCCAGCTTGAGGGAGTAAAGAGCGACCGTTTCCAGCAGCAATTCCATGGGGTGAAATCCTTTGTGACTGGGTGAGGAGGGTGGGGTGGAGTTGGGTTGATGGTTTATGCCTTGGCGGTGGTAGCTCGGAGTATCGGTGGGGGCAGTGACATTTTTGTGAGCGCTTTGCGCTCAAGCGGGAGCAAGCTCCCTCGCCACGGGTTCTTTTACTGACCACAGATTCTTCCGTGCCACAGGTTTGGTATTTGGGGCCGCTTCGCGGCCCAGCGGGGATAAATCCCCTCGCCACAAAGGGTGCGGGGATCGGCTGAGGTCACGGCTAACCCACTTTCCTTCAGACGAAAAAAAAGACCTTGAATTTCAAGGTCTTTCTTTAAGATGGTGCCCCGAGGGAGACTCGAACTCCCACTCCTTTCGAAAACGGATTTTGAATCCGCCGCGTCTACCAATTCCGCCATCAGGGCTCAATGGCGGCGAAGTATAGAGAGGTGCCTACCGTTGGTCAATCACGTTTCATGGTGAATTTTTGATATTTCCGCTAGACTTTCCGGCCCTGCTAGACGAACCCCATCATGCGTGTTGCTGACTTTACCTTCGAACTCCCGGATTCGCTGATCGCTCGCCACCCTCTGGCCGAGCGTCGCGCCAGTCGACTGTTGACCCTGGACGGGGTCAGCGGTGCCATGGCTCACCGTCAATTCACTGATTTGCTTGAGCATTTGCGCCCGGGCGATTTGATGGTGTTCAACAATACCCGGGTGATTCCGGCGCGCTTGTTTGGCTAGAAGGCCTCCGGCGGCAAGCTGGAGATTCTGGTGGAGCGGGTGCTGGACAGTCACCGTGTGCTGGCCCATGTGCGCTCCAGCAAGTCGCCCAAGCCCGGTTCGTCGATCTTGATCGACGGCGGTGGTGAGGCGGTGATGGTGGCGCGGCATGATGCGTTGTTCGAGCTGGAATTTGCCGAAGAGGTGTTGCCGCTGCTCGACCGTGTCGGGCACATGCCGTTGCCTCCTTATATAGACCGCCCGGACGAAGGTTCGGACCGCGAGCGGTATCAGACCGTGTACGCCGAGCGCCTGGGGGCGGTGGCGGCGCCGACGGCGGGGCTGCATTTTGATCAGCGGTTGCTGGAGGCGATTGCCGCCAAGGGCGTGGAGACGGCGTTCGTGACGCTGCACGTCGGCGCCGGCACGTTTCAGCCGGTACGTGTGGAGCGCATCGAAGATCACCACATGCACAACGAATGGCTGGAAGTGAGCCAGGATGTGGTCGACGCCGTGGCGGCCTGTCGTGCGCGCGGTGGTCGGGTGGTGGCGGTGGGGACCACCAGCGTGCGCTCCTTGGAAAGCGCCGCGCGCGATGGCGTGCTCAAGCCGTTCAGTGGCGACACCGATATCTTTATCTACCCGGGCCGGCCGTTTCATGTGGTCGATGCCCTGGTCACCAATTTTCATTTGCCCGAATCCACGCTGTTGATGCTGGTTTCGGCGTTCGCCGGTTATCCCGAAGCCATGGCTGCCTACAAGGCCGCCGTCGAGCATGGATACCGCTTTTTCAGCTACGGTGATGCGATGTTCATCACCCGTAACCCCGCGCCACGCGGACCCGAGGAAACAGTATGAGTCGCACCTGTCGCATGTCCTTCGAGTTGCTCGCCACCGATGGCAAGGCTCGTCGCGGTCGTCTGACCTTCCCCCGCGGTACCGTGGAAACCCCGGCGTTCATGCCGGTGGGCACCTACGGCACGGTCAAGGGCATGCTGCCGCGTGACATCGAGGCGATTGGCGCGGAAATCATCCTCGGTAATACCTTCCACCTGTGGCTGCGCCCAGGCATGGAAGTGATCAAGGCCCACGGCGACCTGCACGATTTCATGCAGTGGAAAGGCCCGATCCTGACCGACTCCGGCGGCTTCCAGGTGTTCAGCCTGGGCGCGATGCGCAAGATCAAGGAGGAGGGCGTGACCTTCGCTTCTCCGGTGGACGGTTCCAAGGTGTTCATGGGGCCGGAAGAGTCGATGCAGGTGCAACGCGACCTGGGCTCGGACATCGTGATGATCTTCGACGAATGCACGCCGTACCCGGCCGATGAAGACGTGGCGCGGGTGTCCATGGAGCTGTCGTTGCGCTGGGCCCAGCGTTCGAAGAACGCCCATGGCGACAACACCGCGGCGCTGTTCGGCATCGTCCAGGGCGGCATGCACCGCGACCTGCGCATGCGCTCGCTCGAAGGCCTGGACAAGATCGGCTTTGACGGCCTGGCGATTGGTGGCCTGTCGGTGGGTGAACCCAAGCACGAAATGATCAAGGTGCTCGATTACCTGCCGAGCGAAATGCCCGCTGACAAACCTCGTTACCTTATGGGCGTTGGCAAACCGGAAGATCTGGTTGAGGGTGTGCGCCGCGGTGTGGACATGTTCGATTGCGTGATGCCAACCCGTAATGCCCGCAATGGGCATCTGTTCATCGACACTGGCGTGCTGAAGATCCGTAACGCGTTCCATCGCCATGATGATTCGCCGCTGGATCCGACGTGCGATTGCTACACCTGCCAGAACTTCTCCCGCGCTTATCTGCATCATTTGGACAAGTGCGGCGAAATGCTCGGCAGTATGCTCAATACCATCCACAATTTGCGCCATTACCAGGTGCTTATGGCTGGTTTGCGCGAGGCTATTCAACAGGGTACATTGGCCGCCTTTGTCGAGGCCTTCTATGCCAAGCGCGGGTTGCCTGTACCGCCCTTGGACTGAGTTTTCCGATCCCTAGATTCAATACTTGCAACTGGAGTGCTAAATGAGCTTTTTTATCTCTAATGCCATGGCTGACGCGGCTGCACCTGCTGCTGCCGGCCCTATGGGCGGCGGTTTCGAGTGGATTTTCCTGGTCGGCTTCCTGGTCATCTTCTACCTGATGATCTGGCGTCCACAGGCCAAGCGCGCCAAAGAGCAGAAGAACCTGCTGAGCAACTTGCAGAAGGGCGATGAAGTGGTCACCACCGGCGGTATCGCTGGCAAGATCACCAAAGTGGCTGATGACTTCGTGGTACTGGAAGTGTCCGACACTGTTGAAATGAAGTTCCAGAAGGGCGCTATCGCGGCCACGCTGCCAAAAGGCACGCTGAAAGCGATCTAAGTAACAACTTCTATTCAATCGACGGGGCGCGCAAGGCGCCCCGCGTCATAAGCGGGCGGCGTGATGCTGAACAAATACCCTCTGTGGAAATATGTACTGATCCTGGCGGTGCTGGCGGTCGGTCTGATTTATTCCGCTCCCAATCTATACCCGGATGACCCGGCCATTCAGGTCAGTGGCGCAAGCACTGCGCTGCAGGTCACCCAGGCCGATCTGGACCGTGCGAGCGCTGCGCTCAAAGCGTCCAATATCGACGTCAAGGCTGCGTCCATCGCCGAAAACGGCAAGGGCGGCCTGTTGCGTCTGGTCAAGGCTGAGGACCAACTGCCAGCCAAGGACGTGGTGCGCAAGGCGTTGGGCGACGATTACGTTGTGGCCCTGAACCTGGCCCAGACCACTCCGCAATGGCTGCGCAAACTCGGCGCGCATCCAATGAAGCTGGGTCTGGACTTGTCCGGCGGTGTGCACTTCCTGCTGGAAGTGGACATGGAAAAAGCCCTCGACGCGCGGATGAAAGTCTACGAAGGCGACGTCAAGAGCTTGCTGCGCAAAGAGCGCCTGCGTTATCGCAGCCTGCCGCAACTCGACGGTGCCATTCAGTTGGGCTTCAGCGATGAAGATACCCGCGAGCAGGCCCGTGCGCTGATCCGCAAGAATTTCAACGATTTCGACATCGTGCCGGCCGACCTCAATGGTCAGGCGGTGCTGCGTCTGGCGATGACCCCGGCCAAGCTGGCGGAAATCCGCGAATACTCCATCAAGCAGAACTTGACCACGGTACGTAACCGCGTCAACGAACTGGGTGTGGCCGAGCCGATCGTGCAGCGCCAGGGCGCCAACCGCATCGTGGTTGAGCTGCCGGGTGTGCAGGACACCGCCGAAGCCAAGCGTATCCTCGGCAAGACCGCCAACCTGGAATTCCGCCTGGCCGCTGAGCCGGGTGCTTCCAAAGCGACGTCCGAGAGCTTCGAGTTCCGCGAGGGCAATCGCCCGGCGGCGCAGATCGAGCGTGGCCTGATCATCACCGGTGACCAGGTAACCGACGCCCAGGCGGGCTTCGACGAGCAGGGTCGCCCACAGGTGAACATTCGCCTGGACGGCCATGGCGGCGAACTGATGAGCCGCGCCACGCGCAGCAACGTCGGGCGCAGCATGGCGGTGATCTTCATCGAGCAGAAGCCGATCACCACCTACACCAAGCAAGTGGTCGACGGTGTCGAGAAAGACGTCGCGGTGCAGGCCTTCAAGGAAGAGAAGAAGATCATCAGCCTGGCGACCATCCAGTCGCCGCTGGGCAGCCAGTTCCGCATCACCGGCCTGAACGGCCAGGGTGAATCCTCGGAGCTGGCCCTGCTGCTGCGTGCCGGTGGTCTGGCCGCCCCGATGTACTTCGCCGAAGAGCGCACCATTGGCCCGAGCCTGGGTGCCGACAACATCACCAAGGGTATCGATGCTTCGCTGTGGGGCATGCTGTTCGTGTCGCTGTTCATCATCGCTATCTACCGCTTCTTCGGCATCATCGCCACCGTCGCGCTGGCGGTGAACATGGTGATGCTGCTGGCGCTGATGTCGCTGCTGGGGGCCACGCTGACCCTGCCGGGTATCGCCGGTATCGTGTTGACCATGGGCATGGCGGTGGACGCCAACGTGCTGATCTTCTCGCGGATACGTGAAGAGATCGCCGCGGGCATGTCGATCCAGCGGGCAATCAACGAAGGCTTCGGCCGGGCATTCACCGCGATCCTCGACGCCAACCTGACTACATTGCTGGTGGGCGGGATTCTCTTCGCCATGGGCACCGGCCCGGTCAAGGGCTTCGCAGTGACCATGTCCCTCGGGATCTTTACCTCGATGTTCACGGCCATCATGGTGACCCGCGCAATGGTCAACCTGATCTTTGGCGGTCGTGACTTCAAGAAGTTGTGGATTTAAGGGGCTGCCATGTTACGTACAATCAACTTCATGGGCGTTCGCAACGTTGCGTTCGGCGTCACATTGTTCCTTACCGTACTGGCGTTGTTCAGCTGGTTCCACAAGGGCCTGAACTACGGCCTGGACTTCACCGGCGGTACGCTCATCGAGCTGACCTACGAGCGTCCGGCCGACGTCACCAAGGTGCGTGAGCAACTGGCGACGTCGGGCTACAGCGATGCCATCGTGCAGAGCTTCGGTGCGACTACCGACCTGCTGG